>JACZQN010000114.1 GCA_022545705.1 Nitrospirota bacterium | reverse complement strand
TCCGTCTTGGCCTGGCCCTTCAGCGTCGGCACGGCATGATCATGGTTGCCAGAAGCGTAAGATGGCCCGGCGCAGGCAAGCATCAGCAGTGCTGCCAGGATTGGTCGGTACATGTCTCCTCCTAGAAAGATGGTTAGCGCAGCCTGCTCACCGTCCGTGTCCGGCTCGGGGCCGCGTACCTCAAAGGATCAGTTTCCCTTGATGGCTTTTGCGGCTGGGGTGAGGCGCTTCCAAAGATAGGTCCCGCCCCACTGCCGCTCTGGAATGTTCGTTCTGTCTCCCACTCGGGTGTACCACCACACGCCTTTCGCTTCCTCTCTGTCTTCCGACAGCAAGATTTCGAATCCCCCTTCCCGATCGTTTCCCGTCTGATGCCAGGTCCCCTGCCACTGCCTGTCGGCGAACAGAGTCGTGCGAATCCGGCCGCCTTGCCACGTGTACGTGCCGTTGCCCAAGCGATCGAGTGTGGCCGTGTAGGACTTGTCCTCTTCGTGGATCTCCCATTCACCGCTGATCTCCCATTCACCGCTCAGATTGGCGTGATCTGAAGGCGCAGTCGTGCCGTCGATCCCCTGTCTCGGAGAAGTAGGGATCCCTGTCCCTTCCGGCATCCCGCCCCCTGCAAGACGGGACGATTCGTGCCACGCGACCAGGATCCAGCGCCCATCTCGCTGTTCCAGAACTCCGGTCTCCCGCAAGGGAAGGACGATGCGCCGCTGGTCTTTGCCATGACCGACGTACCGAATGTAGTCAAGTTCCATCGCGAACCACGCCAGGTTGCCTCGCGTCCAGACTGTTAACTCGTGGATCGGAATCTCAAGGCGCGTAACGGAGTCAAACTCGTCTTGCATGTCTTGCGCCAAGGCAGTCCACCCGACGTATTTCCGCCCACCGATGGTGTAGCTGATCGCGTCCTCATCGTGGGCCATCAATTTCGACATCGTGGCGAGGTCCTTCTCCGCATTGGCTCGCACCAACGTGCGCAGGACCTCTTCAGGACTGCTCCCCTCCGCCGCAAATGCTGACCCTCCGAGGCAAGTAAGCAGTGTGAGGAGGCACAGCGATGCGACGCGCATCACTGACACGCAGAGGCTCCGGCCAAGCTCGAGGAGGATATGTGAAGCGGGTTGGGGATGAGAAGACTGGAGGTAAACTCACTAACCGAGGCGATTGATCTCCCTCGACACGAATGGAGATCCTGACTCATGCTTGCGGAGACTACCTGCCTTCGGGTGGTTTGTCAAATCAAAAAAAGCGGTTTCTTGGAAGGCGTTTCCGTGTCAACTGCACGCGAGTTCATCCTGAATCGCGGTCATCGTATGAATTGGCGGAGCGATCACGATGACGTCGCGCGCCTCAGCGCCGGTGGTCCATAACGCGCAACCAGTCGCTGGTACAACAGATCGGCAAGCGGCTCGAGGTTCCGTGTGTCGGACTCGTTGTACCGAAGCAGGCGATCGAGCGCGGTTGAGTCCCCGCGCTCCCAGGCATTCCAGAGTCTGACCGCTTCCCATCCATCCAGGCCTTGCACATCGGCGGGTCTCTGGATCCCCATCAGTGCTTCGATCTGCTTGAGGCCTCCCGCGAGGCCGAGACGCCTCGCGGCAAAGCAGAGATCCACGTGCGGCTGATCGAGCACCAGTCCGGGATACTTCGCTCGCAGGTACGGGATGTCGAAGACGCTTCCGAAGAAGGTGACCAACAGATCATACCGCGAGAATTCCCTATGGAGTCGCTCTTCGGTCAATGAAATCCCGCGGACCAGGCTGGTCATCTGTCCATCGGCGTAGAGTCCCACGACGGTCACGTCACCATAGGGCGGCGGGGCGCCATTCGTCTCAATGTCGAGGAACAGGGTACGTGCTCGGAAGGCTTGCAAGAGGCGCCAATGATCCCGTGATTTCAAGCAGCGCGAAAAGAATCGTGAGCGCCCCTCCTGGAAATGCTGAATCGCCGAGGCGATGACGACATCGTAGCTCTGTTTGCGCGCTGGCGCGACGCCGGGAAGGGAGCGGCTCGAGAGAAACGTCTGCCAATCGCGCACTCCGCTCTCCCAGAGTCGGCGCTCCGTGTACTCACCGATGCCTTTCAGCAGAATAAATGAGGATTCCAGCATGGGGCAAGAGTTGCGACGAGCCGCGCGGCGGGATTCTAGCCTTGATTTCACGTTGGAAACAAGCTAAATTCCCGCCTCGAATGGTAAACACGGCTCGTGGTATCTCCGCCTCACGGTTGGAACACGAGCGGTGAACGTATCGGATTGTATCGGGTCTGAACGATGGACAACGCAGGACGGCGCGTCAGAATTTCGGTTGGGCCGGTGAGTCTTGAAGCAGAGTTGAAGTCCAACAAAACCGCGGACGCGATTTACGCGGCGCTGCCGATCGAGACAGCGCTGAACATCTGGGGTGAGGAATTCTACTTCAAGATTCCGGGTGTCACAGACCACCGCGAAACAGCCACGACGCAGGTCAAAGTTGGAGACGTCGCCTTTTGGGGGGCGGGTGGCGTGCTGACCATTTTCTTCGGACGTACCCCGATGAGCCGCGGTCCGGATCCGGTTCCGGTCGACCGGGTGAACATCGTGGGCCGCATTCTAGGAGATCCCACCCTGTTGCGGCAGGCGATGAGCGCCACCAAGATTAAGGTCGAGAAGATCTGATAGGGCTCAGGTGAGGCTGACGAAGGAACGTGTAAGACACATGGCTGAGTCCCTCTCCTCGCGCCTCCAGGAACAGGAGCACCTCGAACTCGTGGGCTCTCCCAAAGCGCTCGTAGAGGAGTTGGATCGAGCCATCACGGACGAGCTGACCGTCGAAGATCGGCTGAATGCGGAAGTGCGTGAGCTCATGAAGACCTATGAGGAGGAGATCGATCGGGGCCGTCTGGACTACCAGAAGATGTTCACCATGATTAAGAATAAGCTGGCTAAGGAGCGGGAGCTGATCCTATAAGTCGTGGTGCGTGATCTATCATCCATGATGGGGATTCTCGCCCATCACCCTTTACGTGTGACGGATCATGTCTCTGTAGCGTGATACTCAGCGACGATAAGATCAACCACCTTGCGCACGTCATTCTCTCCTGCCTGAAGAACTCCTCCAACGCACGTCTGAAAGGGGACGAAGCCCACGCCTTGCGCGAGATCAAGCGAGTCCTTGCTTCCGAGCTTGCCCAGGAGCGTGAAGTGGATCGGATCGTTCGGGCGCGGCTGGCTTCCTATTCACGCCCCATTGTCGAAGGAAGCCCCGAGTGGGAGGTGTTGTACCGAAAGGGCATTGAAGAAGAGCTTCGCAAGCGGAGGATGCTATGATCTCTCCCGCAGGCTGCCTGACTTGCTCAACGGGGACTGGGCCCTTTGTCGGCATGGTCGTCGCAGCCTTCGTGTTGCTGGCGCTTGTGGCGTGCTCGAAGGCGGAGCTACGGACACCTCTTGCGCTTGGGCCGGATGTGCCTCGACCAGTGATGGAGCAGACGGTCCAAGGGACACAACAGTATGAGCAAGGGCAGCACGAAGCAGCCTCAGTGAGTTTTCGCCAGGCTGTCGCGGGAGCCCCGGAGTCAGCCGAGGCGCACTACAACTTAGGGCTTGCCCTCTTTGCGTTGGGGAAGACCGCCGAGGCCCGCCGGCATTTTCTTGAGGCTGCGAATTTAGCGCCCGGCCATCGGGTCATCTGGGACTCGCCGGCCCTGCGGCCCTACGGATCTCCAGAACCTGCTCTCCCGGGTCAATCCGATCGGCATCCCCATTCCGGCAGCGGGCCGATCTTCGGCGGCGGCGTCCCCCGCTGACCCAACGCGTTCCGTTCCCGCCCTGAGAAGGCAAGTCAACCCTTCCCCTCGCTTGTGCGCCTTGGCCGAATTCTGAAGTCGCGCTTCATGACCGGGTGTGGTTTCCGGTTGCCGGGCTTCATTCATCCTCGGTATGATGGAGCGTGGCCGGCGAGCAGGGAGCGACCAGATGTCAGACGAATTGACCCCGGGCCGGGAAGCCCCCGACTTTTCCCTCCCCAGCGACACAGGGGAAACCCTGAGCCTCAAGAGTTTCAAAGGCAAACAAGTGGTGCTCTACTTTTATCCGAAAGACGACACGCCAGGGTGCACACAAGAAGCGTGTGATTTTCGTGATGCCATGGCGTCGCTCCTGAAAACCGGCGCTGTGGTGTTGGGGGTGAGCCTGGACGGTGAGGAGTCTCACCGCAAGTTTCGTGCGAAACATCACCTGCCGTTTTCGCTGCTGAGCGATCGGGACGCTTCGGTCTCGAGGACCTACGGTGTGTACAAAGAAAAGAACCTGTACGGCAAGAAACATTGGGGTATTGAACGGAGTACGTTTGTGATCGATCGGGCCGGCGTCATGAAAGGGATGTTCCGTAAAGTGAAGGTGGACGCCCACGTCGCTGACGTGTTGGCTGTGCTGAAGAAGAAGTAGCGGTCATGGATGAACGGGAGAAAACATGGCATGGAGTACGGGCTGCCTCGTTGTCCATTGTGGCCGGGGTCGGCCATTTGTACTTAGGAGAGAAGCGGGGCTACGTTCTGTTGGCGATCGGAGTTGCGCTGCTCCTCGTGTCTCGTGTCTTCTGGCCGAAGGCTGAGCTGCTGTATCTCGCCCTGGCCATCGTGTCCGCCTTTGATGCGTATGGGTTCGCGAAACGGGGCCATGGATTGTTTTAGTGGGTCTATGCGGGCCAAGAGACGTGAGGACGTGCACAAAGACATGCGGCTGAGCGCTGAGGCGGGTCAGAGGAGTATGCGAATGCGTGCGAACACCTGGGTGCAGGGTGCTAGTCTGGTGTTTCTCGCGTGGTTACTGATTGAGCTGCCGGCTGTCAGTGTGGGCATTGTGGTGGCCGCTGACGCTGTCGCGGCCGACAAGATCACCGGTGTTCTTTCGGTCCACGATGTGCTGACGATACCCGGTCGGCCGGCCAGGATCGAAGCGAGGCTGGTTGGCAAGAGCCTGCTTAGGCGTGCTGGGCTCGGGGGGGAGCGGCTTGAACTTCTCGTGGGAGGAAAGACGGTCGCCACGGCAATGACCGGAGGAGATGGGCGCGCGTTTTTTGAGTATGCGCCGCCGCGGCGAGGAAACCACGTGATGACGGTCCGGCTCGCGGACAACAAGCGGGTGACGAGTCCGGAAGCCACCGCCACACTGGCGGTGTGGGAGCGCCGACGCCCTATTTTATTGGTGGAGGCTGCTGCCCTCGTTGAAAGAGCTGCTGGTCCGAAGATACCACTGCTTCCCGTACCGCTGGATTTCGGCGGCTTCGGTCGACGCGGTCCGGCTCCGGATGCCGCGGAGGAGCTCACACGGTTGACCAAGTTTTTCTATAACGTGATCTATCTGTCGTGGTCAGATTCCGGAACGCTGGTGCGGTTCGGAGAGCGAGGGGGCCTTCCTGAGTGGCTCGGGAAACATAAATTTCCTGCCGGCCTGAGGATGAGCGTTGACCCTGGTCGAGAAGCGCTGGCAGCTAAAATCGAGGACATGAAAGCGGGAGGGTGGACGAACTTCAGAATAGGAATCGGGCGAACCAAGGCGTTTGCGGAAGTCCTGGTCGAACATCGAATCGGAGTGATTATCATGCCGGCGTCTGAAGAGGACGAGGAATTGCCGAGGAAAGCCCAAGTGGCCAAGAATTGGAAGGAGGTACGAAAAAAACTGTAGTCCTCGGGACTCCGATGATCGGGTCCCCTTTGTAATTTCGCTCCAGTTTCTTTAAGATACCAGCGTGGCTGTCTCCTTGCGTCCGATGCGATAACGAGACTCCGGCGGATGAGGGCCAAGACCAGTTTCCTCTGCCAGGCGTGCGGGCATCAATCTCCTCGTTGGCTCGGGCGCTGCCCGGATTGCGGACAATGGAACAGCATGAGAGAGGAACGGCTTGCGGCGACAGGCCGAGGGCGTCCGGCGACG
>JACZQN010000032.1 GCA_022545705.1 Nitrospirota bacterium | reverse complement strand
GAGGACACTCAGGCGTGGCTCTACGGGAAAGTGCCCTACCCGCTGATTAAGCTGGTGAGGGCCAGGTCTTGCAATCACACATCCACTTAAGGCCGTTAGGCGTCAGGTGTGAGGGGGTGGGGCTCTTGTGTTATCTCACCGTGTGCATCCGCCCCGTCCCCTGATTCGCCTTTCCTGCCCGACTCCCGTAGAATCGGGGCAGCCTATCACTTACTTTTTGGCAAGCAACGGGCACGTCGTTGAGGGCGCTGGGGCCGCCCACCCCAAAAGCGAATACCTGCTATCTAATACTTGCCAATTCCGCCCCAACAGGGCAGAATGCAACTGCTTGTAATTCCAGTGTCGGGGCGTAGCGCAGCCTGGTAGCGCACCTGCTTTGGGAGCAGGGTGTCGGAGGTTCAAATCCTCTCGCCCCGACCATACCCTTAGAACTGAGTGATGAGGACTCAGGACTGAGCGGGAAACTGTCAGGCGATGCCCTGAGTCCTCAGTCCTCGGCCCTCAGTCCTCACCCCCGTGAAGAGGGGCGCCCGTAGCTCAGTTGGATAGAGCCCCAGCCTTCTAAGCTGGTTGTCGCAGGTTCGACTCCTGCCGGGCGCGCCAGCTTCCCTGCAACATCCCCCTCCAAGTCTAGGAGTGCAGAGCTCGCTTCCAGTTTCTGTCACAGGGGTGGTCAGGACAACCTGCCTTCGCAAGGCACAACCCCGCTGTGACTTAGTGACAAGGTCCCTAACGGAGGGCTGGGGGCGGATTCACGTGGCGCTCTTGTAGGGCGCAGGGCGGAGTCAGGCCTGGCTCAGCATGGCATTCCCTGTCCTACCAAATTTCTGACCGGAAGCTTAACGGACGGTATCCACCTTGCTGCAACCCTCGCTGGAGCTGATTGCGGGCTGTCTTATTCCCGCACATCCTCACGTGATAGTTCTGCAGATCAGGCGCCACGCCAAGCAAGGGGCCTAAATCAACCCCCTCTTCTCCATTTGTTGTTCCTCGGCTGCGGATGATCCTTCCTTTCCCATAAGGCCAGTCAGCGGGCCACTCGCGGGTCAGCACAGGATAGTATCGGAAATTCTCGGGGAACTTGCGCGCGAGTTCCAGCAACTCGTCATGCTCCATCAAATGTCTTGGCTTGCGCACGCTCACCACAAGCGTGTAATAGGAGCCGGGGTGCTCGCGCGTGCGCCCGAATTCCAGGGCCTTCATATAGCGGAGATGAGCCAGAAAGGGGGTGATCCCGGTCGAGAAGGCGATCCCGAGAAATCGCATGCGCTGCCATTCACCATCGGGTTCCAGTCGCAGGTTGGTATCTTCACACCGGGCGCTGTTTTCATACAGGATGAGCTGAGTGCCATCCTGGCTCAGACCCATGCGAACCTCGATCGTGCCGCCCTTCCGTTGCAGTGCCTCGACTTCCTCGGTCTGCCACCAGATTGACGAATCCGCCCTCTCCTCATGGGTATGGTTAATGATGGTTTCGAGGATGCGCTCGGAGGTGACCGCACTGTTCGAACGCGTATACATCCGCCTGCGAAATTTTCCGGTTCTCGCGCCAATTGGTCTGGCAAGAAACGCGTTCCCCGGCCGCATTTCATCTCGTATCGGATACCTCGTGCCGGCCATCTCGTACTCATCCGGCAACACAAGGGTCACAGCTCGAATTTCTCCGGGATCAATCGTGCGCAGGGTTGTCACGACTGCCGGCACGAACAGTTCACGTGCACTCATCTTGACGCTGTGTGCCTCCTTTACCAGCTCAGGAGCCCCTCGACCGGCCCCTTGAATACCATAACACATAGCGTCGCTGTCGTGGGATTCGTCCTCCGCTCGTTCATTCGACGATCGGGTAATTCTTGCGCACGATGTCAGCCGGAAGCGCGTCGAAATGCCACCATTCAATGGGATACTGGATGAACCCGGCTTTGCTCATCACTCTTCTGAGGATGCGACGATTTTCGACTTGTGCAGGAGTCAGCTTCCCTGCCTTGAGGAACTCGTCCTCGCGTCGTGGTTCAGACAGCGGCGAGAAGTCATCGAAGCTGGTGCCCATATCAACTTCCCGGCCTACCTCGTCCATCAGGGAGACATCGACTGCAAACCCGAAGTTATGGATCGAACCGTTATCTGGATCGGCCACGTATTCCTGCTGGGGTGTGCCCTTGACGCGGTTCCAAAATTGCCGTTGCACAGTGCGAGGCCTTAATCCGTCAAACACCAAGAGCTTCCAGCCCGGTTTCAGGGCTTGAAGGGCCATTGCAGAAACCTCAAGTTGTCCAGCAGCTATTCTGTGTAAGAGCGCTGTTCTAAAGTCACCATAGAGATTTTCTCCCATAAAATTATCTGGTGAGGCGTACTTGAGATCGATCGCCACCCACGGGATCGTGGAGAGATCGACAAAATCCGGATCGGTGGTCAGTCGATTGAGGCATGCATGTGGCGTGAAACGTGTCTCGGTGTCGGGCTCACAAGCACTGAGCGGACCTAGTCCCACCACTGCTGTGAGAGCAACAAAGCTGACCCAAGAGACCTGTCTCATTGGTGCCTGAGCTAATAACTGACCGGCAGGGTCATCATCGCGCTCGAGACGGGGAAAGGCAAGATGACTACCGATGGGCGTTGTGTTCATAGGGGAAGTCCGCCTGTCTTGACGAGTAAGACCAGTTGATTCGAGTTGTTCAGCGGAGTATCGTGTGCTCGCTGCATATTCGCTAACGTGCGTGGCTTCGAGACGTTGCCGGTGGAGCGACCGCGGCGACTTGAATGCCGGGTAGAAAATGATGGAGAGCTAAGGTGACGCAGAAGCAGGGCGACTCCAGACCCTCAAAGCGCGCGCCGTGCAAGCCAGCTCTAGCGGTCGACTCCGGGGTGAAGCGGCGGTTCCGGCATCGTCTATTGAAATGGTATCGAGAGCACGGCCGGGATCTGCCCTGGCGAAAGACCTCTGATCCGTACAGGATCCTGGTCTCGGAAGTCATGCTCCAACAGACGCAGGTGGATCGCGTGATCGACAAATATCACGAGTTTCTTGGGCGGTACCCTTCGTTCAACGAGCTGGCCCGCGCGCCGGTTGAAGATGTGAAAGCCACCTGGTATCCCCTTGGGTACAATATCCGGCCGGAACGCTTGCATAGCATTGCCTGCGAAACAGTGGCCCGGTATGGCGGTACGCTGCCCCAAGGCTCTGAGGAGCTCCTTTCGTTCAAAGGGATTGGGCGGTACACGGCCGGCGCCATCAGATCCTTTGCGTTTAACCAGGACGCGCCGATTTTGGACACCAATGTCATGCGGGTTCTTCACCGGGTGTTTATGGGATCCGGGGATCCCAAGTCGCAAAAGACCCGGCTGTGGGAGTTGTCCGAGGCGATGATTCCCAAAGGAAAAGGATACGACTTTAACCAGGCGCTCATGGATTTCGGGGCCATGGTGTGCACCGCCCGTGATCCCTATTGCCTGCTTTGCCCAATGAAGGAGTTCTGCAAGACGTACCCGTTCGAGCCCCAGCGGTAAACAATCGGTAGCGTGCGCCTTATCCTCACCGTGGACAACGGACTGCCCATTCAGGTCGCAGCCGGCCTCATTCACCACAAAGGCCGCTATCTGATCACACGGAGGAAACCGGGAGTCCATTTAGGAGGGCTGTGGGAGTTCCCCGGGGGGAAACGTGAGCCCGATGAGTCGATGGAGGACTGCCTGCGGAGGGAATTGCGCGAAGAACTCGGCATCGAGGTGACGTCGCCGATTCGATTTGAGGTCATTCGGCACGAGTACCCTGAGCAGACCGTCGAGCTGCACTTCTTCCGCTGCGCGCTGGAATCCGGCCATGCGGAAGCCCGTGGGTGCGACGAGCTGTGCTGGGTCACGCCGGAGCAGTTAAGCGGGTATGATTTTCCGTCCGCCGACCGTCCGCTGATCGAGCGGCTTCAGCGGTTCCAGACGGAGCCGTGATTCGCCTGAGCGACAGACCTGCTGATGCCGAGAGTCTTCTGCCTGGGGTGTTAGGGGATGCGATTCCCAATCGATGCCAAACTCAAGGACGGCGCGCCGATTCGACTGGCGCTGGCTGACACCAACGATGTTGAACCGCTCCGCCGACTCTACCAGGTCATCGTCGAGGAAGGGACTTCCTATCCGCATGATCGCCCCCCCGATCGTGAAGAGTTCATAGACTACTGGTTCCGAGGCAAGAGCACAGTCGTCGCGTATGCGCCGGATCGCGACCTGGGCAGTGAGGTGGCCGGTGCGTTCTATCTCACATCGAACTGGCCGGGCCGGGCTCGCCAAGTCGCCAACGCCGGGTTTATCGTGGCGCCGCAATGGCGAAACAAGGGGCTCGGCTGGCTGCTGGGGGCCACCATGCTGGAGTATGCCAAGTGGTTGGGATATCGAAGCGTCATCTTCAACCTGGTGTTCGCGGAGAATCAGGCAGCCCGGCATCTGTGGAAAAAGCTGGGCTTCTCCGAGCTTGGCGCGCTCCGTGGAGCGGTGCGGAAGAACGATGGCGGCTACCAGGACGCCATCATCATGTTTCGGTCGCTGATAGATGACCCTCAGCGATGAGCGATCAGCGAGAGAAGACAGAAAACTCACCCTACGGCTGACAACTGATAGCCGTCAGCTCATAGCTAGTGCATGAAAGTCGTACTCGACATTGAAACGGTCCAGATCCCGAAGCAGGACTGGGCTCGCCTGGTTGGTGTTCCAGTCATTTGGCCGGAGGACCTGCTGGAGGCGGGCGAAGCGGCCCAACAGGACCGGGACTACGAAAAATCCGCCTTTGACGGGACCTTCGCTCAAGTTGTCTGCATCGGGCTGATCACGTTCAGTGATGCCATGGAGCCGAAGGGAGCCGTGTGCTGGTATGGGGGGGACGAGCCAGCGCTTCTGCGCCACTTTTGGGAGCGATTGGCTCAGAACCGGCCGGCCCAGTTCATCACGCACAATGGGTTAGGGTTTGATCTCCCGTTTATCAAGAAGCGCTCGATCATTCATCGGGTCAAGCCCAGCGTCGAAATTTCGTTGGCCAAGTTTCGGACCGAGCCGGTCTACGACACGATGGCGGTCTGGAGCAACTGGGAGTCCCGGGGCTGGATCAAACTGGATGTGCTCGCGCGGGTGCTGGATGTCGAGACCAAGTCAGGCAGTGGAGCTCAGGTCGCTGACATGTGGGCCAAGGGGCGAGGGAAGGACATCGCTGAATATTGCTTGCAGGACACCTACGTGACCTACGCCTGCTACTGCCGGATGAACTTCCGACAGCCGTTGTCAAAGGAGGTCGTCCTCTTACATGCGGAACTGGTCGAGTTGGGTTGACGAGGCAGCCTGCGTAGCTCTGGAGCGACACACCAAAGAACGGTGAAGCGCGACAGCCATCACGCAGCCGATCGCGTAGTACGCGAAGTCCCAAGGGTCGAAGCCGTCTCCAATGAGGATGCGGCCGAGTTCAAACGCACGGATCCACTCGAGCCACGGGTGATGGCTCAATTGCAAGAATTCCAGGCCGCTCGTGACTAGAAACACGCCTGTCGAGAGAAACAGGATGGAGGTTCGTGGCAGGCAGGCCTTTAACGCCAGAATCCAAAAGACCTCGTAACAGATTGCTCCACCATAGGCGTGCGACCAGCCCGCCCCAGGTCCCTCATAGAGCTTTGTGCCCAGTCCAAGCGGGATGACGATGGCCAGAAGGATGAGCAGACGGCTGGGAGGAGACACAGAAGCAACTATCGGGGAGTGGTCTCCTCTCCGAACAAGGTGGTGGCCGAGACCCGTGTGATGTGGACGGGGATCAGATCACCCGGACGGGTCGGTGAGGCGCGCTTTTCCCACACCACTGTCAGAGTCGAATCGGTTCGTCCCATCCACTGCATCGAGGATTTTCTGGCGTCTCCTTCGACCAGGACCGGCAGGGTGGAACCGACCAGCTCGCGGTTTTTCTGGAGGGAGATCGACTTCTGGAGATCCACCAAGCGGGTGACCCGATCCGCCTTCACTCGTTCCGGCACATTATCTGGATGTTTGCGCGCGGCGATCGTGTGCTTGCGCTCAGAGTATTTGAAGACGAAGGCTGAGTGGTAGCCCACATCCTGCACGGTTCTATACGTGTCGAGGAACTCCTCTTCCGTTTCCGTGCAGAACCCACAGATGAGGTCAGTGGTCAGCGCGATATCGGCCCGGCGCTGCCGGATCGCGTCCACGAGCGCAAGATACTCCTTCACGCTGTATGTCCGATTCATCAATTTCAGAATTCGGTCGTTGCCGCATTGAAGCGGAAGATGGATATGCTTGCAGACCTTGGGGTGGCTGGCCACGGCGTCCAGCAGGGTCGGGGGAAAGTCCTTCGGGTGCGGGGACGTAAATCGCACGCGCTCAATGCCGGCGAGGTCCCCCACCGCTGTGATCAGCCGAGCAAAGTCCCAGTCGTCGAACCGGTAGGAATTCACGTTTTGTCCCAGCAATGTAATCTGCTTATAGCCCTGCTGTAACAACAGCTTCGCCTCATGCAGGATCCCCTCCGGGTCCCGTGACCGTTCTCGCCCTCGAGTGTAAGGGACCACGCAGAATGTGCAGAAGTTGTCGCACCCGCGCATGACTGCGATCCAGGCGTTCACGCCCTCTGCCCGCTCCGGCATGATGTCCCCGTACGTCTCATATTCGGAGAGGTCCACGGCGATGCCGGGTTGCGTGTTGTCCTGTCCCTGGGATTCGAGTGCCTTGCTGATCAGGTCAGGCAGCCGACGATAGGAATCCGGCCCCACCAAGATGTCCACGATGGGCTCAGTCTCGATCAACTCTGTCTTGAGATTTTGCGCCATGCAGCCCAACACGCCGACCACGAGGTTGCGCTGGCGCTTGATCGCCTTCAGTTCAGCCAGATGCCCGTAGACCCTGTTATGGGCATGCTCCCGGATCGCGCAGGTGTTCATCAGGATCACGTCCGCCTGCTCTTTGTCTTCGGTCAAGGTAAAGCCCCGCGCCTTGAGCAGCGAGCGCACCAGCTCGCTGTCATATTGGTTCATCTGGCACCCGAACGTCTCGATGTGGACCTGCTGTGCTCGCGAATCCTGGTCTGTTTTCATGACGTGAGCTTACGAGAGTGGGTCACCTTCCGCGAGATGGCCGAGAGCAAGGCCATCCATGGCACCCGTGATGGTCACATCCCGGAGGCAGTTCGACAGGTCCTCGGGAGCGGCGACCGCCACTCGGATGTAGTTCCCGGTCAAGCCGGTCCAGCGACCAGTGACGTCGCGCGATTCGAACAAGACCTTCACCCTGCGCCCGATATGCTTTTGGTAAAAGGCCAACCGCTTGGCACGCGAGAGCTCGGAAAGGGTGCGGCTGCGAGCCTTGACCTCAGCAGGGTGGACGGTGTTCCTCATCCGTGCCGCGGCGGTGCTCGGCCGTTTGGAAAAACTGAAGACATGGCAGTAGAAGAAAGGGAGATCTGAGGCCAGCGCCAGGGTGTTGGCAAACTCCTGTTCCCCTTCCCCCGGAAATCCGACCATGACATCGGTGCCTAGCCCGAGATCCGGCACAGAGCGAACCGCCTGTTCGATGAATGAGACGTACTCCCGAACCGTGTACCGTCGGTTCATCGCCTTGAGGATTCTATCGTCCCCGCTTTGCAGCGGAACATGCAAGTAGCGGCAGAGCTTGGACGAGGTGGCCATGTAATCCAGGAGTTCCATCGGGATCGTTGTCGGTTCGATAGAGGAAATCCTGATACGCTCCACACCAGCGACCTGCTCCAACTGTTGGATAAGGTCGAGCAGCGAATGCGTTCCCTGGTGGAACTGCCCGATGTTGACACCGGTGAGGACGAGCTCCTGATGCCCTCGTGCAACCAGTGCCTGGGCTTCTCTCAGTATGTCGTCCAGGCGGCGACTGCGCTCATGGCCTCGGGCGAACGGGATGATGCAAAACGAACACATGAAATTACAGCCGTCCTGGATTTTTAGGTTGGCGCGCGTCGCCTCATAGTCGCCCGTTCCGGGGAGCACAAAGTCCTCGCGATCGATCGACCTGGCATGCAACACCTGTGGCTCTGCCGGTTTCTGAAGCGTCGCTGGTGTTGGGAGATAGTCCGGGAGGTGCATCTTATACTGGGTGCCGACGATCAGGTCGATTCCCGGTACGCGGCGAAGCGCCTCGGCGCCGGTTTGTGCATAGCAGCCTGTTACCGCGACAAACGCGTGAGGGGAGTGGCGCAGTGTGCGTCGGACCAGGTGCCGGCAGTCGGACTCCGCCCCGACGGTGACGGAGCAGGTGTTCAATACCAGCAGATCGGTCGGATGCCCGAACTCCACCAGCGTGTACCCATCCCTCTTCAACCGGTCAGCAAGCAGGGCGGTCTCAGCTTGGTTGAGTCGGCAACCAATCGTGTGCAACGTGGCTCTCGGTGAGAGCTGGCGCATGAGCACACCATTATAAGGAACGCGTCGAGTTCCAGCAAGCTCGGCGCCTGGGCCTGATCTGCCGCTGCCGATTCAGGCGCAGAGACATGGGAAGTTGACAGGATAACGCGAGCGCATTAAAATAACTAGGCGTAGATACTGTTCCTAGGCCTGTGAGGTCCACTGTGAGGAAATCGACAGCCGGAATGCTTGTCGTGGTAGTCGGCTTGGCGGTCGTAGCGCCTCCAGCCGCCTGGACGACGGAAACTCTGCCGGTCGAACCGGAATTGACTCTGCGGCTCGACGAGCATTATGACCATGAATCGCACATGTTCCTGATGCTGTTTTCGCTCAAAGGCGACGGAAAGGTGGACTACGTCACCGGCCGGATGGTCCAGAAGCACATGCGCAGCCACTACGGAAACCCAGTCTACTACACCGAACCCTTTCCACTGTTCTACTGGTGGAACCATACCTTGTGGAACGATCCGACGGAGGACGGGGTGAACGGAAACGAGAGGGTCTATCAAGAGAACACTGAGTTCGACGTGACCCGTTTCAAACCCTGTGTCTTTAACGGTCAACCCTGCTGAAGCGTCCCTTCCTTCCCACGGCTGATCCTTTTCTCCTGACGCCCTTCATGGCTCCATTTCTCTCACCTCCCTCACGATTGTGACGGGAAGTTCTCCCTTTGATCGCTTCGTGTGGTTCTCAGCACACCCGAAGCGTGCCGTCCTCCGTTTCAGCCAGGAAAACCCAGGAATGGAAGACCCATTCTAGCTGCCCATCTGAGGCTCTGTGGCACTTCCCCGGCTCTTAGAAGTCCTCGGCAACAGAAGGATCGCCGTCCTGTTACCCCTGGGCTTTGCCTCGGGCCTACCGCTCGCGCTGACGTCCGGCACACTGCAAGCATGGCTGACCGTGGCGGGGGTGGATCTGCGCACGATCGGGATCTTCGCGCTGGTAGGGCTTCCGTACACTCTGAAGTTCTTGTGGGCACCGTTGATGGACCGCTTCACGCTGCCATGGTTGGGACGGCGCCGGGGTTGGATGATCGCCACTCAACTCGCCCTGGTGACCGCAATTGCGGCCATGGGGGCAATTGGTCCAGGGGATGTGATTTGGGCTCTGGGAATTGTCGCGCTCGTATTGGCTTTTACTTCGGCTTCCCAAGATATTGTCTTTGATGCGTACCGTACCGATACGCTCCAGCCCCAGGAGCGCGGCTTCGGCGCCGGTGTCTCGGTGATGGGCTACAGGATAGCGATGCTGGTCTCGGGGGCTATGGCCCTGATTTTGTCAGATCACATCGGGTGGCGGAATACCTACTTCCTGATGGCTGGGGTTATGCTGATTGGCGTCGCCGCAACTATGTTCAGTCCCGAGCCTGCTGCTCCGGCTTCCACGCCCAGGACGCTGACTGAGGCGGTGCGGGGCCCCCTCCAGGAATTCTTCTCGCGCTCGACGGCGATACCTCTGTTGGTGTTGATCGTGCTCTACAAGTTGGGAGATGCCTTCGCGGGCTCACTCACGACCGCCTTCCTCATCCGTGGGGTCGAGTTCTCGGTGACCGAAGTGGGGGTCGTCAATAAAGGGATGGGTCTTATGGCCACGCTGCTTGGAGCGTTGGTGGGCGGTGCGTTGATGGTCAAATTAGGGCTCTTCCGTTCCCTGCTTGCGTTCGGCATCCTGCAAGCTATCTCGAACCTTTCGTTTATGGTGTTGGCGTGGGTCGGAAAGAGTTATCCCCTGATGGTTTCTGCTGTTGCGTTTGAAAACCTCTCGGGTGGCATGGGGACAGCTGCGTTTGTGGCGCTCTTGATGTCCTTATGCGACCATCGCTACACAGCCACTCAATACGCGCTGCTTTCTGCGTTGGCAGCCTTAGGGCGAGTGTTTGTTGGACCGCCGTCTGGGTATGTGGTTGAGGCTGTCGGATGGCCAGTGTTCTTTTTCATCACCTTCCTTGCCGCGTTGCCTGGCCTGTGGGTGTTGTGGTTGATGCGGAACACCTCAGCGATCGATCGGCGCAGGCATGACCGGCCCGTGTAATGCTGTCCTTCACGTCTTCGCCCTGCGCTGCAGAATGAGAATGTACACCATGAGCACGGGCAATGGCGCGAACAGGAACGGGACCAGCCACAACCAGACATTCTTCCCCCGTACGCGCGCCTGGTCAATCATCCAGATGAAGATCCAGATGACCAGCCCGGCATAATTCATCGTGATCCAGCGCGTCGTGTGGACCTTCAACACGCTGGTTTCTCCTGGATAGCCTTGAACGAGAAACACCGCGGAGAGAATGGCGAACGCGGCCAGCAATCCTATCACGATCCGCTTGCTCCATACGTACATGGCAGCCTCCTCTTGTTCAGAATCGAACCCTCACATCGCTGAGCCCATCAGCCCGCCGCTTAGATGAAGAAAGCAACGCAGGGGTGTGGCGAACATAGGCAACAGCACTGAAATAGTCAAACTGTGGGCGTGAGCCGGAGCTTCTCCGAATCTCGTCCTTGCCGTGTTGAAGTGCTGACCTGTCAGGAAATAGTTGAGAGGCAGTCATATGACGCTCGGTTTTCCCTCCCCTTTAGCTTCGTCGGCCTGTTGATAATCCCCTCTTGAGCCTCCTCGCAGGCCCCCAAACGGCCTGGATTGCTCTGTCCACAGACTCTTCTCCCTTATCCACAACAAACCACAATATTTAGTATTGACAAAGGCAAGCTCTATCTATATATTGCGCCTCCGCTACCTTTTGTACTCTTTCTTTGCCTCAAATGCGATGCGTCTCGATAAAACGGGTAGAGTGGGCTCTCGGGAACGTTTCATTACTCAGCCTGGAAAGCAGTAATTATCAATATTGTCAAATAGATAAACTCTTGTTCAATGCCATAAACGCAGCCGTTTTTCGCCTGGAGGCTTGCTCATCAACCTACATACACCAGGGAAAGACGGCTCGGACATAGGGCGGGACGACTATAGCTGACCAGCAGGGAGGGATGACGTGAGGATCGAACGCAGGTTCACACGCAAGGGACAGAGTCCGTACCAGGACATTCAGTTCGTGAAACGTTCCTCTGAGATCAGAAACCCCGACGGGTCAACGGTCTTCAAGTTGGAAGACATTGATGTCCCCGCACGCTGGTCCCAACTGGCAGTGGATATCCTGGCGCAGAAGTATTTCCGCAAGGCAGGGGTTCCCCAGGCTGGACCAGATGGAACACCCCTCAGCGGGCCCGACGGCAAGCCGGTATTGGGAGGGGAACGTGACGCACGCCAGGTGGTCCACCGGCTGGCTGGTTGCTGGACCCATTGGGGTCAGGCCTACGGGTATTTCAACAAGGAGGAGGATGCGTCCAGCTTCCATGACGAATTGTGCTACATGCTGGCCAGGCAGATGGCGGCGCCGAACTCGCCGCAGTGGTTCAACACCGGCCTGCACTATGCGTATGGTCTCTCCGGCCCGGCTCAGGGTCACTACTATGTGGACCCGAGCACGCACGAAATCGTGAAAGCCACCAACGCCTTCGAGCACCCGCAACCTCACGCGTGCCAGCCTTACAATGCTCTCCTGTCCACCCCACAAGGCCCGGTTCCAATCGGTGAGGTCGTCACGAAGGATATGGTCGGTCTGGAGATATACGACGGGAGCGACGAGGGCACAGGTACAACCCGGGTGGCAGCAGTTGCCACGAACGGCTACAAGATGGTGTTTCGGGTTGTCCTCAAGAATGGAACCTGCCTCGAGGCAACAGGTGATCACCTAGTCTATGCGTTGGCCGGGCGCCGCTCGGTCGGTTCCTGGCGCCGTGTTGATCAACTCGCTCCTGGTATGCGCCTTCACCTTTCGACCCGGACGACTGTGACTGCGCAGTCGGATTCCCGAGATGTGTACGAGGCAGCCCTAGCTGGCTGGCTGCAAGCGGATGGGTTTGTCAATCAATACGAGCAGGGCGCAAAGCGCAACTACGCGGTAGAGTTCATGACGATCGATAAGGAAGAATTCAACTTCATCGTGGAACGGGCACATCGGGTCTTCGAGGGAATGCTCTGTCAGATCACCTCCGCCGAGACCAAGACCGCTGGTCTGGATTTCCGCCGCATTCGCTTGCACGGAGAAGCCCTCGGCGTGTTTCTCGAAAAGTACGACTTGTTGGGCGGGAGTGCGGAGCCCTCGATGCCTTCGAGGATTCGGTCGCTCGGCCTCCAGGCGCAAACGGCCTACCTGTCGGCCTTGTTCCAGGTGAACGCGGGAGTCCGCCTTCGTTCTCGTACGTCCCACTCCGCGGACATTGTGTTGACCACGACTTCGCAGCAGTTGGCACTGGACGTCCAGGTGCTGTTGCTGAACCTGGGGATCTATGCGCGCGTGCAGCGAGGCGCAGAGAGTAGAGAGCAGCGGCGCACGCCGTACTTCGTTTCGATCGCAGACCCACAATCGCGTGTCCAGTTCCAAGACCTGGTCGGATTTATCTCCGAAGACAAACGACGGAAACTGGCGGTGGCATGCGCCGAGCAGCTTGGTGAGAAACGGCTTCCAGCGCTGCAAGAAGAGCCGATCACGCACATCGAAGCGGTCAGGCTCCAGTCTGTATACGACATTCAGACCGAAAGCGGCCAGTATCTCTCCAACAACGTGGTGATTCACAACTGCTTCATTCAGTCGATTGACGATGATCTCGTCAATGAAGGCGGGATCATGGACCTCTGGACGCGGGAAGCACGGCTGTTTAAATACGGGTCAGGAACCGGGTCGAATTTCTCCAAGCTGCGCGCGGAGGATGAGCCGCTGTCGGGTGGTGGCAAGTCCTCGGGGTTAATGTCCTTCCTGAAGATCGGAGATCGCGCAGCCGGCGCCATCAAGTCAGGAGGAACCACGCGTCGCGCCGCGAAAATGGTGTGCCTCGATCTCGACCATCCCGACGTGGAGGAATTCATTGATTGGAAGGTGATCGAAGAGCAAAAAGTGGCCGCCATGGTCACGGGGTCGAAGATTTGCGCGCAAAGGCTGAACGCCGTGTTGAAGGCGTGCCATGTACCGGACAGCGAGGGGCAGACAACCGTCGAGACAGACCCGCAGAAAAACCCAACGCTGAAGGAGGCTATCCGAGCCGCACGGCAGGCGGCAGTGCCTGAGGCGTACATTCAGCGGATGTTCACTTACGCGGCAGAAGGTTTCACGCACTTCGTATTCCATGAGTATGACGTGAATTGGGAGGGCAAGGCTTATCAGACGGTGTCGGGACAGAATTCAAACAACAGCATACGCATTCCGAACGAGTTCTTTGAGATCCTGGAACAGGATGGGGAGTGGCCGCTCAAGCGGCGCACGGACGGCAAGGTCGTCAAGTCGGTGAAGGCGCGTGAGCTCTGGGACAAGATCGCCTGGGCGGCGTGGATCTGCGCCGATCCTGGCACGCAGTATGACACGACGATCAATCAGTGGCACACCTGTCCCGAGGACGGACGGATTAACGCGTCGAATCCGTGCTCGGAGTACATGTTCCTCGACGATACTGCATGTAACTTGGCATCGTTAAATCTCGGTGAGTTCTTCACACCCGATGGTCGCTTCAATCTGGACGACTACCGACATGCGATACGGCTCTGGACAATCGTGCTGGAGATCAGTGTCCTCATGGCCTCGTTCCCAAGCCGATCCATCGCCCAGAAGAGTTACGTCTTCCGGACGCTGGGGCTGGGGTATGCCAACCTGGGCACCGTTCTCATGCGCCAGGGTATTCCTTATGATTCGCCGAAAGCGCTGGCCATCTGCGGGGCGCTAACGGCAATCTTGACGGGCGAGGCGTACGCCACTTCGGCCGAGCTGGCGGCCGAGCTCGGACCGTTCGAGGGCTACGCACGGAATAGCGAGCACATGCTGCG
Organism: Nitrospirota bacterium; assembly: GCA_022545705.1. GTDB lineage: Bacteria > Nitrospirota > Nitrospiria > Nitrospirales > Nitrospiraceae > JACZQN01. The sequence goes on along the minus strand of JACZQN010000032.1, from coordinate 6,827 downwards.
CATCATCCGCAACCACCGTCGGGCGGCCTACAACGCGCCATCTGAGGAATACGAAGGATTGACGATCAAACCACGAGGAACCCAACCTGAACACTGTCCGCCGGATCTGCTGCTGGCCGCGCGTCGCGCGTGGGATCGCGCGTTGGAGCTTGGCGTGGCATACGGGTTCCGCAATGCCCAGGTCAGTGTACTGGCTCCGACCGGCACTATAGGGTTGGTAATGGATTGCGACACCACCGGCATCGAGCCGGACTTCGCCTTGGTCAAGTTCAAGAAGCTGGCGGGCGGTGGGTATTTCAAGATCATTAATCAGAGCCTCCCGCCTGCGCTGGAGACGCTGGGGTACAGCGCAGCGCAGATACAGGATATCGTCACCTACTGCACCGGCCGCCGGACGCTCAACGGGGCACCCTTTATCAATCACGAGGCGCTGCAGGCGCGCGGTTTTGACGGAGCAGCGCTTGACCAGTTGGAGGCCGCACTGGGGCAAGCCTTCGAAATCCAGTTTGCGTTCAATAAATGGACGCTCGGTGAAGAGTTCTGCCGCGAAAAGCTCGGTCTGACTGATGCTCAATTGAGCGACCCGACGTTCAACATGCTGAAGGCCTTCGGGTTTACTCAGGAGCAGATCACGGCCGCGAACGAATACTGCTGCGGCACCATGACTGTGGAGGGCGCGCCACATCTCAAACCGGAACACTTGGCGGTATTCGATTGTGCGAACCGTTGCGGCCGGACCGGCCAGCGTTTTATCCCGGTGGATGCGCACATCCGGATGATGGCCGCGGCCCAACCATTCATTTCAGGAGCCATAAGTAAAACGATCAATATGCCGGCCCATGCCACGATCGACGATGTGAAGGCCTCGTATCTGTTGGCCTGGCACTGCATGCTGAAGGCGGTAGCGCTGTACCGGGACGGGTCGAAGCTCAGCCAGCCGCTGAATGCCTCCTCGGATTCGGGAGAGGTAGCGGAAAGCAGGGAAGTCCTGGCAGCGGCCGAGCGAGAGGCGGCGCGAGTCATGTTCCGCTACCTCGCGAGACGACGCCGCCTGCCGGAACGGCGGAGTGGGTACACCCAGAAGGCGATCGTCGGCGGCCACAAGATCTATCTTCGGACCGGGGAGTATGCCGATGGCACACTCGGCGAGATCTTCCTGGACATGCACAAGGAGGGAGCAGCGTTCCGGAGCCTGATGAACTGTTTTGCCATCGCGATCTCGCTGGGCATGCAGCATGGTGTGCCGCTGGAAGAGTTCGTCGAGGCGTTCGTGTTCACACGTTTCGAGCCGAACGGGCCGGTGAAGCTGAACGATCGAATCAAGATGTCCACGTCGATCATTGATTACATCTTCCGCGAGCTTGCCATCACGTATCTGGGCCGTTACGACCTAGGACAGGTGGTGGAGGATGACCTGCGAGGCGATTCGGTTAAAAAAGATGAGCAGGACCCCGAGTGTATGGACAGTGAGCCGGTGGATGCGCAGGCGTTAGCCCCCGGGATTAGCCCGGAGCTCTTTCCGGCCCGACACGGCATCGGCGATGGAGTTAAGGGGAACGGCCACGACACTCGGGGGGTCGCCCACAAGGTGGAGCTGAAGCGGGAGATCACCTACACAGCGGTCCAGGTCGCGCGGCAGAAGGGTTACGAGGGCGACCCCTGTATGGAATGTAACCAGTTTACGCTGGTCCGGAACGGCACCTGTCTGAAATGCGACACCTGCGCCGCCACAAGCGGATGTTCATAGTCGCTTCGCAAAGGTCAAGGATGATACGCGGGGCCTGCCGCCGAACAGTTCTGATGCGTCCACTACGCCTTCCCCCCAGAGGGACCCTCCTATAGTGCGCACCAGGACGCTCGTTCGGCGGCACCCGCTAAAATTTGGCGAGATGGAACCTTCACCCTAACAGTCAGCCTAACTCGGTTTCTGCGATTCGGGAGGGGATGCCGGCTCATGCTGCATCCCCTTGCTGTCTAGGCTGGGCACACCTAGCATACTTCCCTCCACATGAGGTCGGAATAGGTTCAGAGCCTGAGCTCTACCGCACACAGTCGCCAAGCCTCGAGAGAACTGATAGAATTCATGACATATGTTATTGGATCGGACGCTGATCGAAAGAGACTGGCGGGCTCGCGGGTTTAGCTGCGAGCTGTGGACCGATGGGCCTGGACAGGAGTGGAATGATTTTGTCCACGGCACGGATGAGCTGCTGCTGGTGGTAGAGGGGGAGCTTGAGCTGGAAATGCAGGGGCGAATCTTCAGGCCGAAGCCAGGAGAAGAAATTTTGACCGGGGGGCAGGGCTGCACGTTGGGTGTATGGGTATAAGAGCTAGGCTCGAGGCGAGGGGCAAGAGGCGATCGTTAAGATTGTAGGATGGAGACAGGATCATGCCGACTGCAACGCAATTGGTCATTAATGTGGAGAATAAGCCTGGCGTGCTCGCACAAGTGTCCTCAATGCTGGGTGCAGCGGGAGTCAATATCAAAGCGTTTTCGGCCGCGGAAGCCACCGGCCCAGGCAAACTCCGACTCATCGTGTCAGACTTGGAGCGCGCGCGAGCCGCTCTGAATGCCGGGAACATGCAGTTTGAGGAGGAGAGCGTCCTGGTGCTGAGCTTGGAGAACAAGCCTGGCGCCCTCGGAGAGGTCGTCAAGCATCTCAAGGATTCTCACATCAATATCACTTGTGGCTACTGCACACCCTCCCGGGAAGGGCGACGTGCCCTCGTGGTGCTGACCGTCTCGGACACGCAGAAGGCTCTGGATGTGCTCAAGGGAAAGTCGCTGGATGAGTTCTAACCGCTGTGGGCACGTAAGTGCGCAGAACCCGAGCACCGTGGGCCACCTCGCGTTGGCTGTCTTTCTCTTCGCCGCCTGGGCATTGGGCGGCTGCGCCGGGGGACCGCCGGAGCGAGCGAAGTACGCCGCGCGTTATCCAGTCGGGTACGTGGACCGAGGGGTTGCATCCTGGTATGGGCCAGGGTTCCACGGGAGAACGACCGCCAACGGAGAGCGCTACGATATGTATAAGCTGACGGCCGCGCATCGAACGCTCCCGATGGGTTCGGTCGTGCAGGTGCGTTCGCTGACGAACGGCCGTCGTGTCACCGTCCGTATCAATGACCGCGGCCCTTTTGCCAAGGGCCGAATCATTGACCTGTCCCTGGCGGCAGCAAAGGCCTTAAGGATGACCGGTAAAGGCACCGAGCACGTGGAAATCAAAGTGGTCGCATACCGAGGCCGCCGTGGCGCCTTCGGCAGTCTGCGGGTCCAGGTCGCCTCCTTTGCTGTAAAGGTCAACGCGCGGGCTCTCGCTGGAAGGCTACGGGGGGAGTATCAGAGCGTGCACATTCACGTCGTTGAGCTCAATTCGGGGCGACGCTACCGTGTCGTGGTGGGGCCATTCACGTCCGAGCGACAGGCTGAGGCAGCAGCCGATCGGCTAGCTGTAGAACTTGGGGTTGAGCCCCTGGTCGTGCGGGAGGTGAGCTAGCCGCGAACCCCTGAATCCAAGCGGATCGTGATTTAGTACTCATTGTTTTTATTGATATTTTTTACAGGTTGCTTGCCGAAAACAGCGGTGTTATGGTATAAATAGTTACGAGATGGACGATAGTGAGCCAGAACGGTCCGAATTTCGGGATCGGCTCGTTCCAATCTTTCCTGTCTCTACCGCCTCTAATTCTTGTCTACACCCTCTGCGACACCCATCCAGAACGCCCGATGCCGTCATTGGCACAACTGACGCGCGTTCTCGACATCCTCTCGTGACTAAATAATAGAGAGCCCATGGATTTTGTTGCTGTCGTTCTCTGTATAGTATTTTCTGCAGCCTTTTCCGGGATCGAGATCGCCTTTTTCTCGGTCAGTGAGGTGAAGCTTCGGAGTTTGGCCAACGCCGGTAGCAGAAGAGCGGAAATGGGGTTGTATCTTCGATCGAATCCCCAGCGACTCCTGCCCACGATCCTGATCGGCAATAATCTGGCCAACATTGCCGCTGCCTCCCTGGCTACCCTCATCGCTCTCCGGATGTTCGGTTCAGGAGCGGTCGCCGTCACTGCCGGCTTGTTGACGTTGATCATTTTGATTTTCGGGGAAATCGTGCCGAAGACGCTCGCTGCCCAGCACGCCGCTCTGGTTGTCCAGGTGATGGCTTACCCGATTTACTGGTTGGAGCAGCTTCTGTCCCCGGTTCTGTTTGTGCTGGAGCCGATGATTTCCAAACTCACGGGAGGTCGTGGGCTCGCCGTTCCCTTTACCACAGAGGAGGAGCTCAAGATTGCGTTAGAGGAAGGTGGGAAGGCCGGCGTCCTCGAGACGGAAGAAGTCAAGATGATCAAAAACGTGTTCCAATTGAACGATATCACCGCGGAAGACTCGATGACGCCGCGCCTCTATGTCTTTGGGCTCGATGGCAGTCTCCAGCTCAAGGAGGCTCAGGAGCAACTCTTCAATTCGAAGTATTCGCGCATCCCCGTCTTCGACGGGAACTTGGACAATATTACCGGGATCCTTTACAAGACCAAGACGCTGACAGAGTTAGCGCTCGGCCACTCCGATCTGCGGCTGAAGGAGATCGCGCAGCCGGCGCTGTTCGTCCCAGGTGGGAAGCCAGCGGATGACCTGATGAAACAGTTTCAGCAGGAGAAGCGCCACATGGCTATTGTCGTCAATGAGTTCGGCGGCATGACGGGCCTCGTGACGCTGGAGGACCTCCTGGAAGAAGTGGTGGGCGAGATTATGGATGAAACTGACATCACGGAGGAGCTGATCAAGCGCATCGGGAAGAACCAGATTCTCGTCCATGGGAGGACCGAGGTCCGGCGCATCAACGAGTTTCTGAAGGTGAACCTGGGCGAGGAGCCCGCCACCGTCAGCGGCCTCATTCAGGACCATCTTGGCCGGATCCCCACCGTTGGTGAGGAGGTCCAGGTGGGTCAGTGCCGCCTGGTTGTTCACGAAGCTGATCAAAAATCCATCAAAAGCGTGCAGATTCTGAAAGAGGAGAAGGCTGGCGCGCCCGCTGATTCGGCAGGCGTCGGGCTTCCCGGATGAAGGCACCCTCTTCCCGCGACACCTAAGGCAGCATCTCACTCCTGCCGGATCAGCGCGGCGAACTCCGTCTCGCTGAGCACCCTCACCCCCAGCCGCCTGGCCTGATCCAGCTTGGAGCCTGGATCCTTTCCCACCACAACGTAGTCTGTCTGCTTGCTCACGCTGGAGATCGCTCGACCTCCCAGTTGTTCAACGCGTCGCTTGGATTCCTCCCGACTACACTGCTCCAACTCTCCCGTGAAGACAAAGGTTTTTCCCCCGAGCGGTCTACGGGATTGCTCCGGAAGGAGGTCCTGCTGGGGAACCTCCTCTATCCTAAGCTCCAGCACGCGCAGGTGGTCGATCACCGCTCGGTTCCGATCTTCTTTGAGATATAACTCCAGGCTGCTTGCGATCTCTGGCCCGATTTCGTGAATACGTTCGAGGCTCTCCCGGTTGGCCGCCATGAGGGCGTCCAGTGTTTTGAAATGCACCGCCAGCACCCGCGCGATGTGCTGGCCGACCTGCCGAATCCCTAGCCCCATCAAAAAGCGCTCCAGGGTCACGCACTTGCTGCGCTCGATGCTGTCGAGCAACAGTGAGGCGGATCGCTCAGCAAATCCTTCAAGCGTCAACACCTGTTCCTTCGTGAGCCGATACAAATCAGCCAGATTCTTCACCATGCCACGGTCCACGAGTTGGGCAACGGTCTTCCTGCCCAGTCCGTCAATGTCCAAGGCGCTTTTCGAGGCGAAATGCTCCAATGCACCCTTTAACTGGGCAGGGCATACCGCTTGGCCGGTGCAGTAAAAATAGGCTCCCTCGCGTGCGACCCCTGAACCGCATACTGGACATTGCTCGGGCATGCGGAACGGGTCTGCCCGGTGTTCGCCTGGCAGCGGCACGCGCTCCGCAATGGCCGGAATGACGTCTCCCGCCCGCTCCACCTTAACCGTGTCGCCCACCCGGATATCCTTGCGCGCCACCTCGTCAGCGTTATGGAGCGTCGCCCGGCTGATTGTGACGCCGCCAACCTCGACGGGCTTCAGCAGGGCGAGTGGCGTCAGGGTGCCGGTGCGGCCGACCGAGACGGCAATATCCTGAACCTGCGTGATCTCCTTCCGCGGCGTGAACTTGTATGCGATTGCCCACCGGGGGCTCCGAGATTTCTCGCCGAGCGCCTCTTGCCAATCGCGGCGGTTGACCTTGACCACGATTCCATCCACCTCGAACGGGAGGTGCTCCCGGGACGACTCAGTCTCCGCGTGAAAGGCAATGACCTCCTGGATTGAGTCACACAAGCGCCGCTGGGCAGGAATTGGAAAGCCCCAACGAGCAAGTGACGCGAGCTCATCCAAGTGCGTAGACGGGAGCGCGCCTGACTGTCCGATGATCTCGTAACAGGTGACGACCAGGGGCCGCTCGGCTGTGATCTTGGAATCCAGTTGACGGAGCGAACCGGACGCCGCGTTCCGCGGGTTCGCAAAGGCTTCCTCCCCACGTTCCGTGATCCGGCGGTTGAGCGCGTGAAAGTCGTCCAAACGCATATAGACTTCGCCGCGCACAACCAGATGGGACGGAACGTCGGCCTCGCGCTGCAATAGGAGAGGAAGTGAGCGGAGCGTCCTGAGGTTCACGGTGACATCCTCGCCGACGGTTCCGTTCCCGCGTGTCGCGCCGCGGACGAAGCGCCCGTCGTCGTAGACCAGTTCGACGGAGAGGCCGTCGAATTTCGGCTCGGCGGTGAACTGGACAGCCTCCACCCCCAGTTCCCGGCGCATGCGTGCATCAA
>JACZQN010000031.1 GCA_022545705.1 Nitrospirota bacterium | reverse complement strand
AGAACCGCTCCTCCAGCGCATCTCCCTTGAGGTCAACAAAGAGGCCTGAATCGAGAGTGGCGCCCAACTCCAGTTCTAAAAGCGGGTACTGTTCGCCTGTATACCGGCCATAGCTGACAGAGCCTTGCAGAATATATGATTGTGGCGCGACCTCTTGGAAGGTAGCCCCAGAATACAGCCGACCATATCGTGCTATAAGCGACACGCCGAAACGTTTAAAGATCTCAAGCCATCTGTTTGGAGGGAATCCGGCCAGCTCCTGGATCATAGCGAGTGGTGACCAGCGACGAATGCCCAATTGCCCGTCTATCTCGTGATACAGACTCCCCGAGGAGAAAGCGATGCCTGCGAACGCGATCTTCCCGGATGTGGGAAGATCACCCCACCTTGTCAGAGAACCCTGCAGCATAAAATCAGTTTCTTCCCGAACGGCGCCGACGGGCACCTTGGGAATGCCGAAGATGGCGTCATGGACGAACTTGTTCTGGAGGAAGCGGGTCGGTTCATCCCGCTTCCCACCTGGAAGCTCTTCAGCACGATGCGCGTCTCACACCGATTGTCTTTCGATGGCCAATGAGAAAAAGTAGAACTGATACGACCAGCCCAATAAATGGTTGAAGGGAAAGCTCCATCGCCATCACTGCACTGGGTGATCTCGCCGGCGCGTGCGTTGTTGGTTTCAGAGAGACCCGGATGTCAGGAAGGCCAGGCACTCTGTGGGGACGTGTCAAGCGCCGGGATGGTCTCGACTGACAGCTCCCTTGTGTTCGCCAAAGTAGCGTGTTAGCCTTTCGCGCGGATCCTCATTGCCTTTCACCGGTCGTTGAGGCTAACCGGGGGAGCACCTATGACTCAGGAAGGTGATGCACCGCTCACAAACAGGCTTCTGCATCGGAAGCTGGAGCCGGGTAAGGACTACTCGGTTGAGGACAATGTGCTGGAGAACGCGCTGGAAGTTGCAGAACGTTGCGTATCCAAGAGTACCTGGACGCTTGGTTTCCCCTGGCGGCCTGAGCCTTGGCCCGGGATGCGCGCGCCTGACGCGTTGACGCCGGCCGAACTGGCTCGTGTGGAGGAGCGTGCAAGGGCCGCGCTTTGGCTGGGAGCGTTGCGTCCTCAGAGTGACGCCGAGATGGGCATTTCAGGGCATAATAATGTGCAGATTGTGGGCGGCGGCGAAGGCGTGGCTCGGCCACACGTGGATTCGGCCAAGATCTGCGACTACGCGGCGGTCCTCTACCTCCATCCTGCTCCGCCGACCCCACATTGCGGAACCTCGTTCTACCGGCTGAAGCTGCCGAGCGGGGAGCTCGGCGGGAACGTGTGTCCGCCGGAATACGACAGCATCAGCCAGATTCCCGGGATGAAACACATGGACCTCACCATGTGGGAGGAGGAGCTGGAGGTGCCATACGTGTTTAACCGGCTGCTCGTGTACAAGTCAGACATCGTTCATTCGGCGACCGCGTATTTCGGCTGGGGCCATGAACTGGCCTCCAAGCGGATCGCTGTGGTCTTCTTCTGGAAACTGGCCCAGTAATTCAACGAGAGAATTGACGATCTGAACTCGGGGATGCTAGAATCCAGGCTCGCTTGCCGGCTGCTGTGTACGGTTCACGCTAGGGGCGTGGCTCCCGCGGCGAGCCCTCCCCAATAAAGGACACCAGATATGGCTGTTCCGCTTTCCCAGATGTATACCGTTGCGAAGTATGTGCTCACGCAAAAGGCCAAGGGCGTAAAGCGCTATCCGCTCGTGCTGATGCTGGAGCCGCTGTTTCGCTGCAACCTGGCCTGCGCGGGATGCGGAAAGATCCAATACCCTGACCACGTGCTTGATAAGCGCCTCACGCCGGAGCAGTGCTGGGCAGCGGCTGAGGAATGCGGGGCGCCAATGGTTAGCATCCCAGGAGGGGAGCCGCTCATCCATCCGGAAATGCCGGAGATCGTCCGCGGACTCGTCGCCCGCAAGATGTACGTGTACCTCTGCACGAACGCGATCTTGCTCGAACGGAAGCTCGAAGACTATACGCCGTCGAAATATCTCACCTTCAGCATTCACATGGATGGGCTCCAAGAGGAACACGACTTGGCAGTCTGCCGGGACGGCGTGTACGACACAGCGGTGCGGGCTATTCGGGCGGCGCTCAAGCTCGGATTCCGGGTGACGACGAACACGACACTCTTCGGTGATGCGAACCCGGATCGGGTTCGGAAATTTTTCGACGAGATGATGACTCTCGGGGTGGAAGGAATGATGATCTCTCCCGGCTATAGCTATCAGAAAGCCCCGGATCAAAAGAACTTCCTCAAGAGAAAGAAGACTCGGGAGCTTTTCGCTCGGATCTTGAGCAATCGCAAGGGGAGTTGGCGTTTTAACCAGTCCCCTCTGTTTCTCGATTTCCTGACGGGGAAGCGAGAGTACCAGTGCACCCCCTGGGGGAATCCGACCTACAATACCTTTGGCTGGCAGAAGCCGTGTTATCTGCTCCAGGATGGTTATGCCGAGACCTTCCAGGAGCTCATGAGCGGTACAGCATGGGATCGCTACGGGACCGGCCGCAACGAAAAGTGCGCCGACTGCATGGTGCATTGTGGATATGAGCCCTCGGCCGTGGAAGATACCTTTGGGTCCTGGTCCGGTTTTAGCCGCACAGTCCAAGCCACGCTCATGCCGAATACCCGGTAGGCACGGGACGTTGCGTCCGCCCGCCTCGCGTTCTTACCGCCCTCATGACTGACTCGAAGTACCACAATTCTGATGACGGCTCGCGTGAAGGGCGTGCCTTTCGCCCAGCGACACCAGCTGAGCTGGCTGAGGCGGTCGATCACGCGTTCGACTACCGGGGCGATGTCACATTGACGTTAATGTCCGGTGAGATGGTCGAGGGATACATCTTTAACAGGAACCCAGCCAGCCCTCGACCCGTCCTCAAGCTGTTCCCTAAAGGGAAGCCTGAGGTTCGAGAGATACCTTATACGGAGGTGGTGAGCATCGCCTTCACCGGCGAGGATACGGCCTCCGGTAAGTCCTGGGAAGCCTGGGCGGCCAAGAAGGAATCGGAGCGGTGTGCCGAGGCGCAGAAAGTGGCGGAGGCCGCAAGCGCGCGCGGCCATTTGTAAGTCGTTTGACAGGCGATCACTCAGCGGCGCCTCCCGGGAGTGTGCGGCTCAAAAGTTTCTCTTCCGGTTCTCTCCTCTTTCGACACTTCACCAAGGATTACGATTGGGTCGTCCAAACGGTTCCGGAGCCGCGTCCTTTGGGCGGGGGCCGGCCCTGCCCGGCCCAATGAGGTTGATGGTTGAATGGAGTGCCCTGTGTGCACGACTGCTGTGGGGTAAAAATAGCGAAGACCCGAAGCAACACAAGGACTTCCACAAGGTGGGACGGCCACGAACTTATTGACAAGGCGGTGCATCTATGCTAGAAATTTTGCGCCCAAAGCCTGGCGTGCCTTAGAGGTGTGGCAGTTTGTCCGCTTTGTCACGAAGCTGAGCGGCCAGTCGGGTACCGCCGCGATCGGACGCACGCCCATGTGGCACGGACCGCGGGACGCAGCGCGAGCGATCACTCAGGTGGTCAAGTTGAGCCTCTGGGTCATCTGGCTCGGAGGCTTCGCGTTCCTTCCCTCAATCACCATAGCCATACACAAGGTGGACCATCGGTTCACCGTTGAGGGTTATGTCTGTGAAGCCGACGGCCGGCCGGTTCCGGATACCGTTGTTGTTGTGAAGGATGTGCTGGCCGCCGCAGGGGCCTCCGCATTGACTGACGACAGTGGGTACTACAAGGCAGTCCTGCACCTCCACAATGAAAACAAAGGCGATCCAATCGTTGTCACTATGGGCGATGAGGAAAGGCGTGTCACTGCCCGGTTTGATGAGGGAGACGTTCAAACTGAGCGAACAATTCAGGTCAATTTTGGTTCCGGGTGTGAACTGTCGGGAGACGGAACGCCGCGATGGGTTTACTATGGAGCGGGCATTGGTATTGTCGCGGTGAGCGTCTTCGCAGGCGCCAGATTGTTCCGGCGCCGGAAGCAGTCTCGGAAAGGTAGAAAGAGGCGTCGCTAGGAACTGGAGTCGTGAGTGGTCCGCGGGTTGTCCACGCACCTCCCGGGATCGTTGGTTGGGGAAGGGAAATGGGCCACCGCGAATCGGCCGGTGAGCTGTAGAGGCGACGCTTTCGTCCAGGGCCGAAGGGGCCTGGACGAAAGCGTCTTTTTTGTCGTAGCGATTTCGGTGTTCCAGGGGAATCATCTTCAAGCGGGGATCATTTCGTAAGGTCGGGATTGGCAAGGCCTTAGGAAGAAAGGAGCGGGTGCTCTTTTATGAAGTTCATGACGCTGAGAAATCTGGCGCTGTTCATCGGTCTGGCGGGAATGAGTACGGCGGTGTCTGCATGTGTAGAGGAAGGACCGGCTGTGCCGCCGCCTCCCGCGCCCCCGGAGTATGCGGAGAAGCACATGCCGGAAGGGTGGTGGGCGGATGAGAAGATCATCGAAGAAGGCCGGCAAATCTTCATCGGCGCCGAGAACATTGACGTGAACTGCGCCAGTTGCCACGGGAAGGATGGCAAACCGGTGAAAGCGGGCGCGCGTGATTTCCGCTCGGCTGAGCGCATGAAGCTGTACTCGGACTCAGTCTGGTTCTGGCGTGTCTCCGAAGGGGTCAAGAATACCAAGATGAAGCCCTGGAAGACGAAGCTGCCGGAAGAAGATCGATGGAAGGTGATTGCCTACGAACGCACCTTCGGGCTCAAGGGCAAGGAGTACGATATCGTGAAGAAGGAATGGGTCCCCGTTGGGACCGCGTTGCCGCGCGACACTGTCCTCCCAACTGCTGCACCTGACGGAGCCCCGGCGGATGGAGCTCCGGCAGAAGGGACTCCAACTTCTGCGCCTGCCAAAGCCAAAGAGGCCAAGGCGGGCAAGGGCTAAGCGGGACGAACATGGGGCCGCAAGCCATGAAGAGTTGGCAGCGCATTGCCCTCGTGACACTGTGCCTGGTCGGCCTGTCCGGTGCGGTGGCCTATGCCCAGATCCCAAAGGTTCCTGTAGCCGAGTTTCCTTACATTGGCAACCGGACGGCCGTCTGGATCGTAGCCCAGCTCCACATCCTCTTCGCAGCCTTCGTCTTGGGAGCGCCGATCTTCGTCGTCATCTCGGAATGGCTGGGGTACCGCAAGCAGGACCCTCGCTATGACCGGCTCGCCCGGGAAGTCACCAAAGTCACCGTGATTCTCTACAGCATGACCGCGTTGACCGGCGGCTTGTTCATCTTCGTGCTGTTGGCCACCTACCCCCAGTTCACCACCTGGCTGACCAACCACTTCTTCCTGATCTTCGCGCTCATCTATCCACTGTTGTTCATCGCGGAGACGATCGTCCTGTACCTGTATTTCTATACCTGGGACGCCTGGAAGGGCGAAAAGAAAGGCCGCCACATCGCGCTTGGAGTGCTGCTGAACATCATCGGGACGGTCACGCTGTTCGTAATCGACGGTCCGACCTCGTTCATGAACTCGCCCTCGAAGGCGGTAGCGGGCATGTCGCTGGCCCAGTATATCGAAACCGCCTCGCTGTGGGAGAAGGTCTACAACTATACCTGGATGCCGCTGAACCTGCATCGGCTTGTGGGGAACGTCACCTTTGGCGGGTTCATTGCCGGGCTGATCGCAGCTTACATGTACATGGGCGCGAAGAGCGATGGCGAGCGCTCTTACTATGACTGGATGGGATTTGTTGGGAATCTCATCGGGGTCGGCGCGCTCCTGCTTTTGCCGTTCATGGGCTACCTCCTGTCGTACGAACTCTGTGATTACGATGCCTCGATCTGCCCGTACATGATGGCCGATCAACTCTCGATGTTTTTTGAAATGCAAGGCGCCATGGTCGGGCTGATCTTCCTGGCGAGCAATTACTACATCTGGCTCAGCATGAAGCGGATCGAAGGCGTCGAACGCGTTCGGATGTCGGTCTTGACCGTAGCAGTCATGGTCTCGCTGCCGCTGGTCATGACCCTCGCCTGGACGATTTTCCCGGTACCTGATCCATTGTCGCTCGCGGTGCTCATCCCGCTGGTGCTGGCGCCTTTCATTCTGGGCAAGCTGATCCCGTGGCTGGGGCGCTTCACCGTGTCGTCCAGGACGGTCATCAAGACCGGGTTCCTGATGGTGATTATCGGCAATGCGATCTGGATGACGCCGCATGGATTCGTGGCCACGCAGGCGCTGGCGCCCGAGGATGGCTCGTTGAGCCTGCCGAGCTATGATTTGTTTCGAGTCACCGCTGAGACGACAATAGCCTGGGCTGATTTGGCGCTGATGCCAGCCAAAAATGCCGCGGCATTCACTCTAGTCTTCGTCACGATCGTGAATTATATCCTTTACAATCGTGCGATCCGCCAAGGGACGATCGTATGGGGGAAGATCGATTTCGCGTCCCAATTCGTGTTGATCTTTCTCGCGTTCAGCGCGATCTGGACGATGGGGCTCATGGGCGCGGTCCGCTCGCTGGTACGAAAATACTTCCACGTCTATAATTTGCTGCCGGACTTCACCGCCGAATCGTTCACGCCGACGCTCGCCTATTCCGCTTGGTGGATCACCGCCATCACGCTTGTATTCTTTGCTGTGGTGAGTTTCGCAATCTTGTTGACTCTCAGGACGTCTGAGGCCGAAGCGCAGGCTCCTGAGGGGGGAACGGTCCCAGCCGGCGCCAGCTAAAGACGGCCAGGCACATACGCACCGAGGGACAGGATGCCACAAGAGCAGAGCTTCACAAGGAACGTCATAAAAAAGGGCGTTGTGGGTTTGGTGCTTGGAGTGATCTTCGTCGTCGTCGCCAAGGCCTTGGCCTTTCCGCCCGTGTTTCAAGCGATGTTCTTTGCCTACGCGATGCTGGGAGCCGCGGTGTTCATTCTCTTGGATGCGCCTCCACTGAAGCCGGTGACTGGAGGCAAGGCCCTTATCGCGCTGGTGGTCTTCTATGCCGTTCTCTCCGTTGTCTACGTCGGTGGAGCGTCGCTCTGGCCGCAGTACGATCCCGAGGTTGAGAAGGGCAAGATCATCAAGTTGCTGAAGGCGAAGCGCGCGAAGACAGAGCTGGGGAAGACTGAAGAGTTGCTCGCCAGGACGCAAGTGCTCTCGGAAAAGGCCGATGCGATCATGGCTCGTCTGCGGAATGTCGGAGGGACGGCCATGGCCATGGTCCCGGCGGGAGCCGGTGAGGCGAATGCGACGAGGAGGCGGTTGGCGGCTTCCGGCGATCTTGTCGCCCTGGGGGAGGAGCAGTGGGAGCTGCAAGAATGTTACAACTGCCACACGATCTTCGGCAAGAAATCGAAAAAACGCGGGCCTAAGTTGGATAATATCGGTAACCTCATGACGGCTGAACAGCTCCGCGAAAAGATCGTGGACCCTCTGAGTTGGATGGCGGAGGGCTTCGAGAAGCAATTCAAGAAGAAGAAAATGCCGGACAAGTATCGGGACCTGATGGAGGACTCGGAAATCGACGCGCTGGTGGTCTTCCTCACGACGCTCAAGAATCCCGCGGTGGAGACGCCGAAGCCGATCAAGAAGAAGTAGGATGCAGCCCACACTCAAGTCCACAGTGAAGTGCACTGACCGAGAGGTCGGCGAAATCACCCGCATCATCGTCGACCCGCTCTCGCTTGAGGTGAGTCATATCGTGGTCGGGGATGGGACTGGGGGGCAGGAGCGCCAAGTGCCGATGTCCGAGGTCCAGCAAATTGTCGGTCATGTCGTCCATCTGAGGATCCCTTCCAGCGAGATGGGACGGTTCCCGGTGTTGAATCGGGATGAATACGTCACGACCCATGAGGTGGAGATCGCCCATCTTGAGGAGCGCTTGCATGTTGAGCCGGGCGAGGTGCTGGTCCCGATTCCCGACTTGGAACGCAACATCAAGCGACGGACCTTCTTCACCAACCTGACCCACGCGATCGGCATCCTCCTCGGACTCCCGCTGATCTATCCCGTCATGAAGTATCTGATGAAGCCGATGTACCTCCCGTACGACAACAGGTGGATTAAGGTCGGCAATGTGAACAGGATTAAAGTGGAAGACACCGGCGTCCAGTTCAAGTTCCGGAAAAAGGTCAAGGAAGCCTTTATGCCGGAGGTTGAGATTCTCAAGAATGTGTGGCTCCTCAAGGCCACACCGGAGGTACTCGACGAGGTGTACAAGGGTAAGGACATGCAGTTCCGCGACTCCCAGGGGTCTTTGATCTGGACGAACAACCGCGCGTTTCCCTATGTGGCCTATTCGGGCAAGTGCCCACACCTGGGTTGCGGCTATAAATGGCGCAAGGTGCGCAAGCTCCCCCGGGAGATCTTCCTGTGTCCGTGTCATATCAGCATCTACGATGTATCAGGGAAGGTGCTGGACGGGCCGGCGCCACGCCCCCTGGACCCGGTCCCCATCCGTGTGTCTGACAACGGGGACGTCGAAATCATCGACGTGGAATTCAAGGCCGGAGTACGAGACCGCATTCGGATCTTGTGATGGAACCGGATCGTCTAGTCCAGAGCCAACCAACCGTGCTGGAACGAGTCGTCGCGTTCGTTGACGAGCGGGTTGGCCTCAAGACCCTGCAGGCCAAGATGCTCAACGAACCGGTGCCTGGCGGGTCGCGCTGGGCCTACATATTCGGCTCCTGCCTCCTGTTTATCTTCGTCCTCCAGGCGGTGACCGGGGTCCTGTTGATGTTTTATTACGTCCCGAGCGTGGATCATGCCTATGCAAGCACGCAATACATCATTCACGAGGTGGATTACGGGTGGTTCATTCTGAGCTACCACTTTTGGGGCTCCTCCGTGATGGTCGTGATGGTTTTTGCGCACATGTCCCAGGTCTTCCTGTGGGGAGCCTACAAGAGCCCGCGCGAACTGGTCTGGCTGGTCGGGCTCGTCCTGTTCGGCATCGTCATGGCGTTCGGGTTCACGGGCTACCTCCTACCCTGGGACCAACGGTCGTACTGGGCGACGATCGTCGGGGTCGAGATTATTGACAAGACTCCCCTCATCGGCGACTTCATGGCCCGGTTTCTGAAGGGGGGGCCGACTGCCGGTCAGATGACCCTGAACCGGTTCTTTCTGATCCATGTCATGGTTCTTCCCGCTGCGTTGATGGCCTTAGCGGGCCTGCACATCTTCCTGTTCAGAAAAGCCGGCCCGGCGGGGCCGTTTCACGGCGGTGTGGAGGAGCTCAAGGCGAAGACCGACTATTTCTTTCCCAGACAGGTCTGGAAGGACATCGTGGCGGTGTCGGTCGTGTTTGTAAGCATTTGCGGCTTAGCCTTCATTGAACCGGTGGTGCTGCTGGAAGAAGCCACACCAGACCCTGGCGACTATCACCCCGAGCCTGAGTGGTATTTCTTGTTCATGTTCCAACTGTTGCGGTTGAAGATCTTTGGCGGCGAGTTGGGGCAATTCCTCGGGTCTGTGGCCATCCCGGGCGCCTTTATGTTGCTGCTCGCCGCCCTTCCGTTCATCGACCGCAGCCCGGAGCGTAATATCTTTAAACGTCCGATCGCGCTCGTGAGCTGGGTCGTGGTCGTGCTTGGGATCGTTCTCTTTACCGTGTCGGCGGTCATCAATCGGGAGTTTTTGGATTAATTCGGAAGGACGAGCTGGTTACCGATGATCGAGCAGGCTGCGAAGATGTCATCCGTGAAGCTGGGGTTTGCGGTCGGATGGTCCGCCTTTTGGACCGGCGCCCCTTTCAAGTGTGTCATCGCGCTTCTGCTCCTCGCGATGGGCCTTCATCCGTGGGAAATGCCGGCCCTGGGTTTTCTGCTGCTCCTCTCCATCCCGATAGATATCTGGGCTTTAGGGCTGGCCGCGAGAACAGTGTTCCTCGAGCGTCTGCGCCTTCAGCCAGCGGGTTCGCTGGGCGTCACGTTGTGGTGGCAGGCCGCGCTGTTCAACGCCGTGTACCTCCCGCTCGGCTACGTGATCGAAAGTCGAACCATGGCCGGCGCGCAGGCTGTCGCGGCGAAGATCATGGAGATCGAGCCGCTCAAGAGCTGGCCGGTTGCAGAACGGATCTCGATAGAGCTGGTCCTGTGGAGCAGCGTGGCGGCCATTGTGCTGATTTTGATTGTGCTCGGGTGGATGTTTCTCTTCGGGCTGATCGTTGGGAGGCAGGTGGCGACCGCCCGTCCAGCACATGAATCCTATCAGGCACTCGTGCGGCAGTGGGACCTGCTGAGGGTGCCTCAAGATCAACCTCTTCTCTTGACCGTCTTGATTGCGTCAGGTGTGCTCGCGGTGTTGCTCTTCTGGGGCTTCATGCCCGTGTTGACCCCGCATCCCCACGAAGATTATGAGATGCTGGCTCAAGAACGCCGGCTCATGAAGCCCACCGAGGCGCTGGAGAAGACCGATCAGGCCCTCGCGCGGGCCGAAGCAGCGCTCAAGGTACTGGAGGAAGAAGCGCAAAAAGGGTCAAAGGGCAAGACCAAGCTCTAAGCACATCGAGGAGATGTCCATGACGTACCACGGCGAAGATCCAGGTCGATTGGCCGGCGCGCGGCGCAGACAGGCATCGGTGATCGCCGGGCTCCTCGTATTCGTCGCGGTGTGGGCATTGCCCGTGCTCGGCATGGCGCAGGACGCCGGCACCGCATATCAGCAAGTCGCATACCGCGATATCCCTTACATTGGGTCCCGGAACGTGATCTGGATTGTCGCCCAGCTTCACCTGTTGCTGGGGGGATTTGTGCTCGGTGTTCCGATCTTCGCCTGGGTCTGTGAGATTGTCGGGTGGAAGACCGGTGAACAGCGCTACGACACGCTGGCGAAGGAGTTCACCAAGCTCCTCACCTCGGCCTATGCCACGACCGCGATCTTCGGTGGTATCCTGCTGTTCCTCCTCATCGGGTTGTACCCCAAGCTGATGGCGTATCTGACCGACGTGTTTTTCCCCGCTTTCGTCATCTACGGCATCCTGTTCCTGCTGGAGACCGCGACGCTCTACATCTATTGGTACGGGTGGGATACGATGCAGGGCAGGCTGAAGGGGCTGCACCTGTTGTTGGGGTTCCTGCTGAATTTCTTTGCGTTTTTCATTATGGTGATTCCCAACGCCTGGGCAACGTTCCAGGCCAGTCCGGTCGTGCTTTCAGAGGTAGAGCCGCTGGCGCGCGCCTGGGAGGCGACCTGGAATCCCACCTGGTGGCCGATCAATGTTCATCGCTTCATCGCGAACATCGTGCTGGGCGGGTTCATCTGCGGGGCGTATGCGTGGATCCACTATCTCACGGCCAAGACCCGGGAGGAGCGCGAGCACTACGATTGGATGGGGTATGTCGGGAACTTCATCGGGGTCTTTGGCATGCTGCCGCTCCCATTCGCTGGGTATTGGCTCATGCGGGAAGTGTACGAATATAACCAGCAAATGGGGATCACGCTGATGGGCGGCTTTCTGGCGTGGTTATTCATCCTGCAGGCCGTGCTCATTGGCGTCCTGTTCCTCGGGGCCAACTATTATTTCTGGATGGGTATTACCTATCGCATTCCGGGGGTCGCGCAGAGCTACAAAAAACCGATCTTGGCCATGCTGATTGTGCTGATGGTCTGCCTCGGAATCTGGATGACCCCCCATTCACTTGTGGCCAGCCTGCAGGAGACCAAGGCGATGGGAGGGGCCCACCACCCGCTGCTGGGCGTGTTTGGCGTCATGTCCGCCAAGATGACCGTGGTCAACTTCATGATCCTGGTCACCTTCATGAGCTTCCTCATGTATTGGCGAGCCGGCAAGCAGGAGACGGCGACCTGGGCCAAAGTTGCCAAGGCGGTGATGGGCGGGCTGCTGGCCGTGGCGTCTATTACGATCATTGTGCTCGGGGTGTGGGGCTACTTTGTGCCGGCTCTGTACCGGATCAACGTGCTGTCGGTGGCGCAGGTCTTGATTGTGCTGTTCATCCTGCTGACGTTCACGCCGCTGACGGCCCTGCTGATGAAGAGTGCGCGGACCACCACCGAAATGGTCTGGGGGCAGATGCCGGTGCGGGCTGGGTACACGCTGGTGCTCAACGCGATCATGGTCATTTTGCTGATGACGCTGATGGGGTACGCGCGGTCCAGCTCGCGGGTGCACTGGCACGTGTACGGGGTCTTGCGTGATACCTCGGAGTACGCCTATTCCCCCGCGTTGGGATTCGCCACGGCATTGATGTCTCTCAACACCTTCCTCTTTTGCTTGTTGCTCGCGTTTATCTTTTGGGTGGCCAGCATGGGAGAGAAGGGCAAGGCCGGCGAGCCACCCGGGAAAGGGTACCTGCCAGGGGAGGCCGTGCCTGCGATGGCTGGGGGATCGCCACTCTTGGAGGAAGGGAAGAAATTATAGTGGACAGTCACCAAATCAGAATCTCACCACATGAACACGGAGTACGAGAGTGAGTGAAGTTGCGTTCCTGCAATTGTTGAGCCTCGGCGTGGTCGGAGTAGGGATTGTCATCCTGCTCTTTATTCGGGCCCTATTTGTGCGCGTAGTCGGGTTTGTGGTCATTGTGCTTGCCATGTTCACCCTGATTGGCTTGGGCGTACCACAGATGCCATCGCTGCCGCCGGCGGTCGAACAATTTGACCTGGCCAAGATTAAGACACCGACCGCTATCGCTGCCATTGGGCAAAAAATCTTTTTCAGCAAGGGGCAGTGCTCCTTGTGCCATTCCATCGGGCCGAGAGCGGGCGCCCGTTGCCCGGACCTCAAGGGTATTGGGGCCAAGCTCACCCGGGAGTTTCTGTTCGAAAGTTTGACCGACCCTCAAGCCTATATTTCTTTGGATTACAGGCATGAAGGGCTGCCGAAGCAATACCCGGCTCGCATGCCCTATATCCACAGAAATCCCATTGCCTTGACGAAGGGGGAAATCTTGACAGTCATTGCGTTCCTCCAGCAGATGAGTGGTGAGCCGGTCAGCATCAAGGTGCAGGAGCTGATGGACGCTTCAGAAGCGGTCGAGGTCGCCTCGGTGTCACCGTCAGCGTCCTAGCCCGGATTATTCACGAAGCGTGAATAATCCGCCCTTCGATAAACTCAGGGCCCTGAGGAATCTCGATGGGCCCTGCGGGCCTTTCGACATGCTCAAGGCCCCGAGGGAAATCGAGGGGCTTCGACTTCGCCCCGCAGGAGCGGGGCTTCGTCCTTCGACAGGCTCAGGATCCCGAGCAGAGTCGAGGGACTCAGGGCTAGCCTTGAGCCCCTCGACCGGGCTCGGGGTCGAAACCGACAGGTGTGGAGGAGCCGCCCCTGTCGGCGCATTGTTCGCGAACGCTCATGGTTCGTGAAGAATGCGGGCTAGCCCGGGACTGAGCCACCCAGAAGAAATCCGGATTCACGAGTCCAGATCAGGAGTGCAGACGATGAAGGGACCACTGCTCAAGTCGGCCTTGGTGGTGATCGGAGTCATTGTCTTTTTGTATTGGGTGCTGCCACTGTTCACCGCGCCCTTGCCGGCCAGCCTGATCTGGCTGTACATCGCCCTCACGGTGAGCAGCATCTTGATTTTTGTGACCATGAGTGCCTCCTCCCTTGAAGCCTTCATGGGTCCGATAACCAGGTTCCTGACCGGCGAGGGGCAGGTGGGGATCGTAAGGACGGTGCGGATTGTGTTCCTGGTCCTCGTTCCCTTTCTCGTCGGGTGGGGGACCTACGCGACGTTGGCCCCAAGTGACGAGCCCCCTACAGAAAACCGCACCATCCATCCGGCACCTCCGGGAGAGTTTGTTGGGCTGTCGAACCCCCTGCCCAACACTCCTGAGAACATTACGGCAGGCCAGGGGCGGTATTTCTCCCTCTGCTTCCCGTGTCACGGGGTCTTTGACGGGAAGGGCCCGGCTGCGGTTGGATTCAACCCTCCGCCGGCGGATTTCAAGGATTCAGGGACCATTGCGCAGCTCCAGGAGTCCTTCCTGTTCTGGCGAATCAAAACAGGCGGCGTAGGGTTGCCTGTCGAAGGCATGCCGTGGAAATCCGCCATGCCGCGCTGGGAGTTCGAGCTTTCGGACGAGGAGATTTGGAAGATCATTATGGGCGAATATGCAGGTTCCGGCCATAAACCCAGGACCTGGGAGGAGGAAGAAGAGGAGGAGTAGCCTTGGGATGCTGGTTGCGCCGGTCTCTCGGTGAGTCGGAACGATAACCCAATGGTGCGAGATATGGTTCGTCGGGGATTCCTTTTGACAGTGCTGGTGGTCGTGAGCGCGGTGGTGTGGGCCTCGGCGCCCTGGTCGGGTTCGGTCCTGGCTGACGAGGAGGAGCCGGCACAGGAGGCGAGGCAGGAAGAGGCCGTGGCGGTACGACTGTATTTGGCCGAAGGGACTGTCCCGGCCGAGGACCCAACGGCGGCGGCATGGGCTGAGGTCCCGGTTTCAGAGTTTAGACTGTCGCCGCAGGTCCACTGGCCGGATCGCCTCCTTGACGCCACCGTCAAATCGGTGAAGGTCCGCGGCCTTCACGATGGAGAGAGAGTGGCCATCTTGTTGGAATACCAAGATCCCACCGAGGATGCGGCCGACGCGGCGGCCTTGGAGTTTATGGTTGGAGACAAGAAAGCCCACTTCGCTCATGGGCAGGAAATGCTGCAGGTTGAGGGCGGTCCGGTCAACATTTGGTATTGGACACACGCATCGGGCAAGGCTGTAGATATGAGCGCGAAAGGGTTCGGAACCCTCAAGACCCAGACGCACCAGGATGTGGCGGCCAAGGGCGTGTGGCAGGATGGCACGTGGCGCGTCGTCTTCTCCAGATCACTGGAGACGTCGAGTAAAGAACAGGACGTCCAAATTCTTCTAGGGGAATGGAGCAACGTGGCCTTTGCGATGTGGGACGGAAAGATGTTGGAGAGCGGAGAGCCCAAGGAGAAGGGATCCCAGAAGGCGGTCTCCTCCTGGTGGTCTCTCCGTGCTGAGCCCCCAGCGGATTACTCCGTTGTCCTTTATGGGTTCCTGGGGCTCGTCATCGCGGCACTTTTCGAGCTGGCATTCGTCAAGAAACTGAAGAAGGGGCAGGAGGCATGAGGGCGGTTGGGCGCGATGCGTTGAAGCTGCTGGGTGGGGTCCTGGCGGTTGGCGCCACTGTGCTCATGGGTGTTCAGGGTTGTGGCCTGTTCGAAAGTGAGCGGGTGTCAAAGGGTAGGAGCCTGTATCGACATTACTGCATGCATTGCCACGGCGAGAACGGGCGGCAGAACGAGGGCTTCAACTGGATCACGATGCCAGACCCCCGCCCAAGGGATCTGTCGATAAGGAATGAGATGGAAACCTTTAAAGATGAAGAGCTGTATCTCACTCTCTATCGTGATATGAAGGATACCTCGGAGGACGGAGGTGACGCGATAGGGGAAGATGAGTTCGCCGTCCCGACAATGCCCACGTTTAAGTACACCCTGTCGCAAGAGGACATTTGGGCCACCGTGGCGTTCGTGAGATCCCTCCATGGTGTGTCCTTGACCTATGACGTCGAGGGGCAGGTTCAGAATCTACAAGAGAAAGTCACGGCCGCACAAACTAAACTGGATGAGGCGAAGAAAGCCCTAGAGCTGGCGGAGGAGAAGGCGGAGGCGGCTGAAAGCGAAAACAACGATGAAGAGGTGGCCGAGGAGGAAGAAGAAGAGTATCTGGAAGAAGCAATGCTCCCGGAGGAAGAAGCGCTAGAAGAGGCTGAGATGGAATTCCACGAGGCGAAGCAGGAATTCGAGCGCTTCACGAAGAGGCCCAGGTACGCTCAAATCTCGCGCCCTGATTTCACGGTGTCTGGAGAGAGGCGGCAGCAGTTGGCCCAGGTAGGGGAACGGCTGTATTACAATAAATATGGGTGCAACGGATGCCACAGTGTTGGGGGACAAGGGGGCATCGTCGGACCGCCCTTGGATCGGGCAGGGTTCCGGCTGAACGATACCTGGATCTATCGGTGGATTAAATATCCGCAGGCAATGAAGCGCAAAACCCGCATGCCCAACCTGGGCATTACCGATGACGATGCGCAAGCCATCACGATGTTCCTGAAAACGCTGCGCGCCCCAAAGCCTGACCAGTCAATCCAGAAAGTCTCGAACTAGCCACCATCTCCTGACAAGATCCTCACCATGCGTAGAGACAGACGTGGCCTCACCGTACCTCTGGGCCTCATGGGGCAGGTCCGGCTACACGCCCGCGTGATCCCGATCTGGCTCGTGGGGGTCATCGCCTTGGGCGTGTGGCTCACTGCCGGGTGTGCGACCAAGGGGGAATTGGAGGAGATTAAGAAAGAGATTCAAGCGTCAGCTGCCCGGGTCGAAGCATTCAGGGGTGAGACACAGACCGACATCGAAGCGACCAAGAAGCAGATTGATGAGAAACTCGCTGAGCTGCAACGGAGCCTGCATGCGCAAGCTGACGCGATTGAAGAGAAACTGCGCCAGCTCACACAAGAGCTCACAACCCAAGCAGTTGCGCTGGCAGGATTAGTGGAGGACGTCAAAGACAAACTGGCCCGGGAAGACACTTTGGCAAGGGAGATGGCTGAGCTGGGTGTGGCTGTCCATAGGGTGAGTCAGAGCCTACGTCAATTCCTACAGACCCAAGAGGCTCAACTCAAGGACACTTTGCGGCAGGTGCAGTCTGCCTTAAAAGACGTGGTAGGGGAGGAGAAACCTTCGCAAGAGGAACCAAAATAGACATCCCTCGCCTTAGATCCTCAACTTCTTGCCAAAGTATCAGTTCCGAAACATTGCGTGCTCTCTGCTGTCAGCGCCAGGCGGGCCGCTAGGAAACTCTGCTTCAGTACCCACCGTGCCAAGTTTGAGCGTCAACTTGTAAAAGATGAACATCCTGCTAGACGAACCCACCCCAGATTCCCACAAGTATGCCCCATCCCACCCAGACATGCTGCTTGAACATGGAGAATGCAGATGCGTCCGGCACAGGCCGGCGCAGTCTCATGACTTGGTGGCTGAAGAACCCTGCCACCGCGGCCAGCATTCCATAGAACGCGAGCCCGATGCCGGCCAGCCACCCGGCTAGGCCGAGCAGGGTCAGCATCCCAATCAGAAAGAACCCTACTGCCAACCAGGCCCATGACCCGAAGAGAATAGCGGAAGACTTCACCCCAATTCGGCGATCGTCCTCTCGGTCCTGGAGGGCGTAGATGGTATCGTACGCGATCGCCCAGCAGATCGTGCCGCCATAGATCAGCCACGCGGGGGTGTCCAGCGTGTTTTGCACAGCCGCCCACGCCATGACCGTCCCCCACCCGAAGGCGACGCCGAGGACAGCTTGCGGGAGTGGCACGATCCGTTTCGCGAAGGGATAGACGGCCGCGAGCAGCACCGCGATGGGGCTCAGGGAGATCGTGAGCCAGTTGAGAAACGCGAGCAGGCAAGCCGCGACGGCGATCAGCACGGTGGCTGTGGCAAAGGCCTCTGGCAGTCCCAATGCGCCGCTAGCCAGGGGGCGTGTCCGGGTACGCGCCACTCGGCGATCCAGTGACCGGTCAGCGATGTCGTTCAGGACCACGCCAGCGCTCCGCAGGAGAAACGAGCCGGCTGCAAAAATGGCCAGCAGCTTCCACGACGGACGGCCATGTGAGGCGAGGACCAGCGCCCACAGCGTCGGCAGCATCAGCAAAAATGTGCCTGTCTGGTTAGGCAGCCTGATCAGCTGTGCCAAGAGGGAAACATAGCTGCCGTGGGTCCGACCGTTGATGGGCGAGGAATTCAGCTCAGGTGAGAGCGCCGACATAACCGCGACCTTAGCGCATAGGAAAAATCCCTGTCAACGTTGCAGCAACAGCTTTGGTTGACACGTACGGAACGAGCTGAGTATCATGGGCACGTTCTAAGTACCTACCCCTTGTTGCATTGCACGACCATTGGTGGCCGGCGTAGCTCAGTTGGCAGAGCAGCGGTTTCGTAAACCGCAGGTCGGTGGTTCGATTCCACTCGCCGGCTCCACCCCTTACCGGCCCTCGTCACCTCCCCACGGACGATCTAGGTAGGGTTATCGGCATGGGGGAGGGCCTCAGCACACGGACGCCGGTCACGAAGTAACGGCCGTCGCAGAGGCATTCTGAACCCAAGCACCCCTTGCCTGCTGGAGCCAGAGCGATGAGCAACGGTCCTACACCAGGCCGTATTCTACAACTTGGCATGGGGTTTTGGGGGGCGAAGACCCTCCTAAGTGCCGTTGAGCTGGGTCTGTTTACGGAACTGGCGGGCCACCCTCTCGATGCCCAAGCCTTACAGGAGGGCTTGGGGCCGCACTCGCGCAGCGCACGGGATTTCTTTGACGCCCTTGGTCGCCCTGGGCATGCTTGTGTGCCACCGGGGCCTGCACGCCAATACCCCTGAGACCGATCTGTTTCTCGATCGGGGGAAATCTTCCTACCTCGGGGGGTGGTTTGAGATGGTTAACAGCCGGTTGTACCGCTTCTGGGGCTCGCTCACCGAAGGCTTGCGGACGGGGCTCAGCGTGGGAGCCAGTCAGGCGATTGCCGAGAAATTTCCGTGGAGGGATTGCCAGACGTTCATCGATATCGGCTCCGCGCAGCGGCTTCGATTTACCCGTTACCGGCCCAATGTGTGAGGAGTATGTGAATTCGTTCGGGCTCGGTCAGCGTGTACGGTTCTTTCCGGGCGACTTCTTCACCGATCCGCTCCCGACAGCCGACGTGCTTGCCATGGGGCATATCCGGCATGATTGGGATCTGGAGGAAAAGAAACTGTTGCTGGCCAAGGCGTATGCGGCATTGCCCGCCGGTGGGGCCTTGATCATTTTTGAATCGTTGATCGACGATGATCGCAGCCAGAACGCGTTTGGATTATTGATGAGCCTGAATATGTTGATCGAGTTGAAAGGCGGCTTTGATGATACCGGGGCTGACTGCTCAGCGTGGATGAACGAGGCTGGCTTTCGTGACGTCCATGTTGAGCATCTCATCGGACCGGACTCGATGGCGATCGGCTTCAAGTAAGGAGCCTACGATCTCCAGCCTGTGGGAGCAGGCGGTGCGGGTGGAGTTGCTGGAGCGCAAGGGCATTCTGGCCAGGCAGGACGTGCTGGGCATGTTCGAGACGCTGCGGCGGCGAGAACCTACCGCCAGCCTGCCACGGTGATAGTCCCTGGAGACAACCTTTTGGGTGTCTATCGGTCTTGCTCTCCTGCCCACAATTCTTCAATCCGTACTATTCATCGAGGAAATCAGTCGATTCGGAGTTTACCGCTTGGACCACGCGCTGACTCTTCACGGATAGCAGATTGATTACCGTTTAGAAAGTGCAGGGGGAGGGTCTCATGGAACGACGCGTTACCGCACGCTATCCGGTGCAATTCATCCTTGATTTCTTAGGCCAGCACACCGTTGGAGTCGGATCAGCGAGCAACCTCTCGACGGAAGGTTGTGCGGTTGAAGGCAACTTGATTGTCCATGAAGGGTGGAATCTAGAGCTGCGCCTCTATCTGCCCGGTCAGGACTTGCCAATGGAGGTGGTGGCAGCGGTTCAGTGGACTAAGGGGCAGAAGTTTGGACTGAAATTCCTCCGTATGGAGCCCGAGCAGCAAGAGCGGCTCCGCCGCTTTATCAGTAGCCTCGAAGCAGGACCGACTCACTAGCGGAGCCAAGGTATGGGGTTACGCACTCGCCGCTTCCTGTTCTTTGTAAAGCCAGGCGCCCGCTAATGTGGCCAGGAGGATCTCCCCCAACCCGACCACCAGGGCAATGGTGACCAGATGTCCCGGGAACAGCCCCATGGGAACCCAACTGACGGTCGGAAGGAGATAACCTAGCAGCCACACGCCAAAGCCTGCCTCCAGGGCGGTTTTCGGTCCGGCTCCGTAGCGTGGTCGGATGGCGGCGTACAACCATATCGCCACGATACCGTAAGCCACTCCCAGCAACACGTAGAAGACCATGCTACCTACCGTCTCTTGCAAAGGCCGATCAAGATCTTGCATCGCCTGACGCCAATGCGCGTTCAGCACGACGCCGTGCAGCACATACTCCACCACGTCAATGATGATCCCAGCAAGGATCCCTCCGAGAATGACCCCATTCCAACTGATCTTTCCCATGACGGCCTCCACTGGAGCGAGTTAAGAAACCTTGGAGAGAAACGCCCTGTTCTCGATCGAGCCTAGTGCAGTAGGGCCACATGGTCAACCATGTTGTTGGGGGTGGAGCTGACAACCTTCTCTCCTAGCCAACAACAGACTATATCCCTGTCCCTACATGATCGGACGGCGCATCGTGAAATGCTGCCCGATGGCCATGTGTTGAGGTGGGAACACGTGCGAGTGGGGCTAGCGCGGGAAAAACTCCAAGGATCACCCACTGGCGCTGCTTGAGAAACGGCTGGAGCGGAAGCAATCTAAGGAAGCAAGAAGCGTGGGAACTCCGTGGCGATCACCTTGCTTTAGCCGGACAATTTCTGCCCTATTGATACAATTATGGGCTTTATAAGGACAATTCTGCGTGTAAGTCTTTCTGTATTCAGGGCTTCAGATTGGCATAGACCACGCCGGCCCATTGGCCGTGGGACTCCGTGAGCTCCCCTGTTATATTTCCTTGCTATACTTGTTTCGAAGGCACGTCGAACTCAGGTTTCCACCCAAGCAGGAGGTCCCAGTGAAGCTGCGTTTCCCTCGTCATCGAGCGCGATGTTCCATTACCTTCTCAGGAAAGGCTGCCTCTGGCGCCGGAACAGTGACCAACCTCACGAATATCGGTTGCAAAGTTGAAAGCGACAAAGGTGTCCCAGAAGGGGCGGGGCTGGCGCTACGGATTTCTCTGCTCGATCACGAGGTACCGATAAACGTCGATGAGGCAGTAGTTATATGGTCTAAGGGGCGGCAGTTCGGATTGAGATTCATCGAGATAGTGCCCCAGGCGCAGGAACGACTGCGCCGGTTTGTGAAGGTCCTCTCCTCGAGTAGAGCCTCTGTCGATAAAGAGATCCGAAAGAATGCCCTTATCAGTTCCCCAGCCTCTGCGCGTACACGCTTGAAATTGTGAACAGTGATCACACCTCAATGACGGTTCAGAAATTCTGACACGCCGTTTCTCTTCCTTATTCTTCGCGTAGTTACGGATAAAGGCTGGCCAGTGCGGCAGCGACCGGATCTGCCTTCCGGCCCACGGGCACGGTCGTTGCGCCTTGCGTGTATGACTGGAGACGCTTCATCTCCGGTGCCTCACCGAGTGGAACCTGACGCGCCTAGGAGGCATCATCATCAAGTATCTCCATCGCCTGATCGAGTTCCTTTCCTAAGGTACCAGATCGGCTTCCTGCATCGTCACCTATGGCGACTGCCTGCAAGGAGATCTATGGGCTGCTATGTATTCAACTGCGCTCCGCCCCTCTTCCGCTTGCCACTGCGTTCACCGACACGGCAAGTAGAGCTGCGGAGGGCAAGTCCCGCTCTCATTCGCCTTTGCTGACCGGCTCCAGTAGAATCAGGATGTCCGTCTTGGACGCGTGACGAAAGACGGACCATTGGTTCGACCGCCGTGCGTGTGGACAGAAACTATCATT
>JACZQN010000030.1 GCA_022545705.1 Nitrospirota bacterium | reverse complement strand
ACACCCCTTGGTTGCCGGGCGGGGGGTATCTCCTTCGCCTGGGAAGGGTGCTGAGGCTCGTCACCACCTCCCTCGCAAGGTCTGTCAAAGGATGAGCCGGCGACTAGGAAGCAGGCACGTGCGTGGCCAGTGGCATCCTCTCCTGTGCCTGATTCGCGCCCCTGGTTAGGAGCCGCTCCATTGATTCCATATCCGAGTCAGGTTTTGAGACTCGGAAGTGAAGATCGAGGGACCGATGCGGACAGGGCGGGGCCGCGCGTCCCGAGTTACGTGGAATTGCAGATCAGGTGACGACAGACGACCGGTCACCCACACGCCGCCGTCCCGGTCTGTTCGAAAAAGCTGCACGCCGGCGTTTTGATATGCCGTCAGAACGGCAGCTGCCGGATGGCCATAGGGATTCCGTCGACCAACGGAGATCACTGCTGCCTCCGCATCTACTCGGTCAAGCCAACCTTCTGAGAGAGAACCCCTGGCCCCATGATGGGGGATCTTCAGAACGCGTACTCCGCGGATCTCACCGCTCTCACTGAGCCGAGCCATGGCGGCCGCTTCGATGTCCGCCGTCAGAAGGAACGAATGCCGGCCACAGTCCAGCCTCAGCACGACGGACTGGTTATTCAAGGCCTTACCGCTCCGACCCATGGGCAGCGCTGAAGCCTGTTCCCCCACGACTCTTTCCCTTGCAGGCGGATTTAACACCAGCAGCGTGCAGGGGCCGGACGCGATGATAGTCTGCCCTTCTCCCGCAATCTGTTCGACCAATCCTTGTTCCTCTAACGCTTCCTGTAACCGCCGGTAAAATTGTCCGTCCCTCTCGACTCCGTTACCCCAGTAGTGTCCGACCGTGAATTTACGCAGAATCCATGGGAGTCCCCCAACATGGTCGAGCTGTGGATGCGTTCCGATGACATGATCGAGCCTCCGAATGCCTCGATCCCAGAGATAGGGCCCCACGACCGCCCGCCCCATGTCCAGCCTGCCATAGTTCGCTCCGGCATCGACCAGGACCGTCTGCCCATCGGGCAGTTCGATCACACAGGCGTCCCCCTGCCCCACATCCAAAAAGGCCACCCGGACGGTATCTCCATCCGGAAGGGCGCGTGGGGACCAACCCCACCAGCCAAGGAGAAGAAGGGCCCCCCCACAACAGACCCGACGTGTCCATTGACTTCTTATCCCGTGAACTGGGCGCACAGCTAGGTAGAGCATCAGGTAAAACACGACCATCGATAGGATTGACGGCGAGGCGACGTGCCATTCAGCCCCAGGCACCCGTGCCAGAACGCTGACGATCCCGAAAAACGAATCGAACAGAGCCTGGATGATCGGCCCGGCCGGCAGGACATCCCCGCCCATCAGCAGCAACCAAACGGCACACCAGAGTCCCAGCGGCACCAGTATAAACCCTGCTAATGGGACAATGAGCAGATTGGCCCCGAGGCCAAGCCACGCTATTTGGTTGAAATAGTAGGCCACAAGCGGGGCTGTCGCGAGCGTCACGCCCCCAGTGAGCCAGAGATACTCCCGCAGCCATCTCTTCGCTCTGCTCGGGAAGGAGGGCACATCCGCAACGACTGGCAGGTCTTGGCCCTCACCAGTCCTTCGCAAAACCAGCGCGATCGCCAGCACAGAAAGATAGGATAACTGAAACGAAATATTCCATAACGCGTGTGGATCATGAACCAGGATCAGGAGCGCAGCGCAGGCTAACGCAAGGAGCAGATCTCGTTCGCGGCCCAGCCAGACCGCCAGCAGAAACAGAAGCAGCATCACGAGCGAGCGGACAGTGGCCACTTCCGATCCAGCGAGAAGCGTGTAAAACGTCACGGGGAGGACCGTCAGCCCCGCTGCTAATCGAGACGGGGTGATCCGCCGAGAAAGCGCCTGGAGCCAGGGTGCAGGCATGACCCGACACAGACCCTTGACGAGAAAAAACGACAGAAACGCCACCATTCCCAGATGAGAGCCAGAGATGGACAGAATATGCACGGTGCCTGTCGCCATGAATGTTTCCCGGAGAGCGTGCGTAATGTACCCACGCTCTCCGGTGATCATGCCGAGGTAAATCTGCAGCGCTGGCCCCGTCAGCGTCGCGAGAGCAGCCTGATGGATGCGCTCGCGCCACTCGTCAATCACACGCCACGGTCCCCATCTCGACAGGAACGGAGCTGAAGCGAGTACTCTCACCCGTCCAGCACCCGAGACCGAAGCCACAGCGTGGATGCCCTGATGAGTCAGATACGTGCCGTAATCGAATCCGCCCGGGTTCAAGGTACCAGATGGCCTGCGGAGTCGCGCTGTGAATGCCACCCGGTCTCCTTGCGCGAATGTCCGATCGGGGTACCGCCACGTAAGCCGGAGCCGACCCGCTGTCGCCTTAGCCGTCTGCCCTTCGCCAACCTGTGCCACCGTGAGTACCAGAACCGTTCGGTCAGGCGCATGGTCAATCGGCTGCACAATCGTGCCTACGACTCGAATCGGCTCAGGTCCTGCCTGATCCACAAGTGTCGATCCGGCCATCAGCCAGCTTGCCAGCGCCCAGGCGACAACGCCTGCCAAGAGGCCACCGTAGATGACCACGCCTCGGGTGGCTGTCAGCGTGCCCGAGCCTTCATACGCGGTCACGGTCAGTGCGGCTACGATCAGGAGGAAGAACGAGAGGGTGGGAAGATACGGAAGGTACGAGCCAAGGACAAGTCCGACAACAACGGCGAGCGTGACGCGAGGGAGCATGGGAACGGGAGCCCTGGGGCGCTACAGCCTGACAAGTTGACAAGCTGACAAGAGCATCCGAGAGAGTAGAATTTTCTCGATTTGCAGCTTGCTCGCCTGCTGCTTGTCAGCTCTGTTCAGCCGAGGCGAGCGCGAACGGCCCGTGCCAGGTCATCAGCCACTGACCGGATGAGAGATTCCCCTTCTCCCTCGACCATGATGCGGATCAGCGGTTCCGTGCCTGAATATCGGACCAGCACACGGCCTGTCCCATTCAGCCTGGCCTCACCGTCGCGGATCGCGCGTTGAACGTCAGGAAGTGTAGCCAAGTCGTGCTTTTCCTGAACCGGGATATTGAGAAGAACTTGCGGGACCGATGTCATACACGAGGCCAAGTCCGACAGAGGCCGCTGCGCGCGCTTCATGAGCGAGAGGATTTGCAGGGCGGAAATGAGCCCATCGCCCGTTGTATTGTGATCCAAGAAAATCAGGTGCCCAGACTGTTCGCCGCCGAAATTGTACCCATCAGCTACCATGCGATCCAGCAAGTACCGGTCCCCCACCGGCGTGCGCACCAACGCGATCCCTGCCTGGGCCATCGCCCGCTCAAGTCCGAAATTGCTCATGACGGTCACGACGAGGGTGCGCTGTTTCAATTCACTTCGTTCCTGTAAGTCGAGCGCGAGCGCGGCCATCGCGTGGTCCCCATCCACAAGTTGGCCGTGCTCCGTCACGAAGATGGCCCGATCGGCATCCCCATCATGGGCGATGCCGAGATCAGCCTTGCGGCTCACCACTGCTTCTTGGAGACGCTCCGGGTGAACAGCGCCATAGCCAGCGTTGATATTGGTCCCGTCCGGCTCGTCACCGATCACCCACACGGTCGCACCCAGCTCGCGTAGCACTTTGGGAGAGACCTTATAGGCCGCCCCGTGCGCGCAGTCCACGACTAGTTTCACACCCTGGAAGTCCAAATGTCGGGGCAAGGAACGCTTGACGAATTCGATGTAGCGCCCCTCCGCGTCATCGATCCGGTACGCCTTGCCGACAGCCTCAGCGGTCGGACGCAGATGCTCGATTTCATCAGAGCCGAGCAGCGACTCCATCCGTTGCTCGAGATCATCCGGAAGCTTGAACCCGTCGCTGGAAAAGAACTTGATTCCATTATCCTGATAGGGATTGTGAGAGGCTGAAATCACGACCCCGGCGTCCGCGCGAAGACTTCGGGTCAGGAACGCGATGCCCGGCGTCGGCATCGGACCAACGAGCAAGACGTCCACGCCCATCGAACAAATTCCCGAGGTCAGGGCCGACTCCAACATGTAGCCTGACAAGCGCGTATCCTTGCCGATGACGATTTGATGGCGGCCAGAGCGCCGCTTGAAGAGGTACGCGGCGGCTCGACCCAACTTCATGGCGGTTTCGCTGGTCATCGGTTCGAGGTTGGCGACCCCGCGGATGCCGTCAGTTCCAAACAACTCGCGCATGCGTCTCCTCCGTCATCCATGCATCATGACGAGCCATACGTGATGAGCGATTCACCGATCATCCTTCACGGATTGCTTCTCAGGCATCACAGTCATCGGTGACGGTCTGTTCCGTCGTCTCGCAATGGCGTCCACCATTCGTATGACGTCACGCATCTCCCCCACATCATGCACACGCACGACACGCGCCCCGCGCAGGACAGCCACCGCGACAGCAGCCGCTGTGCCCATCAAGCGCTCATCCACATGGCGGTTCAGCGCAGACCCGATGAAAGCCTTCCGGGATACGCCGACAAGCACCGGGGGCCCAACGCGTACAAAGGTATCAAGGTGGGCCAACAGATCCAGGTTATGGTCTAGATTCTTGCCAAACCCGATCCCTGGGTCAAGCAAGATCTGTTCAGGGCGGATGCCGAATGCCGCTGCTGCTCGCATGCGTTCCTCGAAAAAGCTTCTCACTTCCTCGACGACATCCTCGTAATGGGGTGCTTGTTGCATGTCCTTCGGGGTGCCCTGCATGTGCATCAGTACCAGACCCGCCCGCTTCTGTGCCACGACCTGCCCCATCTCCGGATCGAACCGCAGCGCGCTGATGTCATTGACGAGGGCTGCTCCTCCGTCGAGCGCGCGTCTTGCGACCTCAGCCTTGGTCGTATCAACGGAGACCGGGACCGAGACCCGCCGACAGACTTCCTCCAGCACCGGAAGCAGCCGACGGAGCTCTTCCTCTGCGGAGATGGAATCCGAGCCGGGACGGGAAGACTCGGCCCCGATGTCGAGGAGGTCAGCACCCTGCTCCACCATGTCGCACGCATGCTTGACCGCAGCCGGTACAGAGAAGTGCCGCCCGCCTTCCCAAAATGAATCGGGCGTGACATTGAGCACCCCCATCACCAAGGGAACCGCATCTAGCGCGATCACCCGCCCCTTGGCCTCAAGTACGTGGGAGGTCGTAGCCTGCGAACCTAGCATACGCTCACCCCTGGTCGGCGAATCTCCAGGAACTCGTGCAAGAGACGGCGGCACTCGGACCTGAATCCCTTGCACACGCGATGTCCATCACGGACCCCTGTCCTTGGGACACGGAATGAAGAGGAGCCAGTGGACGCAGGGTGGAGGTCGTTAGACGGGTACCGTGTGAGGAAGCGACCCTTGTTGCACGATTTTGTCTATCTCAAGCGACTCCAGCACTTCCCGTTCGAGCAGAGCTTCAGCCAAAGCCTTGAGGATGTGTATGTGTTCAGTGAGCATTCGCTTGGCCCGCTCATAGTTCTCGGTTACAAGCCGCCTGACCTCTTGATCAATCTCGATCGCCACATGCTCGCCGAAGTCGCGGCGGGTCGCAATCTCGCGCCCGAGGAAGATCTCTTCATCCTTCTTGCCGAACGTGAGCGGCCCTAACTTCTCGCTCATGCCCCACTCGCAGACCATCTTGCGGGCGAGCTCGGTTGCGCGTTCAAGGTCGTTTCCGGCACCAGTGGTGATATTCTTTAACACCAGTTCTTCCGCGACCCGTCCACCCATCAGGATCGCGATCGTGTTATAGAGAAACTCCTTCGTAAAGTTATGGCGGTCATCGGTCGGAAGTTGCAGGGTGATGCCCAGCGCACGGCCACGCGGGATAATCGTCACCTTGTGCACCGGATCAGCCCCCGGAATGAGCTTGGCCATGAGTGCGTGCCCGGCCTCGTGATACGCGGTCACCCGCTTCTCCTCTTCGCTCAAGATCATGCTCTTCCGCTCGGCCCCCATGAGGACCTTATCCTTCGCCATTTCGAAATCGTTCGAGTCCACTTCCTTCTTGTCCTGCCTGGCCGCCCACAGCGCCGCTTCGTTGACCAGATTTTCGAGGTCCGCGCCGGAGAACCCGGGCGTGCCTCGCGCGATCTTCTCCAGCTCAACATTACTGGCGACCGGTACTTTCTTCGTATGGACTTTGAGAATCTCGCAACGCCCCCGGATGTCGGGCCGGTGAACCACGATCTGGCGATCGAACCGTCCCGGCCGCAAGAGCGCCGGATCAAGCACGTCCGGTCTATTGGTGGCGGCAACCAGGATCACGCCTTCGGTGGTTTCAAATCCATCCATCTCCACGAGAAGCGCGTTCAACGTTTGCTCACGCTCATCGTGGCCGCCGCCGAGCCCGGCCCCGCGAAGCCGGCCCACCGCATCGATTTCATCAATGAAGATAATGCAGGGCGCATGCTTCTTCCCCTGTTCGAACAGATCTCTGACTCGCGACGCGCCCACGCCGACAAACATCTCCACGAAGTCGGACCCGCTAATGTTGAAGAACGGCACGCTCGCTTCCCCGGCGATGGCCTTTGCCAGGAGCGTCTTCCCTGTTCCGGGAGGTCCGACAATCAACACGCCCTTTGGGATTCGACCGCCCAGCTTCTGAAATTTCCGGGGATCTTTCAGGAACTCGATAATCTCTTGGACCTCTTCTTTCGCTTCATCGATACCGGCCACATCAGCGAACGTAATCTTCTTCCGCTCCTCGGTCAGCAGCCGGGCGCGGCTCTTTCCGAACGAGAGCGCCTTGTTCCCACCGACCTGCACCTGGCGCATGAGGAAGAACCAGAGACCGAGTATCAGAATGAATGGGCCCCAAGTCGCCAAGAGGGTGATGTACCAAGGATGCTCGTCTAGAGGCCTCGCGTCAATCTGAACGTGCCGCTCGCGCAGGATTTTGACGAGGTCAGGGTATTCAACCGCATACGTGCGGATAAGGGTCCCATCTCTCAGAATCGCCTTGATATTGTTGCCCTTAATTTCAACCTTGGTGACCTCACCCTTCTCCAGGTAAGCCATGAAATCGCTGAAGATGACCTCCTCTTCAGGAGCATGGGTCGGGACACTGAACAGATTAAACAGCAGGATCATGAACAATGCGACAACGACCCAAAACAGTAAGTTCTTGGCCCGAGAATTCATTCGCGCTCCTCCGCGACCACGTTTGGCAGCCGGGCACCGACCTTGACAACAGCGGTGAATTCTAACATAGTTTCTTCCAGACTGACAACAACTTCGCCACCGCGCGAGAAGCCTTACTCGTCCTCAACATCCACCTTATCGAGGACAGCCAAGTATGGGAGATTCCTGTATTTCTGCCGGTAATCGAGGCCATAGCCAACCACGTACTGGTTCGGGATTTCAAACCCGACATAATGAAGCGGCACATGGACCTTGCGACGCTGCGGTTTGCTCAGCAACGTGCACACGCGAATCGACCGTGGCTTTTGTTTGGAGAGGGTGTTGATCAAATACTGCACCGTCAATCCTGAGTCGACGATATCCTCCACGAGCAGCACATCCCGACCGGTGATATTCTCGGTTAATTGGGTGACCATCTTCACCCTGCCCGATGATTTGGCCCTCACCCCATAGCTGGCCACCACCAGAAAATCCACTCGCATCGGAGACCGAATGGCCCGGGCGAGGTCCGCATAGAAGGCGAACGCCCCTTTGAGGATTCCCACAAGTATCAGGTCCTTGTCGGCATAGTCGGCCATGATTTGCCGACCAAGGTCCCTGATCCGTGCGCGCATGGCTTCCTGGGTGACGAACGGCCGTCCGAATATGCGCTCCATGAAGCCTCAGCCCTGCCCGCCCCGTGGTTGATCCAGAAGTTCCGCACTCACCGGACGCGTGGTGCACGGGGTCGCACAAAACCGTTGATCAGCCCGATGTCCTACGACCCACAGAATCCCTTCCGGCGCAACCAACAACGGGATGCGCCTGCGCGCCGCGCGCGGCAGTTTGAGATCGGAGAAATAATCCTGCAGCTTCTTTCGGTGTCCCTGCATGCCTGCCGGGTGGAACGCATCACCGGGCTTCCACGATCGGACCCTTAATGCCATCGTGAACCGGTCGGCATCAAATACTGCCGTGTGGCGCGAACGCTTGCCAGCAACATCACGATCATCCGGCACCGGCGGTCCGTACTGGACCCGGATCCTCTGGTCGGTCAACGGCCACCGCACGACAGACGGAACCGGCACGACAAGCGACGTCGTCACCTCCTGCTGCCCCTCGGCGAGCACCCGACCGGGATCCATCTGGGAACACCGCGGCTGGACCCGGAGGCGGCCATAGTCGCGCGTGACCCGGGCCCCCTGCACCGTGATCCCGGAACCCGACCGTCCATGAACCACTCGTTCCAGCACATCGGTTACGGCGCGAAATGCAGGCCCCCTCACCGCACCGCTCACACGGCGGATGACGGCTCGTAGCACCCGCCGCTGTAACGCGAGTGGCTGCGCCAGCAGCGTGTCGCGATCGAGCACCACCTCGCCGTTGGTATCCTCCCTCAAGCAGCGGAGCAGGGCGCCGGCAGCCAGCTCTTCCAGGTAACGATCCTCTTCACGAAGAATGTCCGCCTGTCGTCTCAGCACACCGACGATGCCGGGATTGAATCGCCTGAGCACCGGCAGCAGTTCCTGACGAACGCGGTTCCGTAAGTAGATCGGCTTGGTATTGCTCGAATCCTGTCTGAACTCCAGACCGCGCGCCTCGAGATGGGCCAGAAGTTCGGATCGGGGAATATCCAGCAACGGACGGATGAACAGCGACTCACGCGCGGGAGGCATCCCTGCCAGTCCTGTTGTGCCCGATCCTCGGAGCATCCACATCAGTAACGTTTCAGCCTGGTCATCAGCGGTATGTCCCAACGCGACCTTGTCGGCTCCAACGGTGCGCGCGACACGCGACAAGACGGCATAGCGGGCTTCCCGGGCCTCCTCCTGAAGGGACCGGCGCCGCCGAACACCGGCCGCATGAACCAGGTCCGCCCGCTCACAGACCACCGGCACGCCAAGTCGGTCGCAGAGCCCGCGCACAAAGCACGCATCTTCCTCTGATTCGGCTCCCCGCAACCCGTGGTTGACATGGACCGCAGATACGGTGAGGCACCACGAGGGGGCCAACGTGGCAAGCAACGAGAGGAGCGCGACGGAATCGGGCCCGCCTGAGATAGCCACGAGGAGGTGCTCACCCGGCCCAAACAGTCGCCGGGCGCGTACGGTGGCCAGGACTCGGCGCAAAAGCCGTGCACTGCCCTTCTCAAGTTGAAGCTGCTGGGTCATCGGCGCACCGTACCTCACGAATCAGCCACAGGCTGAGAATCCGATTTCAGGACTTCTCGTGCAAGACAGGCATCCAGCTCAATCCGCGCCGCGAGCTCCTCCGCCGTGTCAAAGCATAGATCACCGCGGAGCCGTTCGACAAATTCCACCCGCAACTCCTGGTTATACAAATGAAGCTCCTTGTCGAGGATCGAGACCTCCAGCAGCCGGTCCCCTCGACCAAAGGTCGGTCGTGTTCCGATATACGACACGGAATCGAAGGGGCACCCGTTCCAGACCGCTTTGGTGGCGTAGACGCCGTCAGCCGGAATGACCCGAGCCGGCGGGAGAGGGAGATTCGCGGTCGGCCAGCCCAGCGCACGCCCCCGCTGATCACCTTGCACCACAGTCCCCTCCAGGGCGTACGGACGACCGAGACATGTCGCCGCTCGGCGGACCTCGCCGCTCTGCACGAGCAACCGAATCCGTGTGGAGCTGACCACCTCGCCGCCCACGCGGACAGGTGGGACCAGATGAAGGCGGAACCCGGCCTCGGCGCTCGAGCGAGCGAGGTCAGCCACCCGTCCAGCGCGCCCTTTTCCAAACGCAAAATGTTCACCAACCAACAGATCTCGAACTCCAATCCCATCCCGGAGGATCTGAAAAATGAACGCCTCGGGCGCCAGCGACGCGAAGGCCTCGTTAAATTCGAGAAACAGGACCTCTTCAATCCCCGCCTCCTCAAACCGCGCCAGCTTTTCGTCCGCCGTGATCAGCAGACGAAGGTCGACGCTCGGTGCCAATACCTTGACCGGATGCGGATCGAAGGTGAGGATGATGGGAGTCCCGCGCGTCGCCCCCGCTGTTCTGACGACCTCCTGAAGGAGCGCACGGTGTCCTCTGTGATGGCCGTCGAAATTCCCGATCGTTAGCACCGGATGCGTGACGCGTTGATGGTGAGCTAATCCCCTCGTAATCTTCATGCGTTGGTTTCACACGCGAGTGTCATTGAGGAGCCGGGCCGCGTGCTTGGCAAAATAGGTGAGGACGAGATCAGCTCCTGCCCGCCTGATCGAGGACAACGTTTCCATCATTGCCCGCTCCTCGTCCAACCAGCCGGCACGGGCTGCAGCCTTGATCATGCTGTATTCCCCGCTGACCTGATAGGCGGCGATCGGAACCGTCGTGCGCGCCCGGGCTGCAGCGATCACGTCGAGGAACGGAAGCGCCGGTTTGACCATCACAATGTCAGCTCCCTCCTCGATATCCATTTCAATCTCGCGGATCGCCTCGCGGCTGTTGGCGGGGTCCATTTGGTAGGATTGGCGATCGCCGAACTTGGGGGCCGAGTCTACCGCCTCGCGAAAGGGTGCATAGAAGCAGGAGGCGAACTTTGCGGCGTAGGACATAATGGGGATGTCCGCGAAGCCTGCGTGATCGAGCTCATCGCGGATGGCCTGAACCCGCCCGTCCATCATATCGGATGGGGCGACCATATCGGCCCCAGCCTGCGCATGCGTCCGCGCCATCGCTTGCAGGCACTCCAGCGTTTCATCGTTGAGAATTCGGCCGTCCCGCACCACCCCGCAATGTCCGTGAGACGTGTACTCGTCGATGCACACGTCTGTGATCACGACCATGCCCGGCACGTGATCTTTTACGGCCCGAACCGCCTGCTGGACGATACCGTTCGGATCGTACGCCGGCGTTCCACGCTCATCTTTCCGATCAGGAATGCCGAACAGCAGCACGGCGGGGATGCCCAGTAACTGTACCTCACCCACCTCCTTCACCAGGAGATCAACTGACCACCGATACTGTCCTGGCATGGAGCTGATTTCTTCCCGCCGATCTCGCCCGACCGTCACGAACATGGGGTAGATCAGGTCAGATGGCGACAGGTGTGTCTCCCGGACCATGCGACGCAGAGGCTCACTCTGCCGCAGTCTCCTGAGCCGATGACGGGGAAATGCCATGCGCGCGCCCTTTGCTTACTGCCTGGGCAGGTTAGTCAGAAAGACAACGAGGTCCCGAACCGAGAGCATCCCGACCAACTTGCCTGCTCGCGTTACACCGAGGTGCCGAAGGTGATCCCGCGCCATTACATCATTGGCGTCGAGCAACGTTTTGTTTTCTTCAACCGTGACAATCGGAGCAGACATAATCTGCTCGACGGCAGTCTTTGACGGATCTGCGCCCACCGCGACCAGACGGCGCACGATATCCGTATCGGTGACGATGCCGATGATCTCTTTATCCCGTGTGATAAACAAACTTCCAATGTTGTGGTCTCGCATGGCTGTCGCAGCACTTCGCACGTCCGTATCACGATCCACCGTGACAAATTTCTCGACCGGCACCATGAATGATTTCACAGGAACCATGCTCTTCTCCTCCGTTCAAGATTCGTGCGCCGACAGTTCCACAACCTGTTCAGACAGGTCCTCTTAGCTCCTCGTCTGTGCACGCTCGCGCCGTTCTGAGAAATACAGGACGATCGCCTCCACCAATGCGGGAACGGTATTTTCTGCCGCCATGACCGCAACCGAAAGCCCGACCTCCGTCGCCGTCTTCGCCGTAATCGGTCCGATACACGCAGTCACCGAGCCGCTGACCAGCTTGCGCATTTCTTCCCTGCTCGCAAACAATTCGCAAAAGTTCCGCACGGTCGAGGAACTCGTAAACGTGAGAACATGCAGGTCCTGCTTCCGTAAAAGAGCGCGCACGCGAGCCGTATTTCCTGAAGGGAGGATGGTTCGGTACGCCGGCACCACGCGCACATCGCTGCCGCACGCCCGTAGCTGCTCGGGCAGCATCTCCCGCGCCACGGCCGCTCGCGGGATCAGCACGCGCTGGCCTGCCACGCCAGCGGCCTTCAGCGCATCCACGACCCCCTCGGCTTGATATTCGGATGGGACCAAGTCAGCCCGGAGACCATGCCGCGCCAGTTCCTCCGCTGTCCGAGGTCCGATGCAGCAAATCCGGAGGTCACCCAGCGCTCGCGCATCTCGCCCTCCGTGCTGAAGCCGGTCCATGAACGGACGCACCCCGTTCACGCTCGTAAAGACGACCCACTGATACCGAG
Source organism: Nitrospirota bacterium (assembly GCA_022545705.1). Taxonomy (GTDB): domain Bacteria; phylum Nitrospirota; class Nitrospiria; order Nitrospirales; family Nitrospiraceae; genus JACZQN01. The sequence continues at coordinate 9,217 of JACZQN010000030.1, read as the reverse complement.
ACAGATCAGCAATGGCCTCATCGAGTGCTGCCCAACTCTCAGGGGGCACAATTTGAATGGTGGGGCACTCGATGGGTTCAGCCCCCCGCTCGATCAGCAGGCGAGACAGCTCCCCAGCCTGGGCCCGCGCCCGCGTCACGAGAATACGTTTGCCGAAGAGTGGGCGGGTTTCGAACCAATTCAGCTGGTCCCGTAGCCGTACGACTTCGCCCACAACCACGATCGTCGGTGGAACCAGCTTCGCCTCCTCAGCCTTCCGCACGATATCAGCCAATGTTCCCACCACTGTCTCCTGCTCAGGTCGCGTGCCCCACCGGACCAACGCGACCGGCGTGTCAGCGGGCTTTCCCTCTTTCACAAGATGCTCGACGATCGAGGCGAGGTTTTTCATCCCCATCAGGAACACGAGGGTGCCGTTCACCGAGGCGAGACGCGGCCAATCCAGCGTCTCCGACTCTTTGGTCGGGTCCTCGTGACCCGCCACGAAGACAACCGTGGAGGCTAGCGTCCGGTGGGTGACGGGAATCCCCGCGTAGGCAGGCACGGCAACCGCGGACGTGACGCCTGAGACAACCTCAAATGGCACGCCTGCGTCCGCCACGGCCTCAGCTTCCTCGCCTCCACGCCCGAACACAAAGGGGTCCCCTCCTTTCAGTCGGACCACGGTCTTCCCGCCGCGGGCTCTCGCAATGAGAAGCTGGTTCACTTCGTGTTGGTCCTGATACTTCCCTCGACCGCGTCGCCCGACGTAGATCCGCTCCGCATGCGCGGGCGCAAAATCCAGCAGCACTGGGTTGGCCAGATAGTCGTACAGCACCACATCGGCTTCTTCGAGGCACTCCTTGCCGCGCAGAGTCAATAGCTTCGGATCACCAGGCCCTGCTCCGACTAAGTAAACCTTTCCGACCTTCTTTGCCACCTTGGTTAGGCTTCGCCATAGATTTCGGTGAGGATCGCATCAGCGCCTCGACTCAGGAGCCGCTCGGCTAGCTGCACGCCCAACTCACGCGCCTCCGAGACTGGTCCCTGGATCCGATCCCGGAGCAGGCGCGCTCCATCCACGCTTGCCACCATGCCGTCGAGGATCAATGTGTCGCCCTTCATGACCGCGTGGGCTGCGATCGGCACCTGACACCCACCTTGCAGGCGTTCCAGCAAGGCCCGTTCAGCCGCGACTGCGGTGCGCGTGGGAGGATGATCGAAGCGCATCACCAGGTCCCGCAGGAAGGCGTCATCGCGCCGCCCTTCAAGTCCCAAGGCTCCCTGCCCGATGGCGGGTAGGCTGACCTCCGGGGGCAGATATTCCGTCACCTGATCGGACCACCCCATCCTCATCAGCCCCGCCGCGGCGAGCACGACGGCGTCGTACTCGGCAGATCGCAATTTGCGCAGCCGGGTATCCAGGTTTCCCCTCAACATTTCAATCATCAGGTCCGGGCGATAATGCAGGAGTTGAGCCTGCCGTCGCAAACTGCTGGTTCCCACTCGAGACCCGGTGGGCAGGTGGTCCAAGACCTGAGCGCCACGACTGATGAGGACATCACGGGGATCCTCCCGAGCTGGCACGCAGAGGATGTCCAACCGCTCAGGCAGAGCAGTCGGCACATCCTTCATGCTATGCACCGCCAAATCAATGTCACCCCTGAGCAGTGCCTCCTCGATCTCCTTGACGAAGAGCCCCTTGCCACCCATCGCCGCGAGGGGAACATCTACAATCATGTCGCCGGAGGTCTTGATCCGTCGCAGCGTCACCGACACCTCCGGAGCGATGTCCTGAAGCCGCGCCTGCACCCACTCGGCTTGCCAGACAGCCAGACGGCTGCCTCTCGTCCCGACGACTAACGATGAGCGCGGCACGTGCGAACTCCGGCCAAGGTGGCCCCTCACCTCGCTGGCTCATGATAGGGACTTTGAAACGGCCTTCCCCCGGCGCTCCCGGATCCCGGCAGTTTCTCCGGCGCATTGTCGTTGGACATCACGGCAGACCTCTGCGTTGGAGCCACGCCTCCCATCACTCCTCGATAGTGGGAGGCCACCAGGAGATAGCTCACCAATGCGACAATGGACAGGAGATAGACCACCACATCCCATCGGAATCCCTCTTTCCCCCGGTAGTCGTAGCCACACCGCGGACAATCCGGGAGTGGGTCGTGGCCCAGGTACCGGTGCCGACACCTGGGGCAGGTAAACATTTTCGGGCCTGAGGCCATCAGCTCGTCGCCTCCACCACATCACCGGTCTCACGTCACGCGCGACAGCCCCTCACCTGCATGATTCATGAACGCTTCTACTGTTCACCCGTTGCATCTCACAGAGCAACGGGTACCCGGGATTCGCTGCTGCGACCAGCCTGCATGCGGCTGCCGCGGCATGCAGGCTGGTGGGCTCGCCGCTCAGTCGGTCCACGTGGCGTTCACCCGTTGCTCTGGCAATGCAACAGGTGGAACGCGACGAACCGTCATGAATAATTCGGGTTAGGGTTCTTCAGGAGAGCCATGGACCGCATCGTCATTTCCGGTGGGCACACGCTTCGCGGGGAAGTCAGGATCAGCGGCGCGAAGAATGCCGCGCTGCCGATCCTCGCGTCCACGCTCCTGGGCAGAGGGGAGTGCGTGATCACGAACGTGCCCGGTGTGAAGGACGTGCTGACCATGAGCCAGCTTCTTGTCCTGCTTGGTGCAACGATCACGACGGAAGGAGACCGGGTTGCGATTCGTGCGGACCAGCTCCGTTCCACGGCAGCTCCTTATGAGATGGTCAAGACCATGCGCGCTTCGGTTCTGGTGCTAGGCCCTCTCGTGGCGCGATGGGGGGAAGCGACCGTCTCCCTGCCGGGTGGCTGCGCGATCGGAACGAGACCGGTGGACTTGCATCTGAATGGCTTGGTGAAGCTCGGCGCAGAGGTCAGTGTCGAGCACGGGTATATTCGGGCGAAAGCCCAGCGGTTGCGGGGGGCGCGGATTCACCTGGATATCCCGACCGTCACCGGGACCGAAAACTTGCTCATGGCAGCCTGCCTCGCTGACGGGACCACGGTGATAGAGAACGCGGCGAAGGAGCCAGAGGTCCTTGATCTGGCGCATTTCCTCGTCAAGCGCGGGGCCAAGATTGCCGGGGCCGGAACTGATCTCATCACCGTGGAGGGGGTGTCGGTGCTTCGGGGCGCGGATCACGAAGTGATTCCCGATCGGATCGAGGCGGGGACCTACCTCGTTGCCGGGGCGATTACCGGCGGGGATGTCTACGTCAACGCTTGCAGACCTGGGCACTTAGAGGCGGTCATTGTGAAGCTGCGTGGGACTGGGGCAGACGTCATCGAGGGGAAAGAGAGCATCCGCCTCAAAGCCGCCCGGCGTCCGCGCGCGGTGGATGTCAGAACCTTCGCCCATCCGGGTTTCCCGACCGATATGCAAGCCCAGATGGTCGCCCTGCTGAGCCTGGCCGAAGGCACCAGCGTGGTCGTGGAGACGGTCTTCGAAAGCCGGTTTATCCATATCCCTGAACTGCAACGGATGGGCGCAGAGGTGAGAATAGATGGCAACCATGCCGTGGTGAGCGGAGTGGCCAAGCTCACCGGTGCTCCCGTCATGGCCTCGGACCTCCGAGCCAGCGCCGGTCTGATCTTGGCAGGGCTGGCCGCGGAGGGAGAAACCGAGGTGTCGCGGGTGTACCATTTGGATCGTGGGTATGAGCGGATCGAAGACAAGCTGCGCGGGCTGGGAGCCGTGATCCGTCGCGTCAAGGGGAGCACAGGCGGCGCTGGAGCCGGGCAAACGCCATGATCACGGTGGCCTTATCCAAAGGCAAGTTGCTTGGTCCGGCGCTTGCGCTGTTCAAGCGGGCTGGGTATACCAGCGACAGTCTCTCAAGTGGCAGCCGACATCTGGTGTTTCGATGTCCCGAGGTCGACACGACGCTGATGATCGTGAGGCCGAGCGATGTTCCCACATACGTGGAGTATGGCGCTGCTGATGTCGGGGTGGTGGGCAAGGATATCCTGCTGGAGCAGGACCGGGATGTGTACGAGCCGCTCGATCTCAAGATCGGGGCATGCAGGATTTCGGTGGCTGCACTCCAGGGTCAAGGACTCCGAGACCGGCTTTCTTCGAAAATCCGGGTTGCCACGAAATATCCGAACATCACCGAACGGTTTTTTAACCAAAAGGGGATCCCGGTCGAGATCATCAAGCTGTATGGTTCCATTGAGCTCGCGCCCCTCGTCGGGCTGGCCGATCGAATCGTGGACTTGGTGTCCAGCGGCCAGACCCTGAAGGCGCACCATCTCATCGAAATTGAAGTCATCGCGGAATCCACCGCGCGGCTGATCGTGAACCGCGCCAGCCTGAAGATGAAACATGAACGGATCATCGACCTCATGAACCGGCTCAAAGAGAATCGACAGCCTCACCTGAACGTAACCAACGCCCGAAGCAAGACGGTGGGGCGGCGGCGGGGTAGACCATGAAAGTCCTGATGAGTTCTGATCGCGCGTTCAAGGCCGCGCTTCGGCGGGTCACGTCCCGGTCTAACCTCCAGGGCGGCAAAGTAGAGGCCGCGGTGAGGACGATTCTCAAGGCGGTTGCACGAGGGGGGGATAACGCCGTGATCCGGTATACGAAGAAGTTCGACCGGGTCTCGCTGAAGCCCGTGCAGTTTCGGGTCGGTCCGCAACAGATCAAAGAGGCCTATTACCAGATCCGTAAGGAGGAGGGGGACGCCCTCCGGTATGCCGCTCAGCGGATCATGGCGTTCCACGAACGACAACGGACCAAGACCTGGATGTACCAGGATAACGGGGCGACGCTGGGGCAGATGATCCTGCCGCTCGATGCCGTGGGCCTCTACGTGCCGGGCGGCAAGGCGGTCTATCCTTCGTCCGTTCTGATGGCTGCGATTCCGGCAAAGGTGGCGGGCGTCAAGCGAGTCGTGATGTGCACGCCGACGCCCAGGGGCGAGATGAGCCCGTACTTGCTTGTGGCAGCCGATATCGCGGGAGTGGACGAGGTGTACCGGATCGGCGGTGTGCAGGCCATTGGCGCATTGGCTTACGGGACCAAGACGATCGCGCGCGTGGATAAGATCGTGGGGCCAGGAAACGCGTTCGTGACCACCGCCAAGCGCCTGCTGTACGGCACGGTGTCCCTCGACATGGTCGCGGGCCCGAGTGAGTTGTTGGTGATCGCGGACGATGACGCCAATGCCTCCCATGTGGCTGCGGACCTCCTCTGCGAAGCGGAACACGATGAGGACGCGCAAGTGTATCTGGTGACCACGTCGGAGCGCCTGGCGAAAAACGTGGCCCGCCTGGTCCAGGAACAACTGAAGAAGATGAAGCGCGAAAAGATCATCTCCAAGTCGCTGGCCCGCCATGCGGTGGCGTTCATTGTCAGCAGCATGGCGGAAGCCATCGACCTGGCGAACGACATCGCTCCAGAGCACCTGACCCTTTCCGTAGAGCGGCCGTTCGACTATCTCGAAAAGGTCCGGCACGCCGGTGCGCTCTTCCTCGGGCGGTACACCCCGCCCGCGATAGCAGACTATGTGGCCGGTCCCAATCATGTGTTGCCCACGGGCGGGACGGCGCGGTTCTTCTCGCCCCTCTCGTTCGATGATTACGTCAAGAAGAGCAATATCATCGCCTATACCAAAGAAGAGCTGGTGAAAGTCAAAGACCATGTGTCGCGGATCGCGCAGATGGAAGGCCTAGACGCTCACCTGAAATCGGTGGAGAGTCGCTACCTATGAGAGCGGCGCGGGCCCGCGGGCGTTCGACAGCCAGTCGGCGCGCCACGATCAGGCGGAATACGACCGAGACGGAGGTGAGGCTCGATCTGTCGCTGGACGGGACGGGGCAGGGCCGAATCAAGACCACGATTCCGTTCCTGGATCACATGCTGGCGCTCCTCGCGAAGCATGGGTTTTTTGATCTGACGGTGCAGGCCCGCGGCGATACAGAGATTGACGACCACCACACCGTCGAAGATGTTGGGATTGTGCTCGGGGATGCACTCAAGCAGGCGCTCGGGAAGAAGGAAGGCGTGCGTCGGTTCGGGTGGGCTTCAGTGCCGCTCGATGAAACCCTGGCACAGGTGACCGTGGACCTCAGTGGACGACCGTATCTCGTCTACCATGTGGACCTTCCCCAGCGTCGGATCAAGACGTTTGACCTTGGCCTATTCGAGGACTTCTTCCAGGCCTTCTCGACGCACGCGGCGCTGAACCTGCATATCAATGTGCTGTATGGCCGCAACCCGCACCATATCATGGAGGCGGTCTTCAAGGCCTTGGCGAAAGCGCTGGACCAGGCGACCTCGCTGGACGGGCGAGTGGCGGGAGTGTTGTCCACGAAGGGAGCGCTCTAGGTAAGGCGTGGGGTTAGAGGCTTGAGGCCAGAGGCGATGCTTCCCACCCCTCGCCTCTCACCTCGTGCCTCTCTCCATAATCTTAGAGTGCCGGAAAAGTGCTGGAGGGACCAGGGGCTACTTATGGTCGCGATCATTGACTATGGCATGGGGAATCTTCGGAGCGTCCACAAGGCGTTCGAGACGGTCGGGCACCGCGCCGTGGTCACGCGTGATCGCCGGGCTTTGAGCGATGCGAGCCATCTCGTCCTGCCGGGCGTGGGGGCTTTCGGCGACTGCATGGCGAACTTGGAACGGTACGAGTTGGTTGAGCCAATCCGAAACGCGATCGCCGCCGGCAAGCCGTTCATGGGCATCTGTCTGGGGCTGCAGCTTCTGTTCACCGAAAGTGAGGAGTTCGGCATCCACAAAGGGTTGGACATCGTGCCAGGCGTGGTGAAGCGGTTTCCACGCTGTCAAGGAAACGGCGACTCACCTAGCCCGGGTGTCCATCTGAAGGTTCCCCATATGGGCTGGAACTCGATCGAGATCGAGCGGGTGCCGCCCCCGCTGCGAGGCGTGGAGTCCGGAGCCCATGTGTACTTTGTCCACTCCTATTACGTCGAACCCCGCGATTGCTCCGTGGCCAGTACGGTGACCCAGTACGGACTGGCGTTTGTCTCGAGCATCTGGCGCGACAACATTTTCGCCTGCCAATTCCATCCGGAGAAAAGCCAGTCGGTCGGCCTCCGCATCGTCAAGAATTTCAGCGAGTGGGAATGAAGCGGTCGGCGCACTTCCTGAGACGATCGCCAGCAGTCCACGTGTCCGCTCGTTTTTACCTGTTACTCGCGGCTATCATCTTGACAGGTGAGGGGTGTGTCCCCGCCAAGGTGACGGTTGTCTCGGCTCCCGGGATCGAGCAGTATGACGTAAAAACGCTCGTGGTGGTGCCGTTCGAATCCGTGCAAACCCCTCAGTTGATCGAGGCCCCCAGGCAGGAATTGTCTTTCCCGCAGGGGGCGAAGCGATCCGAGATTGAGTTTGCTGCTCCTCCGTTGGGTGTCAGGTTAGACCGGCCGACTGTCACGGTCCCTTCCTACGCGGCTGAGAAGGTCACGCAGATTGTCTATAAAAAATTGCTCCACAGAGAAGGACTCCGCGTGCTTCCTCCGGATGCGGCTGCGCAGGCGCCAGCAGCGCTTAGCTCAGGAGAAGGGAGTTTGACGTCGGAGCAAAGAGCTCAGCGGATCGCCGCTCATCTTTCGGCTGATGCGGCGGTCCTCGGTCGGGTATCCGTCTATCGGGAGCGAGTGGGAAGCAAGATCGGGGCTGATCCGCCGGCCGTGGTGGGCTTTGAGGTCAAGTTGGTGGCAGTCGATGGGAAGACCTTGTGGGTCGGCAGCTATTACGAGAGGCAGCGGCCGATGAATGAGGATCTCGTGGGTTTTCTCCAGCGGGGCGGCGTGTTCGTCAGGGCGGAAGAGCTCGCAGACTACGGTGCCGAGCAGCTCATCCGTCAGTTTCCCTTCGGCGGGAAGTCCTCCCGCCATGCCCAGTAGCTGAATGCTGAACGGGGAGAGTTGAGTTTTGAGTCGTAATTCACAACTGACTACTTCCCATTCATCTTCATGAGCGTTGTGGGAAGACAAGGCGGTCGATGCTGGTAATTCCTGCCATCGATCTCAAGGATGGGCGGTGCGTGCGGCTTCGGCAGGGGGACATGCGCCTGGAAACGGTGTATTCCGATGATCCGCCGGCCATGGCCCAGCAATGGGAACGACTGGGCGCCCGCCTGCTTCACGTCGTGGACTTAAACGGGGCGATGGAAGGTCAGCCGGCAAATCTCCCACAGATCGATGGGATCGTCCAGTCCGTGTCGGTGCCGGTGCAGGTTGGGGGTGGCATTCGGACGGTGGAGACGATCCGGCGGTATTTGACCCGAGGCGTGCAGCGGGTCGTGTTGGGGACCGCCGTGCTTGAGGACCGAGCGGTCATCGAGCTCGCGTGCTCGGAATTTGCCCACCGGATTTGGATTGGCCTCGATGCGCGTGAGGGAAAGGTGGCTGTCAGGGGATGGACGGAGGTCACGTGCACGACAGTCCAGGATCTGCTGCGGTCGCTAGAAGGCTATCCGCTCGGCGGCGTGATCTACACGGACATTGCGAAAGATGGCATGCTGGAGGGTCCGAACTTGACCGCCCTTCGGGAAGTGGTGAACTGTTCTCCGGTGCCGGTCATTGCATCAGGGGGGATCACCCGGATAGAAGATATCCAAGCCATCAAAGCGATGGGGTCTCGCGTCCAGGGCGTGATCGTCGGAAAAGCGCTCTACGATGGCAAGTTGGCACTTAAGGTGGCTCAGCAAGCGGCTGAGTAGCGGAGGGAAGCGGGTCTGCTTACCAAGCGCATCATTCCATGCCTCGACGTCAAGGATGGACGGGTCGTCAAGGGTGTCTCCTTCGTCGACCTCCGCGACGCGGGTGATCCCGTCGAAATTGCCCAGGTCTACGACGGTCAGGAAGCGGACGAGCTGTGCTTTTTGGATATCACGGCCTCCCAGGAAAACCGCAAGCCCCTGCTCGATGTGGTGGCCAAGACTGCGGAGCAGGTCTTCATGCCGCTCACGGTTGGAGGCGGTGTGAGGACGCTGGAAGACATCCGCAACTTACTCCAGGCCGGCTCGGATAAGGTCAGTATCAATACGGCCGCGGTGGAACAACCTGAGTTCGTGAAGGCGGCGGCGACGCGGTTTGGAACGCAGTGCATCGTCGTCGCGATCGACGCGAAGCGTCGTGGCGGCGGGGTCGATCAACGTGGAGTGGGAGTGCGTTCAGCCGCGCCGGCTCACTGGGAGGTCATTACGCTTGGAGGGC
>JACZQN010000113.1 GCA_022545705.1 Nitrospirota bacterium | reverse complement strand
GTGATTAGGGTGCGGGTGGAGGCGGGGAGGAAGTCCCACCGCATCGCTGGCACGTTGTACAACCGAAAAGATTCCCGCGTCGTCGAAATCGACAACTTTCAAGTCGAGGTTGTACCCGAAGGCCACATGATGCTGATCTTGAACGTGGACCGACCTGGCGTCATCGGCACCGTCGGCCAGGTGCTTGGGGAGCATGGTATCAATATCGCCCAGATGCAATGCTCCCGTGAAAAACGGGGCGGGAATGCTCTGTTGATTATCGGGCTCGATGCTCCCCTCCCCATCGGCGTGCTGGAGACGATCAAGCGCGCGAAGAATATCCTCTCCGTCAAGCTGGTTGATCTCTCAGAAGGGCTCTAACGCGCCCGGCCGCAACTCCATGCCCCGCTCCTTCTCCAAGTCAAGCCGTTCCCACTCCCCTTCGCCACATAAACATGAGCGGTCGCTTATCCCAGTGGGCATGGCGACGATTCTTCCGCACACTGCCAAACGAGTCCGCCATTTGGAAGATACTCTGCTGACCGTGCTCACCCGCTGGGGGTACCAGGAGATCATCCCGCCGACCTTTGAATATTTAGATGTGTTGTCGGCGGGCCTTGAGCCAGATCTAATAGAGAAATGTTATAAGTTTGTGGACCAGACGACCGGCCGGATTCTTCTGCTGCGACCGGATGTGACTGCTCAAATCGCGCGGATCGTCGCCATGGGAATGGTGGAGGCGAGCGTCCCGCTTCGCCTGTGTTATCGGTCCACCGTCTTTCGGTATGAGCCGGAGCACGCCGGACGGGAGCGGGAGATCTTTCAAGTGGGCGCTGAGCTGATCGGCGTCGATGATGTGAGTACGGATAGCGAAATCATCGCGCTGGCGCTTGAATGTTTGAAGCAACTTGGGTTGTCAACATTCACGATTTCGGTCGGCCACGTCGGCTTTTTTAAAGCGCTGCTCGCGCGGTCCGGGCTCTCCCTCGAGGGACAAAAGCGGGCTGAACACGCAGCCGCCAGGAAAGACCTTCCCCGGCTCGATGAGATCCTGACGGACGAACGTGTGCCGAAGAGGGTGGCGCGAGCCATTCTTGAAGTGCCCAGTCTGTGTGGTCGGGAAGACGTCCTCGAGCGTGGGCGTGAGATGGCGGAGCGCGACCGCGAGTTGCTGACGGCACTCGAGCGGCTGGACCGAGTCTATCGGGTTCTCAAGGCGGCTGGCTTGGCTGACTACCTATTGCTCGATTTGGGCGAGTTCCGGGGGTTTGACTATTACGATGGTGTGACGTTCGACGTGTTCGCAGAAGGGATCGGTTGCGAGCTGGGTGGTGGGGGTCGATACAATCACCTGATCGGGCGCTTCGGCCGCGATCTCCCCTCGACCGGATTCGCGCTGGATGTGGATCGACTCTTCCAGGCCATGCAGCGGGTCGGAGAGGGCCAGGCCGGCGCTCGCGTGGACTTTCTCATCACAGCGTCAGCTCGTCACAGCGGGCGCGTGTTCCAGGTCTCGCAGATGCTGCGGAATGCAGGCCATCGCGTGGTCCAGGGGGTCTTGCAACCGCACGGCCAAGCCGGCATACGAGCGTCCGTTCAGGAAGGCCGCACCATCGGAGCCTGTGCGGTGGTGGTGCTCGGAGAGAAGAAGGTTGCCCCGGATGAAGCGCTGATCGTGGCCGGGCCGTCGTCCCTTGTCGGAGCGGTCCGTCCAGGGGTGCCGGTCAGGAAACGAGTCAAGATCAAGGAACTTCCGCATTTGCTGTAATCTCTCCCGTTGCGAGCAGGCACCATGAACTCACCCGATCTCTCGCACCCCAGGGTGCCCCCTCAAAACCTCGAGGCTGAACAATCGGTCCTAGGCGCGATTCTGCTCGAGAAGGCTGCAATGGCAAAAGCTGAAGAGCTGCTGCTCGAAGAGGACTTCTATCGCACCGCTCACCAAAAAATTTACCGGTCCATGTTGGAGCTCTCGGAACGAAACGAGGCCATTGATCAGATCACGCTCACCGAGCATTTGAGGCATACAGAGGATCTCGAGTCTGTTGGAGGGGCGGTGTATTTAGCGGAGTTGGTTCAAATCGTCCCGACTGCCGCCAACATCAGATACCACTGCCGGATCGTCCGCGACAAGTCGATCCTGCGCAATCTGATCAGTACTTCGACCGAGATCGTCTCCCACGGATACGACGGTACGGTTGCGGTGGATGAGCTCCTGGATCGTGCCGAACGCGCTGTCTTCAGGTTGGCGCATGGGAAGCTCGGTCGGGCGTTCACAAAGTTGAAAGACATCATTAAAGAGAGTCTGGATCAGGTCGACCTCCTTGCGAAAACGGGCAAGTCCATCACTGGAGTCCCGACCGGTTTTCAGGACTTGGACAAGCTGATCGCCGGACTGCAGCCGTCCGATCTTGTAGTCATTGCTGGTCGTCCCAGTATGGGCAAGACCAGCCTCGCTCTCGGCATCGCGCAAAAGGCGGCGATCGAGCACGGGCATGTGGTGGGCATCTTCAGCCTGGAAATGTCTAAAACCCAGCTGGTTCTTCGCATGCTGAGTTCAGAGGCCTCCGTGGACTCGCACATGTTACGAATCGGCAAATTGCAAAAGGAGGACTGGTGGAGGCTCGCCGAGGCCGCTGGGAAACTCGAACAGGCCACTATCTTCATTGACGATACGGGTGATCTGACCGTGCAGCAGATGCGGGGCAAAGCGCGGCGTCTCAAAGCTGAGTTCGGGCTAGACTTGTTACTGGTGGATTACCTGCAGCTCATGCAGGGTTCCACCGATGCCGAGTCGCGTCAGCAGGAAATCTCGGATATTTCGCGATCGCTGAAAGCGCTTGCGAAGGAGTTGAATGTGCCGCTGATGGCCTTGTCGCAGTTGAGCCGCGCTGTGGAGAGTCGCCAGGATAAGAGACCCGTGCTGGCCGATCTTCGAGAATCAGGAGCCATCGAGCAAGACGCGGACGTCGTCATCTTTATCTACCGGGATGAAGTCTATAATCCTGACTCGGAAGAGAAAGGCATGGCGCATATCATGGTCAGAAAGCATCGGAACGGACCGACCGGCGATATCAAGCTGACTTTTCTGGACAGGTTTGCGAGATTTGCTGACTTCTCTGAACGTGAAGTAGTTTGACACCCCCCCGGCATCTTCATATAATTATTTGCTTATGCTGATTGCGCCCCTTGACATGCCCCCCGAGTCTGAACCTCGGCCCTTCCTTTTCGGGGGCCAGGCCCGCCGGCCTCATCTGAGAACCCGCGACCGTCAGCACGTGAGAGGGATCCGGCTGCTGCTGAGCCTTCTGCTCATCCCGCCCGTCGTTGTATCCTGCGCGAATATGCCGCAAGCAGGCGCAAGGCAACCTTCCTCCGCCACGGAGACTCCCACGAGTCCAGCCAAGACCCCATCGCCGGCTGATCCTCGCGCCTATTACCATTTCATGTTGGGCTACCAAGCGGAGATGGCCCAGGATACCGAGCAGGCGATCAAGGAGTACCTGGCGGCGCTCAGGGCCGACCCGTCCTCCATCGTGCTAAAGACACGTCTGGCGAGACTGTATTTCTCCAAGAGCGATTTGGAACAGGCGGTCCGTTTTGCCGATCAGGTCGTGGAATCGGACTTGCGGGAGGCATCGACTTTGGCGCAATTCGCTGGCATCTATTCCGGTGCAGGATTGGCCGAGAAAGCCTTACGCTTGTACGATCGCGCGCTGGAACAGCAGCCGGAAACACAAGAGTACTATTTTTCAAAAGGCCTCCTGCTAATGACGCTCAAGCGTTATGAGGAAGCGGAACGCGTCATTGGGCGCGGGCTCGACCTGGCGAAGGATTCGGCGCTCGGGTATTACTACCTCGGCCGTATTGGGGTCGAATCGGACCGCCCTGAGCAGGCGATTAGCATGTTCGAGCGCGCCATTGCGACCGACTCGTCATTCAGGCCTGCCTATCTGGGATTGGCCTCGGTATACGAGGCGCAGCAGAATCTGGAGCAGGCTGCATTGGTCTATCGCAAGTACCTCCGGGATGTGAAGCCGGAGAGCATGGACATGCGTCGGCACCTGGTCCGACTCTACATCAGCCATAAGCGGTATGAGCAGGCGCTGAGTGAGTTGGAGCAAATTCTCGGCCGTGCCCCGGAGGATTTAGACGCGCAGCTCCGGGTGGGCCTTGTCTATGGAGAGCTGAAGCAGTATGGCAAGGCCATCGAACAGTTAACCAAAATCCTAGGCGTGAGGCCCGCGGAACTCAGGGTTCGCGACTATTTGGGCCTCATGTATGAGGCGGTCAAGGAGGATGATCTTGCGATTGAGGCATACCAACATAATCTTCAACTGCAACCCACCTATGCCGACGGGCATATTCATCTGGGATATCTCTTCTACCGGCTGAAACGGTATCCTGAAGCGATTACGCATCTGGCCCAAGCCGTGAAGCTGAAGCCCAAGCGGCCAGACGGGCATCTCATCCTCGGGCTGACCTATGCGCAAACTGAGCAGTATGCCTTAGCCACTCAGGCCTTTGAGGAAGGGATCGTGCACAATCCTCAGAACGCAGACCTGCATTATAACCTCGGGACCGTCTACGATAAGCTCGACCGGTTTGAGGACGTGGTTCGGGCCATGAAGACCGTCCTGCAGCTTGACCCGCATCACGCGGACGCGCTGAACTACCTAGGTTACAGCTATGCGGAGCGTGGGATTGAGATCGAGGAGGCCGTCTCCCTCACAAAGCTCGCGGTCTCTTTGAAGCCCAACAACGGGTACTATGTTGACAGTCTTGGCTGGGCGTTCTTCAAAATGGGATTGCTAGAGGAGGCCCTAGTCGAGATCAAGCGAGCGGTCTCGCTCGTTGATGACGATCCGGTGATCTTCGAGCATCTTGGCGAGATCTATTTCGAGCAACATCACTTCGAACAAGCCAAAGAAGCGTGGCTGCATTCACTCGAGCTGGATCCTTCCAATGCCAAGCTCATGGAGCGGTATCGCGAGCTGGGGTTAGGCGACCCGACCCAAGAGGCACGGGTACAGCAAGCCCAACGTCGAATCGGCCAGCAGTCGTCTGCTCCACACGCGACTCCATAAGTTCCCATCCCTCCTTCATTGGCTTATTATTCCTAAACACCTCGGGTGATCCGCTCGCCCCTTCTCAGTAGGTGGCCGCTAATCCGTGACTCGTACACGAGAGTGCAAGGAAAGCTGGCGGACATTGCAATCCCTGATAGAATAGCTGAAAACACGCCAAGGTTGGTGGCCCCTCGCTTTGCCCGTTACGAGCGGTTTCGCGCCCACAGTTCGAAGCTGCTGGTTGGCGTGTGAAACCGCAATGGTCTTATTCCTGACGAGTCACGGCCTTATCCGGATGTCCCCTGGGGGGCCATGAGTGAGGAGCCAAGGGGCTTGATCAACGGAGTGAGTGCCAGTAGCGGCAACCGGGTCGTTGCCCGGTTTCGCAGATCCACCGGAGTGGTGGTCGCGGGACTCTGCGCGCTTGTCCTTCTCTTCTACGCCCGGCTCTGGCTGCCAGACCTCGTCCTCATCAAGCGCGATGCCTTTCGGTTTTTCCTCCCTTTGAAGCGATACATGGTCGAGCGGCTGGCAGCGGGCGAGCTTCCGCACTGGTTCCCCTACGAATCGCTTGGCCGTCCGTTCATCGGCGTGCCCGTGACCGGGGTCTTCCATCCGTTCACGGCGCTGTACTTCTTGCTTCCCATCCATGATGCGTATCGTGTCTCAGTGCTGCTGTCCTGTCTGCTGGCCGCGGTGGGTGCCTTCACGTTGGGGCGTGTGCTGGGATTTTCCCGCGCGGGCGCGCTGCTGGCCGGCGTGGCCTTTGCGCTGTCTGGCTATGTCGTGTCGCTCACAGAGAACATCGTCTACCTGTACTCGATCTGTGCGCTGCCGATCTTTTGCGCCGCACTGGAAAAGGCTCTGGCGGAACGATGGGTGTGGGTGGTGTCCCCCGCGGTGATCTGGGCCACGGTCTTTCTCAACGGTGATATCCAGACAGGATATTACTATGGCTTCATCGCTATGGTCTGGACCGTGATGCGCGCACGCGGTTTCTATCGAGAAGCATGGTTGCGGCTGGCGTGCGCAGGTGCGCTTGCAGGCCTGCT
>JACZQN010000029.1 GCA_022545705.1 Nitrospirota bacterium | reverse complement strand
CCGGACCTGGATTCCATCCCGCCGCTTTCCGACCCACAACAGTGACTCATCGCGTGACAACCACTCACATCGGAGAGGAGGCGCTTCTCGAACTCCACTTCGATTTGCACTCGGTTACCCTCCAAATAGGCACCCACTCTCTGCCCATTCTGGATTCGCCGTCAGTCCGGGTGGTCGCTCCCGTCGTCTTCGTCGGGTACGGGATTTCTGACCCTGCACGCAGCTTTGATGAATACGAAGGGATAGATGTCCGGAACCGCGTCGTATTGTTTCTGCGCGGCAAACCGGAAGGCTACCCTTTGCGGGTCTCGCATGCCGCCAAGGTGCGGGTCGCCCGTGAACAGGGAGCCACGGCCTTTCTCACGATGACCGGGCCAGTCCGGAGCGCCTACGAAACCAGACGAGGAATACCGGCTGGACCATTGGCGTATTACGGAAGTACCGGCGCGGATGACGGGGGCCCACTGCCAGGCGCCTGGATCAGCACTGTGATGGGGACAACCGTCTTGGCGAGCCGGGGACACTCGCTGCGTGCAGTTCAGGAAGAGCTGAATCGCACGCTGACCCCGCGAAGTATGGAGACTGACGTGATGGCCCGACTGAGCTGGGACAGTGAAAAGAGCTCGGGGATTCTCCACAATGTCTACGGGCTTCTTCCCGGCTCTGATCCGACCGTTCAGGAGGAAACTGTCCTGGTTGGCGCACATCGCGACCATTTTGGCCGCCAAGCTGGTGTCTTGTTCCCTGGCGCGGATGATAATGCTTCAGGCACGGCGGTCCTCCTGGAAGTGGCACGGGCCTTCGCCCTAACCGGGGTCAAGCCAAGGCGATCTATTCTGTTCGCCTCCTTCAGCGGCGAAGAGCAAGGCTTGCTGGGGTCCGAACTGTATATCAGTCGCCCGCAACGACCGCTGAACAAGACGGTGGCTATGGTCAATGTGGACCATGTTGGAGTCGGGAACAAAAGACTGACAGTCGGGATTGCGGGGCTGCCGAAGGCTGTTGCGGTCGAGGCGGGTCAGGTCGCTGGCCTCGCGGACAAGCTTGACCTCTACGGCTTTTTTCCGGGAGGAGACCACGTGCCGTTCAAAAAGGCCGGTGTCCCGACGATTACGATCGTGAGCGCCGGCTCCCACCCTCATTTCCATCAACCATCCGACACGGCCGACACCATCCAGCCAGAGATTCTTGAGGCCGTAGCCCGCTACGTTCTGACCTTAACCTGGCACCTCGCGAACCGTTCGTGAGGCCCTCCCTGCATCAGCTTTCATTGCAAAGCGGCCCCCCCTTTGCTAGGCTCACCTAAGCAGATTCTTTAGTCAATCAGGCCCGCTGTCAATGGGGGCTGATTCCAGGCCGGGACGCTGAACACCTCGTCCAGCCTACCGCCAGGCGACGACAAGTCCAAAGGGCAAGGGGGCCACTATGCGCGTACAAGCTGATCACCACTGTGCATTGTCCAGGATCGGGGCTACGTTGGCGTTGGTCGTGCTGATGTCTGTTTCGCACGCCTGGGGGGCCACGGAAGCCAGCACCCAGCCAGCTCCAATCCCTCCAGAACCGAAGGAAACGCTCGCCCTAGCGGACGCTGTGCTTCGTGCTTTGGAGCGTAACCTCGATATCACCATCAGTCGCCGAACGCGCGAGATCCGCCTGACCGACATTCTCTTTGAACAGGCTAAGTTCGATCCGACGCTCAACTTAAGCGGCCGGTACGATCGCACGGTGTCGCCAGTGAATACACAGAGTTTAAGTTTCACTGCGCTAACCAGAGATCAAAACAACAGCTTGCTGAGCGCCGGGATCGAGCAGAAATTTTTAACTGGGGCGGACTATGATCTCAACTTCAACTCGAGGCGCACCTTCGTTGCAGGGCAAATAAGCCTCTTCAACCCGTCCTATGATTCCGATTTCACACTGAATCTGTCCCAACCCCTCTTGCGGGATTTCGGGACCGAGGTAAACCGTGCGCAAATCCGGATCGCCCAAAATAACGCCCGAGTCGAGGACCACGTCTTCTTCGACCGCGTATTACAGGTGATCTCGACGGTCGAGCAGACGTATTGGGAGTTGGTCTTCGCGCACGAAGGGTTGAAGGTCGCCCAGACCGCCTTGCGGGCGGCCGAGGAGCTACTCGCCAGTAATCGGGCCAAGGCCAAAGCCGGTCTGATGGCGATTGTGGATGTCCTTCAGGCGGAGGCGGCTGTCGCGTCCCGTGTAGGACTGGTGCTTGTTGCCGAGAAAGAAATTGGCGACCAACAGGACAGGCTTCGCCAACTGCTGAATCCCTCTGAAGAGGAGCTCAGACAAGAAGTTCAGGTCATACCGGTCGATACGCCGATCCAGAGCCTGGAACCGATCAGCCTCCAAGAAGCCATTGATATCGCCATCGAGCGCCGGCCTGAGATCCTTCAAGCCAGCAAAAATATTGAAACCAGCGGCCTGAACGTCAAGTTTGCCAAGAACCAGCTCTTACCGAGCCTGGCGTTGGAGGGAACGGCGGGCCTGGCCGGTCTCGGCTCCGATCCGGGGGACATGTTCGACCGAAATTTTAGCGGCGACTTTTATAACTGGGGCGGAGGCCTGGTGTTGAGCTACCCTCTGGGGAACCGGTCCGCCTGGAGCCAGTACCGGAAGCGCCAGATCGAAGCCAGGAACGCTCAGGCCTCATTGCAAAGCGCTCGGCAACAAGTTATCATCGATCTGAAAGAAGCAGTCCGCCGCGTACGGACGGATTTCAAGCGGATTGAAACGACTCGATCTGCGCGGATTCTATCGGAAAAGCAGCTTGAGGCGGAGCAAGAGCGGCTCAACGTGGGGCTGAGCACAACGCGCTTCGTGCTGGACTTTCAACGCGATTTGGCCATCGCGCAGCGGAACGAATTGCGCGCGGTCGTGGACTATAACAAATCGCTCTCCAACTTGGCTCGACAGAAAGGTACTACGCTCGAGCAATATGGCATCGAACTGGGGTGAGGCCCTGAACGGACACGCGTGATGAGACAAGGCGCACTGGTCATAGTGCTCTGCCTAGTTGCCTTGGCAGGAGGGGCCGCCCTGCTGTTTTCACCGACGACGGGCAACGACACTCAACCCAGGGACAACCCGCGCATTATCGCGGTGAAGCGAGGGCCCATCCAGACTCGCGTGGTCGAGACTGGCACGCTTCAACCCGCCCTGACCATTGCGATCAAATCCCAGATCTCAGGAGAAATCCGGCAACTCCGCGTCACCGAGGGCCAGGAGGTCACAGCTTCCCAACCACTGGCCGTGATCCAGCACGAACCGGCGCAGGCACGCCAGGTCGCTCAGATGCGCGCTGCGCTCGAGGAGGAGTGGGTCAACACCGAGCAGGCGCAGCTCACGTTCAATCGGATGGCGACCCTGCTCAAACAAGGGTTCGTGTCCCGCCAGGAGCTGGAGGCGGCGGAGCAGGATCTCGAGATAGCCAAGGTGCGTCGGGATTTGGCAAAGCGCCAGTTGCTCCTCGCGCTGGGCGGCAACGAAGAGCTGTACCGCCGTCACCTTGAACAGGATCTGTCTTCCAACCGGCTCGAGGAGTTCGTGGTCGTCTCGCCGTCTGCCGGCACAATCCTCCAGATCATGGTGAACCCCGGGGAACTCATCAGGTCCGGCACGGGCACGTTTGGCGGCGGCACCGAGCTCATGACCCTCGCGGATCTGAGCCGCATGATCGTCAAGGCCAAGATCAATGAAGTGAATATTGGGCGGGTCGAAATCGGCCAGCCGGTTGAAGTCCGGCTGGACGCGGTGCCTGGCAGAGTCTTCCGCGCTACGGTGAAAGCGATTTCGCCGCGAGGCGAAAAAGTCAACAACATTGTCACCTATCAGGTCACGATCGAGATCGAGAACAAGGACCGCACGCTCAGACCGTTGATGACCGCGAACGTTGACATCCTCACGAACGTGCTGGAGAACGTGATCGCGATTCCCCTTGAGGCCCTGCGGACCGAGAAGGGCGACGACATCGTCTACGTGATGGCCAACGGCGGTCGCCTCCTGCGAAAAGTGCGTGTTGGGCTCCGCACCGCATCCCAGGCCGTGATCGTGCATGGCCTGCAGGAAGGCGAGACGGTCATTATCCCCTCACTGTCAGATAAGCCCACCTAACCACGCGAAGGCCCCGCCGTTGGGCAACCATGCTCATCCGATTGCACAACATCGGCAAGACCTATCGCACCGGTGGCGGTGATGTCCAGGCTCTCCAGGGCATTGATCTATCGATCGACCGTGGGGAATTTGCAGCCATTATCGGACAGTCAGGGAGCGGCAAAACGACATTGCTGGACATCCTTGGCTGCCTCAGTCAGCCGACAGAGGGCGATTACTGGCTGGACGGCCGTGCCGTGGGTTCTCTCAGCGACCGAGAACTGGCGGTGGTCCGTAACCAACAAATCGGCTTCATCTTCCAGATCTTTCACTTACTTCCCCGAAAGAGCGCCCTCCACAACGTTGAACTGCCTCTCCAGTACGCCGGGATCCCGGCCCAGGAACGCCGCCGGCGCGCGATCGACACCCTTCGCCTGGTCGGCTTGCAAGATCGGCTCGCACATTGGCCAAACCAGCTTTCGGGCGGCCAACAACAGCGGGTAGCCATCGCGCGCGCCCTGGTCAATCGCCCGGCCATCCTGCTGGCGGATGAGCCCACCGGCAGCCTCGACACCCGATCTGGGCGGGAGATCCTCGAGATCCTGGTGCAGCTCCACCGGGACGGACAAACCATCCTGCTCGTGACCCACGAGCGCGACCTGGCCGAGAAATCTGGGCGGGTGGTCACGTTGTTGGACGGCAGGATCCTCGCTGATGAAAGACGCGAAGCCGGAGATCCGCTCACGCAACCGTCCTTGGTAGGGTCGACGAACAGGGTTGAGACTGCACCATGACGTTGCGCGACTCCTTTGCTGACGCCTTCAAGAACTTGTTCGCCAACAAGCTGAGGTCCGGGCTGACCATGCTGGGTATCATCATCGGCGTGGCGGCGGTTATCTCCATGACCTCGATCGTCGAAGGGGGACAACGGAAGCTGGTCCAATCGATCGAGCGCCTCGGCACCAATCTGTTGTTCATCTTCCACGCATCCCTGACACCGGAGGAACAGCGGAAATTCGCGGGACGCTCCACAGGACACAAGTATGGCGACGCGTTGGCGATTCGCCGGCTCCGCCCGGAGCTTCTCGTGGCACCGATTCTTCAGTTTAAAAAACAGCTCAGAGCTGGAGATCGGGATTACAGCGGTCAGGTCACCGGCACCGTGCCCGAATACCAAGAGGTCCGCAACTTTCGACCCGCTGTGGGGCGATTCCTTGTCCAGGAGGATATCGACGAGTGGCGACGGGTCGTAGTGCTGGGCAGAGATATCGCCGAGAAGCTCTTCGGAACCGGGTCTGCGCTCCACCGGGAAGTCAAGATCGGGGACGAGCGTTTCAGTGTCGTCGGAGTCATGGAACCCAAAGGGAGCCTGCACGGGACCAATTATGATGAGCTGATCTTTGTCCCCGTCACCACGACGATGCGCCGCTTCACCGGAAACGATCATGTCAACTTCATGCTCGTGCACGTGCCAAACCGTGACGAAATGGAGGCGGTGACGCGGGACATTCACTCCCTCCTGATCCAGCGCCATGATGGCGTGGACGATATCAGAATTCGAAATCAGGGCGAATTCCTCAAAGCCATCGATCGGACGCTGTGGATCTTTCGCATTGTGCTGGGCGGGGTGGCCCTGGTGGCGCTGCTCGTCGGCGGCATCGGAATCATGAACATCATGCTCGTCACGGTGACTGAACGAACCAGCGAGATCGGACTGCGAAAGGCCATCGGCGCCGGACGCAGTCACATTTTGCGGCAGTTTTTGATCGAGTCGGTGAGCATCAGCGTCGTGGGAGGACTGATCGGCATTCTCGTGGGGATAGGCATGGCCTACGGGTTCGGCGACCTTGTGGCCAGGGCCATGCCTGGTGAAGGAGATTGGGGTGCGGTCGTCCTCCCTTCGGCCATCCTGGCCTCTTTCGTCTTTGCAGTCCTCGTGGGAATCACCTTCGGGCTTTACCCCGCGATCAAAGCCTCGAAGCTCGACCCAGCCGAGGCGCTCCGCTACCAGTAAGGAAGGGCAAAGGGCAAGTACGCGCTGATGCACACTGCGGCTGCACCTGCTCAGGCCTCACGGTTCTCCTCCCGCGACGATCCAGCCGGGTTGGAGCCTGAGCGCCTGTCCCTACTGGCGCTTCCGCCTGTGTTGACGACTGGCCTCTACTTTTCGTTACCCTCGGAGCTCCAGCATGCCCTCCCGATCCTGTTCCTCCCCCAGGCCCTGGGTTACCTTGGTCTGGCAATCTGGACCAGCGGGAACACCCGCGTCCTGGAACGACTGGGTCTCAACCTTCACCTCCTCGGCCGAGGTCTCCGGGTGGGGCTCTTGACCGGTCTCACCCTGGGCTTTCTTAATGTATGGGTGATCCTTTGGCTTGTGCCCCGGCTCGGGGGCGACATCCAGTTTTTACGAGAGACCCCGCACGCCCAGGTGCCTGTGGCACTCATGCTACCTTGGCTGGTCCTGCTGATCGCCATCGCGATTGAGCTCAACTTCCGGGGATTCTTGCTGGGGCGACTACTGGCCTTGTGCCAGCGTACATGGCTCAGCCAGTATCCGAGGGTCGGGCCTGTCATCGCAGTCTGCGTGGCGGCCACAGTCTTCGCGTTCGATCCATTCATGGTCATCACGTTCAAACATCTGCACTGGATCGCAGTCTGGGATGGCCTCGTGTGGGGCACGATCTGGCTCTATCTAAGAAACCTCTACGCCACGATCGCGGCCCACGCGGTCGAAGTGATGGTGTTGTATTGGAGTCTCAAACTGGCCCTCGGAGAGAATTGATGCCTTGATTGATTCACGATTGAGTCATTGAATGAATCAATGAACCGATGACTCAATGATCACCTTCACCACATGAATCCCTCCTTTTCCTGTTCCCTGGTCAATGACCCGTTCGGTGACCCCGGCTTGTACGTGGAGCTCAAATGGAGCCGGCGCGCCCTGCTGTTCGACCTCGGCCAGAATGACGCCCTGGGGCCGACACGGCTGCTCAGAGCCGGTGATATCTTTGTCTCCCACACGCACGTGGATCACTTCATCGGCTTTGACAACATCCTCCGGATCGCGCTCGGTCGCGGAAAAGCCGTGAGACTCTTCGGCCCCCCCGGTCTGATTGACAATGTCGATGGAAAGCTACGTGGTTATACCTGGAACCTGGTGGATGGTTATCCGTTGACCATTGAGGTCCTCGAGTTCCATCCGCACGAAACACGAGGTGCCCGCTTCCTCGCCAGCGAGAGGTTCCAACCACGCCGTGAACCTCCTCTTCCTCGTGCGGGCCCCTCACCCTCAAGCCCCTTCCCGGTACTGGAGGACCCGATGTTCACGGTCCAGGCGGTCGCCCTCAACCACCGGGTCCCCTCCCTGGGGTATGCTCTCCAGGAGCAGTTCCACATCAACATCAACAAAGAACGGCTTCACGCGGCGCGCCTCCCCGTGGGCTCGTGGCTCAAGGAGCTCAAGCAGTATCTCTGGCAGGGGCAACCTGATGAGTTCCGATTCATCGCCACCTTGTATTTCGAGCATCGCAAGGAGCAACGGGAATTCCGGTTGGGTGACGTCCGAGATCGCTTCGTGACGATCACACGGGGCCAGAAAATCGTGTACGTAGTGGACGCCAGGTATGATGACGAAAACGAAGCCAAGATCGTCGAGCTCGCACATGGCGCTGATGTCTTTTATTGCGAGGCCCCCTTTCTCGATCGAGATGCAGAGAAAGCCAGAGAACGGTACCATCTCACCGCACGCCAAGCTGGGCTCCTGGCAAGAAAGGCCGGCGTGCGCGATTTGATCGTCTTCCATTTCTCGCCTCGGTATACCGGGCAGGGCGTCACGATCATGCGGGAGGCGATGGAAGCATTTCAGGGTGCATTGTTCTGATCACATCCCCCATCGTGCGAGAGGAGGGAAGGGAATGAGCGAGTTGATGAAGTATGGCCTCTATTTTGTCCTGGGAGGGCTCATGGTGACCGTCTCCACGTATGCGGGATCAAGAGGGCAGGGGTTTGTTGCGGCCTTGGCTAGCACGCTTCCGGTCATCACCGCCGCCACCTTTGTGCTGATCTACCTGAATGGAGGGACAGAGTACACCCTGTCATACGCCAAGCATCTGACCTGGTTTGCCCTCCCGTGGCTCGCGTATGTCGGCTTCATGATCCTGACGATGAACCGGCTCGGTTTTTGGTTCGCTCTTATGGGCGGGCTGGTCGCCTATTCGATCGGCGTCGTCCTCCTGAAGCTGGCGATCCGATAGTCGCTCTTTCGTTGACGGCATGTTTACACACACCTCCCGAGAATCCGGCGATCTCATTATCGAGGGAGCGCGTCAGAACAACCTCAAGAACATTTCTCTTCAAATTCCTCACAACGCGGTGACGGTCATCACGGGCGTGTCGGGCTCCGGCAAATCCTCGCTGGCCTTCGACACCTTGTTTGCGGAGGGCCACTGGCGCTACGTGGAATCACTCAGCACATACGCCCGCATGTTTCTCGAGAAGGTTGATCGTCCCGATGTCGATCGGCTCATCAACGTCCGGCCAGCCATCGCGATCGAGCAAAAGAACCCGGTTCGCACAGCCCGATCTACTGTCGGGACTGCCACCGAAATCGCTGATCTCCTCAGGCTGCTCTTCGCCAAGGTCGGACGTCCCGTCTGCCCGGATTGCCGGGAAGAAGCACGGGGCTACCATCCCCACTCCGTGACCGACGAGCTGCTCACACGGTTCGCCGACGCGCGCGCGATGATCCTCTTTCCGATCAAGGATTCGGGACCTGGTCATGACCGAGCGCTCATCGAGTCGCTCCTCGCTCGTGGGTTCGTCCGGCTGAAATGCGGAGAGGAGCTCGTGGAGCTCGGCGCCGGCGCCCCGCTTCCATGGACGCGTCCGTCGCCAGTTCATGTCGTGCTGGATCGGTTGGTGCTTCGGCCAGATAATCGCAGTCGCGTGGTTGAGGGAGTGGAGACTGCATTTCGGGAAGGAGACGGGGTCTGCCGCGTCGATGTCATCGGACACGGGCCTCAGCTCTACAGCACGCGCTTCCACTGTCAGCGCTGTGGACGAACCTTCGACCCGATCCGGCCCGTGCTGTTCTCGTTCAATCACCCGTTGGGCGCGTGCCCGGACTGCAAGGGCTTCGGCAATATCCTCCGATATGACGAGGACCTCGTCGTCCCTGACCGCAACCTGACGCTGGCAGAGGGCGCCGTCGAGCCTTGGACCAAGCCAAGCACGGACTGGTGGCAGAAGCAGATGCTCCTGGCCATGAGGCGGCGAGGGGTCAGCCTGTCCACGCCCTTTGCGAAGTTGTCCGACCACGATCGGGCATTGCTCTGGAATGGCGACAAGAGGTTCCAGGGAATTCACCAGTTCTTTGAGTACCTCGAACAGAAGCGGTACAAACTCCATGTTCGCGTCTTTCTCAGCCGGTACCGCAGCCCATGCCCGTGTACGACGTGTGAGGGCACCCGCCTTCGGCCAGAGGCACGGAGCGTCAAGATCGCTGGGCTGAATATTCATCAGGTGTCTGAGATGACCATCAAGGATGCCGCCGGGTGGATCGGCAACTTGAAGCTTCCGGATTTTGACACCCACGTCGCGCGCGATGTCCTCCGTCAGCTCGGAGCAAAGCTGGGATTTCTGCTTCGGGTCGGCCTCAAGTACTTGACCCTTGGACGGCAGACGCGGACGCTCGCGGGGGGCGAGGCCCAGCGCATCACGCTGGCAAACCAGCTCGGCGCTCAATTAGTCGGCACTCTGTACGTACTGGACGAACCCACGATCGGACTCCATGCCCGCGATACCACCACGCTCGCGGCAATTTTGCAGGATCTCGCCGCATCCGGTAACACCGTGGTGGTCGTCGAACACGATCGCCAGATGATTCTGGCTGCCGACCACGTGGTGGAATTGGGCCCGTGGGCAGGAGAGAAGGGCGGTCAGCTTGTCTACGCTGGGCCTCGCGATGCGTTCCTCGCCGACACCCGCTCACTCACCGCACGCTATTTACGAGGCGAGGACACGATTCCTGTCCCACGAACCCACCGGCCTGGTAACGGCAAAGCCCTGATCCTGGTTGGCGCGCGTGCGCACAATCTCAAAGACATCAATGTCCGGATTCCGCTTGGGATGCTGGTCTGCGTGACGGGCGTGTCCGGCTCAGGGAAGAGCACCTTGGTGGAAGACACTCTCTACCGGGCTGTCGCGCGAGCCTTCCGCAAGGAGTCCCTCCCGATCGGCCGCTTCACCGCGATCAAAGGCCTGGAACACCTCCGTGGTGTGCGGTTGATTGACCAGGCACCGATCGGTCGAACGCCGCGGTCAAATCCCATCACATACCTGAAGGCATTCGACGAGATCCGCAGGCTCTTCGCCGCGACACTCGACGCACGCCGCCGAGGCTTCACGCCCGCACATTTCTCGTTCAACACGCCGGGTGGGCGGTGCGATCGGTGTCAAGGGAACGGGTACGAGAAACTGGAGATGTATTTCTTTGAAGATATGTACGCAAGGTGTGAAGCGTGCGGAGGACGACGCTTTGGGCCGGAAGTCTTGCGCGTCCGATTCCGCGGTAAGACGATCCACGATGTGCTGAACATGACCATTGATGAGGCCCAGTCCTTCTTCGCCGGCTCGACGAAACTCAGTGCGCACCTGTATCTGCTGGCGACCATCGGGCTTGGCTATCTGCGGCTCGGACAGCCGGCCACCACGCTCTCCGGCGGGGAGGCGCAGCGTCTGAAGATCGCGGCTGAGCTGAAGGACCGGTCGGCACACGACGTCTTGTACATCATGGATGAACCCACTACCGGTCTTCATCTTGACGACATCAAGAAGCTGCTCAAGGTACTCGGGAAATTAGTGGAGGCCGGGAACACCGTGCTCGTGGTGGAACATCACCTCGATCTGATCAAGGCGGCGGATTGGATCCTGGACCTCGGTCCGGAGGGCGGAGAGGACGGTGGTCGGATCGTCGCGGAAGGGCGGCCTGAACAGGTCGCTCAGGTCAGCGGTTCACACACAGGTCGCTATTTGCGCCCGCTCCTCTTACGTCAGGACTGAGGTTATAGGACTCAGTCCTCAGTCCTCGCCGGGCATCAGTTCAGGCTCGGATCGGCTGGCATCTCGGCATACCTCGCGTATGGTTCGCCCAATGACCGAAGGATGTCAGGCCAGATCTGTGACGGGTCTTTTTCGAAGACAACGGTAGAATCGCCCGGGAGGAGAATCCAGGACCCCGTCTCGAGCTCTTTCTCCAGCTGCCCCGCCCCCCACCCCGAGTAACCGACGTAGGCACGGACAGCCTCGCTCCCCTCGGGAACCGTGAGCACTCGCTCCAGCGAATTGGGATCGCCCCCTAGGTACACCCCGTCGAACACATGGTGTGTGTCGGCCGGTTCCTCGGACAGACGGTAAAGAATCAGGACATGACTGGGCTGTACGGGCCCACCCCTGAAGAACACGTGGCGCTGTCCCTCCAGCACAGGCACTTGTGGCAAGACTTCCGAGAGGAGCATCCCAGTCGGACGATTGACCACGACGCCCAGCGCGCCTTCCGGTCCGTGCTCGCACAACAACACAACCGTTTGGCGGAAATTGGGATCCCGCAACGAGGGAGCCGCGACAAGAAAGATTCCTTTGCCGAGTGATGGAGCCATAGGCTTATCTTAATCCGCGCTGGGACCTTCGCTCAAGCAAACACCGATTCCGGGAGCAGGGTTCATAGTTCGTACAGATGCGCCGGGCGACCGCGAAGCAGGTCATTATACGGGTTCAGCGCTTTGTTTCGAGCCTCGAGTGGATCCAGGTGCAGCACCGTAAGATCTTCTTGATCCCCAGGCGCCCTGTGGAGGATCTTGCCGGTGGGACTGACGATCTCGCTATTACCAATATAGGTCAGCCGTGGTTTCCCGCCCCGCTCCTCGTACCCGATTCGGTTTGCCGTGACGCTGAAGACGTGATTCTCCAGACATCGCGTCACCATTGCGTCAGGACAGTGCGGGAGCACGAGATTCGCGGGGTGGCAGAGGATATCCGCCCCTTTGAGAGCGAGCGTCCTCGCCGCCTCGGGGTAGAACCAGTCAAAGCAGACCATGATTCCGAGTCTCGCCGACCCGATATCCCAAACCTGGAAGCCGGTTTCTCCAGGACTGAAGAACAGGACTTCCTCGTAATAGAGATGCGCCTTCCGGTACACGCCGAGGAACCCTGTCGGTCCTACCAGAACCGCCGAGTTGTATACGGTATCCCGGTCACGCTCGGGCAGCCCGGCGACCAGGTACATGGATCGCTCCCGCGCGAGTTCCGTGAGCCGCTGCGTGGTCGGGCCTTCAGGAACCGGCTCGGCCAACGCGCGTACTTCCTCTTTGGACACAAACTGGTACCCCGAGGCAAAGAGTTCTGGGAGCACCATGAGGTCGCAGCTCATCTGGGCGAGCCTCGTGGCGACGAGATCCAGGTTACGCTTGACCTCGCCGAAGGCCGGATTAAACTGGTACCAGCCGACGCGCACGACCCCTCACCTGCTCACAATAAAAAACGCGCAGGGATTCCCTGCCCATCCATCGCTCCTCATGTGTCACTCCCATCACTTCACCTCGGAGAGATGCATGACCGCGCTCTTGGCGTGCTTCGTGGCAACCCCAGCATGCCCCGACCGTGGCGTCTGGATAAACGGCTCTTCCAAAAATCATGTGGGTGAAGCAAAGCTGGGGAGGGGGTGAGCGCGGACTTCGCCGGAGGAGCGGGCAAGACCCGGCCGCCTCACCGACTCGGCGGCGCGCACAAACGTGAAGCTCGTTATTCCTCGCTTCGTGCGCCCCACGCACCACGATGTCCGCCTCGGACCCACACAAGAGCCGGAAGAGTCTGAGAACATTGAGTAGTCAATTCACCTTAGCATGCAGATTTTTTGAGTGTCAAGACGGTCTGGCTTCGTCATGTCCCGAGACCTTGTGCAGCAATTTCACGTCGGATTCCACTGGCGCCGCGAAGTCACGGCTCCACTCCCACCAGGAGCCTGCGTAGTTCCTGGCCTTCGTGTAGCCGGCCAGCTTTAACACAAAATAGAGCCAAGCCGACCGTACCCCCCCGGTACAGTAACAGATCAGCTCATGGCTTTGGTGGAGCCCTCTTTCCTCCAAATTCGCCTTGATAACCTCCAGGTCCTTGACCGTCGCATCAGGGTTTAAGAAGCCGTTCCAGGGCACGGTAATCGCAGAGGGAATATGTCCGGGCCTGGGAATGCCCGAGACCTCCTTGCCCGCATACTCCTCCAGGCTCCGCGCATCGAGGATGTAGCTCTCGGGATGCGGGCGTTTCACCAGCTTCTTGAGCTCCTCTTTGAAGACCATCACATCCAGATTCACCGATACTCGGAAGTCACCCGGCTTGGGAGTGACGGTCCCGTGATCGTACCGCCGCTTTTCCCCAACCCATTTGACCCACCCGCCATCCAGAATCCTTAGCCTCGTACATCCGAGATACTCGAGCATCCAGAACATGCGTCCTTCGTCACCCCAGTTATCAAACGGGTTGGAATAGATGACGACATCGCTGCCATTGTTGATGCCCAGAGCACGAATCTTCTGCTCCATCCGGGCCGGATTAGGATCCAACAATCCTTTGGCCGTGGCGTCGGGATCGCTGAACTCATGCCAAGTGGCATGCACGGCTCCCGGGATGTGGCCGCCGAAGGCATACGCGGCCTTGCCACGGACATCGATCAGTACCAAGCCCTCCCGCCCAAGATTTTGGTCCAGCGTCTCCGTGTCAATCAACAACGGATGTACCATAATGATCTCCTTCGACTCTCGTTACCCAGCCTGATGCCACCCACTCAGGTCGGCGCCAACGGAACACCTCAGGAGGGAGTCATCGCCACCTGCTTGCACTGCCGCCGTGAGATCCCCGGAGAGAGGAAAAACCCGCTCATAGATCGTGAACACGTAGGGATCAGGGGCGGTCAGTCCGTACCTGGTTCGCAGCATCTCATGCTGCCCGTCAGTCAGGATATGATACCGCACGCGGACCCTCAGGGTCATCCCATCCGGATGGGCCGGAAGGCGGTAGCTGAACCGATACTCCCGGCTCGCCAGGGGCAGTAGCCGGTTATCGTACACCTCCAGGATGACCGGTTGCCAGAGGATCCAGCGGCCGATCGTGTGGGTCTCCTGCTCCTGCGTGTGGCCCTGTTTGTCCCGGACGAGAAACTCGATGGTAAAGTGCCGATCCGGGTCGCCGGTCGGGATCTTATGCCCGGCACCGGCATTGGTCAGGGTCAGCGTCCACTGGACGCGCTCTCCAGGCTCCGGCGCGAGGGGGTCGGCATGCACGTGTACCGCGATTGCTTGTTTGATCATCTCGGGATCATGCCCACCGCGCCAGAGGTGCCGCCGACCGTGCCGGATCGGCCCTCCTACCGCCGCCGGCCGCTCCACGGCCGGCATATGGCAGCTCTGGCAGATCAAGCCCCTCTCCCGCATAAAGAATTTGCCTTCATACTCAGGATACGTCCCGCACGGTCCCACATTGTAGAACTGGAACGGACCCGAGATCACATTATGGCACCGGTAGCAGACTTGCGCCGTTCGGAAGGAGGGATCGAATTTCGTCGGATGCGGCGCCGCAGAATCATCGTAGGGGCCCAAGATGACCCCATCCCGGACATGGCAGGCCGCACAGGTAACACCCTCCTGCTGGTAATCCGCATCGTACCGGGGATTGGGCTCCTGGACCGCTTTCTCCACCCGCCCACGAGGAATCTCACGAATCAGTGTTGGCTGTTGATTCTCGAGCGGCGTATGGCAGTTCAGGCAGACCCAGATCCTGCCGTCCCTCTCCCAGTAGGCCTGGAAAAATGGGTCCTCATAGGCCCGCGCGTGGTAGCTGGTCCTCCACTCTTCGTAAATCTCCTGGTGGCAGGTCCCACAGTGCTCGGCCCGTAGGCTCTCAATTCCTTCCGGCGTTTGTTGATAGGGAATCGCTCTCGCGTAGTCCTCTCGAAGACCGAAGATCACTGTGGGTCGCAACTCCGTGTAAAACACATACGTGAGCCCTACTGCCGCCACCAGGCAGCCGAGTAGAATGACATAGAATCGTCTCATCTGATGCTTGAGCCCCCCGTCTGTTCCGTGGACTTCATCCTGCGAGGAGAGCAGCCAGATGCCGCTCGACCGACTTGGAGAGCGCGCTGAGGTGATAGCCTCCTTCCAAGCACGAAAGGATGCGGCCCTGACAGTGGCGCCGGGCGAGGCCCGCTACGAGGCTGGTCAAATCAGCATAGCCCTCTTCGGTCAAACTCATGCTGGCTAATGGATCATCGCGATGCGCGTCAAACCCAGCCGAGATCAGAACAAAGTCGGGCCGAAACGAATCGGCTGCCGGGATTAGGACCCGTTCGAAGGCCTCGCGGTATTCCTCGTCGCCCTGACCCGGCAACATCGGAATGTTGATCGTCAGCCCCTTTGCCTCTCCCTCCCCCTGTTCGGAACGGGGGCCCGTCCCGGGATAACAAGGGTATTGATGCGTACTGAAAAAGAGGACCGAGGGATCATCATAGAACGCGTGCTGCGTCCCGTTGCCATGGTGGACATCCCAATCCACGATCAGCACACGGCTGAGCCCATGGCGGCGCTGGAGGTATCGGGCGGCAATCGCGACATTATTGAGCAGGCAGAACCCCATCGCACGGTCCCGCTCGGCGTGATGGCCCGGCGGACGGACCGCGCAGAAGGCATTGTCCACAGCGTTCGCCATAATCGCGTCCGCCGCGGCCAAGACCCCGCCGGCGGCCAGATACGCCGCCTGCAATGACCCGACTGACATCGAGGTATCCGGATCCAGGAATACGCGACCATTCGCTGGCACCTTGGTCTTCAGCTTTGTCAGGTAGGAGACGTCATGGATTTGCGTGATCCACTCGTCCTGAACCTCGGCAGGCTCAATTCGCGTGAGGCGTTGAAGAAGCCCACTTTCCTCAAGATGCGAGAGAATGGCTCGAAGGCGATCAGGGGACTCCGGGTGGCCAGCCCCCATATCATGCTTGAGGTAGTCCGGATGGTAAACGAACCCGGTGCGCGCCATGACATTGAGCCATATGCATTCAGCGATCCGCTGTCAGTAAGAAACTGTCAGCAATCAGCCCTCAGCCTACAGGGACTGGGGTCGAGACTCTCTGCCCCCTTTTGACCTGTCACCTGACGGCTGACCGCTGAAAGCCGATAGCTTTCCCTGACGGCTGAGTGCTGAACGCTCACCGAATGTGAGTGAGCATCGTATCATGGCCGAAACACCATAGACAATCATGACACGGGCATGGTACCGTGGCTTGCCTCAAAACACATGCTGATTTCACGCGGAGGTCGGGCGTGGCACATCCGAAGATTGAGCCCCTGAAAAAAGTATTAACGATTGATCCGAACGACGATGTGGCGTGGTTCGGATTGGGGAAAGCGTACATCGAGGATGCCAATTATGGCGAGGCGATCAGCGCGCTGCAGAGCTGCATTGGGGTCAAGCCCAGCTACTCGGCGGCGTATCTAGCGCTTGCCCAGGCGCTTCAGAAAAGCGGACGGATCGACGAATGCAGGCAGATTTCCCAGCAAGGCATCGCGGTGTCTACCAAAAACGGGGACGCCATGGTGACCAAGAATCTTGAGCAGTTGCAGCAAAACCTAGGGTAGGTCCTGCCGAGCCCCCGCCTGACTCTCGTACGATCACAACAAGCCTTTCAGCGCTTCCACTTGCCGGTCACTCAAGGGAGCGCCCGCCGCGGGGTTGAGCACCAACAGCCGCACGCGTGGGTACGCTGCCTGATGCCGGGACCGCTCCACCATATGCACGTTCGCAAGCCGTACCCCGGACTGTGCTGGTGAAGGCTCAACACCCCAGAGCGAGAGCAGCACGGCACTTACTTGCCGTAGTCGAGTCAGGAGCAGGGTGATCGTTCCTGCTAATTGTTTGAGGTCACACGGTTTCTCTGCCCATTCGGAGCGACGGTCCTGCGGAGGAACCGTGATTCCCAGGAGCACAGGTGCGCAGTAATCGACCAGTTGCCTGGCTTTCTGTGAGGTTCTGGCCAGCAGTCTCTCGAGTAGCTCATGACAGCCAGCATCGTACTCCTGGTCATGCGTGCGCCGCGCGCGCCAGATCGGTCGTTGACGCGGACGACGTGGAGAGCCAACCAACGCCGTCACTTCCACAAAGAGCCGCGTAAGGCCCAGGGTACATTCCAAGTCCGCGGTTCTGGCCTGGGACTCGGGCAGAAACCTGATCCGAAATCCGGCGCGAAACAGCAGCGTCGCCAGCTCTAACTCTGCCAGGGCCGATTCCTGGGCTCCCCGGTCATTGCTGCTGAGTCTGGTGACGAGGCGAGTCAGGCGGCTCCGACTTGGCAGATCGGTGCAGACCCGATGTAAGGCCTTCCACTCTACCTCAACCTGGCTGCTCCACCGTTCCCCGCGCACCCGCCATTCAGCACGCGCGCGCAGGCCCTTGGGAGCTGACTGCCTCCGTGATCTTCTCCTAGAGCGGAAGCGCTTCGTCCACACGGTCGTTGCTCAGCCGGAAGGTCGTTTATAGCAAGAGCCGGGGCCCTTCTCACAACTTCAAGGGCTCGCTCCTCAAGGAATCCGTGTCATGTCTGCGATCGCATTGAAAACAATGATGAATTCTCTCTAGCGATCAGGTTTCGGAAGCAATCCTGGGTGTTCACGCGCGATCGTCTCGTACATTTCGTCCAGCCATCGGCCTGCACATCCCAGGACCTCTCGGACCAGCGGTTCCGGATGCCCTGTGCGGGCGATTGTCCAACGGCAGACATACTCAAGCAGCGCCGCCCGATCGAAGCGACGCGAGGAGGTACTCGCCAGGTTCCCCATCTCCAGCAAGCCAGTCCTGACGATTTCAGCGACCGTCTCACGCCCGTAGGACGTGGCGG
This sequence comes from Nitrospirota bacterium, assembly GCA_022545705.1. GTDB lineage: Bacteria > Nitrospirota > Nitrospiria > Nitrospirales > Nitrospiraceae > JACZQN01. The sequence continues at coordinate 3,700 of JACZQN010000029.1, read as the reverse complement.
CTGTCACATACTGAACCGCCCGGTTGATCTCATTTTCCTTCACAGGTCCCCTCCCCCCCGGCCGGAGCGATTCTACCATCACTTGTTCCACAGTCAATGTAAAGCCTTCTTGAACTGGCGCTGCGGGAGTGTGCATTGACGCGCTGCGCGTGACTATTGAGGACGAGAATATACATAAGTCATTGATATATAAAGATACTTTTTTTACACGCCGGGGGGGCTCCAATGGTATGATTTCCGGGTACCCCAAAACTAGCTGGGGGGGGTCCCATTGTGAAACAGGCCGTGGTGAAGCGGATGAACACGAAATCGACAACTCGTCGCGTGCGGTCTACCAGCTTACGTGAGCGCTGGGATTTGTCTCATGTGCTCCAGAATCCTCAGGAGGACTTCGGGGCGCTCGCCAAAGATCTTGACAGTAAAGTCTCTCAGTTCGAGTCGTGGCGGACCCGCCTGAAGCCTGAGATGTCAGTCCAGGCTCTTCAGGAAGTGCTCCAGTTGAGCGAGAGCATCACCGCGGCTTCCAACAAGCTGGGCGCCTATGCCTATCTCTGGTTCTCGGAAGATATCAAGAATGTCCAAGCACGCGCGTTTAAAACCAAAGTCGAAGACCTTCTGACCGCCATCCAGAACCGAGTCCTGTTCTTCGATCTCTGGTGGCAGTCGGTGGATGACACGAACGCCACCCGGCTGCTGGAGGCTGTGGGAGACTATCGGTACCACCTCGACACGATCCGCCGATTCATTCCCCACACGCTGACGGAGCCCGAAGAGAAGATTGTCAATCTCAAAAACACTACCGGCCGCGGCGCGATCAACACGTTGTACGACGTGCTCACGAATGGCTTCGCTTTCACACTCACGGTTGGGGGCAGGCGTAGAAGGTTGTCGCGTGAACAGCTCTCAGCCTACGTGCGAAGCCCCCAGGCCCGTGTCAGGGAGGCAGCATACAAAGAACTCCACCGCGTGTTCGCCACCCACCGTGACCTGATTGGTGAAATGTACACGTCGCTCGTTCAGGACTGGAGAGGCGAGAATCTGACACTGCGGAAATTTGCCGATCCAATGGCTGCGAGGAACTTGGGCAACGATGTTCCGGAGGAGGCCGTCGCCGCCCTGCTCTCCGTGTGCTCGAAGAATACTCGGATTTTCCAGGAATATTTTCGAATCAAGGGGCGCATCTGTTCGATTAGACCCATGAGCCGGTACCATATCTACGCCCCCCACCGTGCGGATCGAAAGCGGTATCGCTATCAGGATGCCGTTGAGATGGTACTGAGCGCCTACCATGCGTTTTCCCCCGAACTGGCCATGCATACCAAACAGTTGTTCGAGGAACACCACATCGATGCGCGGACTTGGCCGGGCAAGTTGAGCGGAGCCTATTGTTATAGCGTGGTGCCGGGACTCACCCCGTACGTGCTCCTGAACTACACGGGCGAAGCGCGGGACGTAGCTACATTAGCCCACGAGCTGGGCCACGCCGTGCATGGGATGATGGCGGCCGATCATTCCGTATTTACGTTCCACGCCACGCTGCCCTTGGCAGAAACGGCGTCGGTATTCGGCGAACGCCTCCTCTCGGACGCATTGATGGCACAAGAATCGAACAAGGCAGTCAAGCAGGGGCTCTTACTCGCCCAGCTTGATGACATTTACGCCACAGTGATGCGCCAAGCTTATTTCGTGCTCTTTGAGAAGACGGCCCATGGGATGGTGGCAAACGGCGGAACGGTCGAAGATCTGGGGGAGGCGTATCTGGCCAACCTTCGTGAGCAGTTCGGCAAGGCCATCGAGATCCCTGACGCCTTCCGTTGGGAATGGCTCACGATCCCGCATCTCTTCGCAAGCCCGTTCTACTGCTACGCGTACAGTTTCGGCAATCTCCTCGTGCTGGCGCTGTACCAGCAGTACTTGCAGCAAGGCCAGGCCTTTGTCCCAAAATACCTGGGCTTGTTGAGTGCGGGTGGATCCAAGAGGCCTGAAGCAATCCTGGCGGACGTCGGGATCAACATCCGTTCAGAGGAGTTCTGGCAATCAGGGTTCGATACCATCACAGGCATGGTCGAGGAGCTGGAGCGAACCGCGACTTAACCGCCTGACGCCGGGAACGGACCGCCCTGTTGGCACAGCCCGTGCTTCCCCCGGTTCCAGCTCACGTCTGTCTCATTGGCGGCCCCGCTTCACGACGCGAGCCACTTCAGCCACGCGCTTGCCAAGTACTTTGGCCGCGGCCAATTCTTTGTCGTCAATTCCCGGGCTTTCCCCTTCTGTGGTCGCGGAAGCTCCGAACGCCCCGCCCCCGCTGACGACGATCATCTGATTCCCGAGCATGGCGGCCAGGATCGTCAGCATGGTCACTTCTTTTCCCCCAGCGACCTGCCCACCCGTCGCAAAGGCGGCCCCTACCTTGTCCCGCATTTTGAATTCGGGGAACACTCCGAACTTGAGTTGCCAGTTGTCAAAGAATGTCTTGACCTCGCCAGCCATATTGGACCAGTAGACCGGTGAGCCAACGACCACTGCGTCTGCGGAAAAGAGATCTTTTGCCGTTACCTGCCCGACTCGTTTCAGCACGACATCCGTACCAGGTACGGTTTTCGCGCCGTCCATAATCCCCTGGGCCATCTTTTCCGTGTGCCCCGTCATGGAGTGGTAGGCAATCAGCACGTGGACGCGCTGCGGCAGTTCGGAGGCTTCAGTGAAGCCGGGCATCAGGACCAGACTGGACCCTATGAGCGCTGCTGACAGAAACGTGCTTCTGTGCATAACCCTCCCCTTGGGATCAACCTTCGACCCTATAAGAGGTAAGACCGACAACGGCCCTCTTCCTGAAGCAGGAGGATGATTGGGACGATACAAGGCAGGCGGGAATGTCTCTCAGGGGTGCGGGACAGGCCGGGCAAGCATCGTGCCGCTAACGCCGAAAGGTCTCCTCCTCCATACGTTCCTCGACCGATACCTCAGTCAACGTGCCCCGATAATCGCACCGATGGCAGCGTATACGCCACTCTTCGATCCATTTTTCCTGGACGTACGATTGGCGGCATTTGGGACACACGAACACTCCCTTCTTATAGTGCACGCTGCGTTTTTCCTTCATGGAATCCCTCGCTGGATTGGAGCGTAAGCCGGCGAACCGTCCCAAGAGTCGCACAGGGTGCCTGCCGAATGCAAGCTCAGGATCCCCAAACAGGTCCTATGGCCAATCACCAAGTCCCTCGTACAAACGGCTCTTCCGGGAATCGTGTAGGTATCTGTACCCTGGAAGGGACTTGGGGCCGGGGAAGGGGCTCGCGCTTCCGCGCCTCCCGGAGCGACCCTTCCGGGGTTTGCCTGGCGGAAGCCTTCCGGAATTCCTTCGGCCGCGGTTGCCAGTAACCGCGGTGCCTCAGTCAGTTCCGGCTTTCCGCCCAGGCAAAGCCTCGGTGGGTGCCCCGCTCCGCCGGCGAAGTCAGCGCTCACCCGTTTCCCCGGCCCCGCAGTCTCCGCACAACACGACGCCAGAGGCTTTTGGACTCTGCCGGCTCCACTACGGGGCGGTACAAACCGGAAGGCATGGCAACTGTGCCTGGTTGGGCGACATGCCGTTGCGAGCCGTCAGGGCGAGGGCGCCGCGACTTTGTCAGGCGAGCCCGGCCGCTGTTCGCAGCGCAGGGCCGAGCGAGGCCCGACCAGCCATGCCTTTGGGCTCAGGCAT
>JACZQN010000112.1 GCA_022545705.1 Nitrospirota bacterium | reverse complement strand
CTTCATCGTCTGTGACCGTCATCACCCGGTCCAGTATCGAGCGGTTCAACACCTTCGGGACGAACCCAGCCCCGATCCCTTGGATTTTATGGGGGCCTGGGTCTCCTCCGGACAGGACCGGCGATCCTGCCGGCTCCACCGCAATCACCTGGACGTTCGGGTTCCGCGCCTTGAAGACCTCTCCGCACCCGGTAATCGTGCCACCGGTTCCCACTGCGGCGACAAACGCGTCAATTTTCCCATCCAGCGCATCCCAGATTTCCAACGCGGTCGTCTGCCGGTGAATGGCGGGATTCGCCGGGTTGGAGAACTGGTCCGGCATAAAGTAGTCAGGGTTTTGCCCGATCATACTCTCGGCCTCCTTGATGGCCCCTTTCATCCCTTCCCACGCGGGGGTCAGCACGAGTTGCGCTCCATAGGATGAAAGGAGGCTGGCCCGCTCCATACTCATGCTTTCGGGCATGACCAGGATCAGCCGGTATCCGCGCACGGAGGAAATCAGCGCAAGACCGATGCCCGTGTTGCCACTGGTGGGCTCAACGATTGTCGAGCCTGGCTTGAGACGGCCCTGATGTTCCGCCTCGTTGACCATGTTCAGACAGATGCGATCTTTAACGCTCCCTCCTGGGTTAAACGATTCGGCCTTGCCATAAATCGTGGCTCCTCCCTCAGGAGACAGCCGGTTCAACCGCACCAGCGGAGTCCCGCCGATCAGCTCCGTGATTTCCTTGTAGGCTGAGGCCGTCACTGACCTCCCCCCATATAGAAGAGAAACTCCAGCTTATCTCCCTGCTTCACAGGCGTGGTTTCTAGATTGTCACGCTCGACCATATGATCATTCAACTCCACAGCGACCATATGCGGATCAAGGCTCTTGGCCTTGAGCAGATCCAGCACGGTCGCCCCCTCGATCTCTTCGGATTTTCCGTTGATCGTGACCTGCATAAGCGCTCCAACGTGGCTTAGAGACAGGGGAATTCTCAAACGCTAACAAACTACGCGGAGGGTTGTCAAGGATACGGACCTCACAGCTCCCCTTGCCCGCTGCCGCTCTGGACGCAACATCGTAGAGAACTCTGCCCTCCTTGGGACACACCAACATCGGTCTGACAGCGGGCGCGGAGCACGCCCTCTAGCCCTACGACTGCTCTATGGCCTACCCGTCCGCGACTTGACTTTCACTTCCCTTCGCTTACAGTATGCCCAGTTTTTATGGAGTTCAATCAATAATGTGGAAGCAGAACTTCTTGTTTCGGTACCAGGATGCGGTTCCCTTGGAACAATCGGAGAATGAGCTGTTTCATGATACGGAACCTGCGCACGATAGCGCCGGGCTGAATCTGGAGAAGTACATTTCGGTGTGGGTGCAGGGGGAAGGCGAAGAAGGCGCCCCCACCGTTTACTCGAATGTCTATGTACGGACAGCCACACTCGATGCCGACAAGCGCGCGGGATTCCTTCAGCCCCTCCAGGGACGGTCCCACCAGATCAAGCAGATGTTGACACCCGACCAGAAGGCCTATCTGAGGAACTGGCTCACTCAGGCCTCTCCTCGCGCGTGGGAGGACGCGGACGAGAGTTTCCGGGCCCTGTTCGACGCAACCTAACCGACCAAGCTGTTGGCGCGGCCGAGCAGGAGGACAGCTTTGTCCGGGGAGATTCCTGTACCTCGTAGGCAAGGGTCGAACGTGAACAGTGTAGCCGTCACGAACGAAGTCGACTAGATGATGAGTGAGCAGACAGACGTGCTCGTCGTCGGGGCTGGAGGCGGAGGCGCGGTACTGGGCCTGGCCTTGGCCAAGCGCGGGATCAAGAGCCTGGTCTTGGAGCAGGCTCCGGGGCCGCCGACCGGCCTCCGTGGGGAAATTCTTCAGCCAAATGGCCAGCAGGTGCTGGATGGTCTTGGTCTCTTCAGTCAACTTCCCACCGATGTGATCAAGCCAGTGCGGTATTTCCATTTTTATCGCGCTGGAGGGGAACGACTGTGCACCGTGGACTATAGCGTGCTCCCACCGCCGTACAACCGAGCGTTGGTGATGCTGTCGAATGCGGTACACCACGTCATTCTCCATGCGCTGGAGGCACGCTGTCCCGGCGGGCTCCGCTACGGCACCCGGTTTAAGGGGCTCTTGCGCGAGGGGAAACGGGTTGTCGGCGTGGTGGCAGAACGGGACGGAACGTCCTTCACCGTGTCGGCCAAGTTGGTGGTCGGGGCCGATGGAGCCTTCTCCAAGGTCCGAGCGGCGCTGGAGATTCCAACCAAGCTGCACTGCTACAGCCAGGGGTACCTGATCGCAATCCTGGAGAATGCGGAAGGTATCGAGGACGCCCGCTACTTGGTCGGACGTCGGACCATTTTGGGCCTGTTTCCGGCCTCGGGCGGCAAAGCCTATCTCTTTTACATGATCCCGGCTGGCTCGATGGAGCAGGTGAAGGCATCGGGGATCGAGGCGCTGCAGGCTGAATGGCGCAGGATTGATCCCGCCTTACACAAGACATTTCAGAGTCTCGTGGATTGGGGGCAGACGGCTTATATGCCGACGGCGCGCGTGCGAGCAGGGACGTGGGTGGCCGACGGCGCGGTACTGATCGGGGATGCCGCGCACGCTATGAATCCCCACGCCTCCCAGGGAAGGATGCAGGCGATGGTGGACGCCGTGACGCTGGCTGACGTCGTGGCGACGTGTTTGGAGCGAGGAGATTACTCCGCGTCAGCCTTGGCGCCATTTGAGCGATTACGCCGTCCTCAAGTGACCATGCTCCAACAGATGGCGGATGAGCAAGTATTGTTCTGGAACACTGGCAATCCGCTGTTGGCCTACCTCCGGAACCGTGTCTTTAAGACGCTCGACCGCAACCGACGACTACGCTATCGCGTCTTAGCTGCGACGGCGGGACTCCGCTCCAAGCCCGCGTTCGGCCTTCTTGACCGTCTCATGGCCGCGGGCTTGTTGCCGGACCCGCAGGCAACCCAGCTTCCGCCAGAAGCCACCGCGAGTGGGGCGGAAGTGTGAAGGGGGAGAGGGCGCGTAAATGTCGGTGAATGAGGGCGCCATGCGCGGGCTGCCAGAGGAGGTCCGTCAGACGCTCCGGCCATACCTCGCCGAAGTCAAGAAACTCTTCGGGGCCTCCCTTGAGGCCGTGATCCTGTACGGCAGCGGCGTCGGGGCTGACTTTCTCCCGGGAACCTCCAACATCAATTTGCTCATCCTGCTCGCTCGGCAGGAGGTGGACCTCCTACAGCGGTACAGCAAAGTGCATCCGCGGTGGCAGAAGGAGAATATCGTTGTGCCGCTCTTTCTCACAGCGGACGAACTGCGAGGCTCGGCCGGTCTGTTCCCTCTGGAGTTTCTGGAGATCAAGGATCGGCACGAGCTCCTTTTCGGTCGGGACCCGTTCCCCGAGCTCGATCTCGATCTGAGCGACCTGCACGTGCAGTGCGTGCAGGAAATCCAGGGCAACCTGTTGCGGCTTCGGCAGCGATTTGTCGAAGGTGGCGGAACGGTGGAAGCCGCTGCGATCCTTCTGCCGCTCTCCCTGACGGCGCTCCTTCCGTGTTTTCGAGGCCTGTGCAGAACGTCGGGACATTCCTTCCGGGGATCCTCCGAGGCCCTACTCAAGGAACTCGAGCCTCGGTTAGGTGTGGACCCCGCGGTCTTTCTTGAGGTGCTGAATGTGAAACGAGGCTTGATCAGTCCAGGCCAGCGTGAATTCCCGCGGCTCTTGGCACGCTACCTCGATGCCCTGGAAACAGTGGTCAAGAAGACGAATTCTCTCGAGCGCCAGGCCTAGCTATGCACGTGCATCGCTCACGTCGGTGGGCTATCACCCTCTCCTTGTTCCTCTGGCTTGGGATGTTCCTCACATCTGAGCTTGCCTTGGGCAGCGGTTCGAACGATGCAACGCTGCCTTCTCCGCGTGGCTACGTGAGCGATTATGCCGGGGTACTTGAGACTGAGTGGAAAGCGCGGATTCGGTCGGTCTGCAAGGATCTCGAACGAAAAACCGGTGTCGAGATGGTCATTGTCATGGTTGAGAACCTGGGGCCCTATTCGACGGCGAAACAATACGCTGCTGCTTTCTATCAAGGCTGGGGGATTGGCACCGAGCAGCAAGGCTACGGGATTCTGGTGCTTGCTGTGGTAGAGGGGAGCCGGTCGGCCATTACAGTTGGGCGGCGCCTGGGTACGACCATCGCGCACCAGGCGTTGGCTGAGATCAGGAGCCAGCATCTGGAGCCGGCCTTCCGCGACGGCCGGTTCGGCGAAGGTCTCTATCGGCTCACAGTTGCCTTAGCTGCTGCCGCGCAGGAGATCCGGGTCGGTGTCCAGTCTCGACCCCACGCGAAGGGAGTAGGCACCTTTTTGATGGTGGCCACTGGTATTGGCGCAGTCGCGTTCCTGTGGTGGATCAGCCGGCCGGACTTGCGCCACCCTTTCGGTCGAATCCGGCGAGGAGAATTCTGGGGGAGCGGCCGAGGAGGATTTCGTGGCAATTTCGGCGGCTTCGGAGGTGGAACAAGTGGAGAGGGATTTACTTAGGACTGAGTCCTCAGTCCTCAGTCCTCAGTCCTTTTCTTAGGGCTTCCGCGCCGGCCTTCGCCACCGCCATATCTTCTTCCGCGTTTCCACCGCCCACTCCGATCCCACCGACGACTGATCCCTTGATGACAAGCGGAAATCCACCTGGCAACACTGTGAACTTCCCTCCAGTCACGGAGGCAATCTCGCCCGTGATGGCAGGGGGAATTTTCATTTCGTGCGTCGGCCTGCGGACTGAGGCTGAAGTATAAGCCTTGCTGAAGGAGGTATGGTTGGTGTGAGCGAAGGTACCGTCCATCTTGATGAAACCCACTAGGTTGCCGTGGATATCCACGATCGAGATTCCCATCGGAACATGAATCTCCCGTGCCTTATCTACAGCGGCGTCCAGAGCTTTCTGAATGGCTTCTGAGGTCAGCCGAGTGGCGGAACCGCCTTCGGCCGCGACCTCGCCCGTTCCGCATACCAAGGCTACGCACCACAGCCATCCCAGAGCAACGGCGGCAGTTCTTTTGAGTATCATGGTCCTCCTCCGACAGGAGCCTGGCGGATCGGTACCGGGCGCCGCTCCTCGAGATCCAGGAGATCAGCCCACGTGGTGATGTCGGTGCGGGTTGAGTCGATCGCGTCCCGGCAGGATGTGAAATGGGCCCATTTCTCCTCGCTGTTGGGTGTCAGGAAGAGCATCCTGTCATTGAAGGCCTCAATTGCCACCTCGCGATGCGGCGCTGCCGTCGCTCGAAACCAGGCGACGACATCCTCATCCCTTTGACCGCGGACGGCCTCCGTAAATTGTTCGGGTGTCAGTCCAGCGAACTCCAGCAGACGATGGTCCATCGGACACGGGTAAATATACTCCCCCTGCGTGCCGGCCAACACGGCCCTGCATTTATCGATCATGCGTCCCAGGTGGACATACCTGGCAAGCTTGTCTCTGATGCTGCGGGGATAGCGGGCTCTCAGATCCATCTCGTAGCCCGGAGTACTCATCAATCCCTACTGCGGCGTCCGATCCTCTCGTCCGGTGGGGCTTTTCTCGTTCGGCCTCCTCGACGTACTGCAGTGAGTACGCCTGCGTCGTCCTCACATGCAAGAAGCCCCGGCGGGCTTCGGTCTCAGCCGCCTCGTGACGAAATTCATGAGTCACGCGGGCTACAGCATCTTATGGTTTTCGAACACGAGGAATTTCACAGAGACTTCCCCGTTCTCGGACGAGATGATCCGCCGGGTGGCTGGAAGGTCGGAAGAGGACACGCGCAGGTGCGTGTCCGTAAAGCTGTCCACGTTGGTGAGCTTCCGGTCTTGAGGGGAGAAGTAGTAGACCGTATAGCGCGTCGTGAGAAATTTATCGTCCTTGGTCTTGGCGCTCTCTTCGATATTGATCGTGAAAGCCATGTGTGGGGTCTGCCGGTTGATCTGCGTGATCCGGCCCCCGCTGATACGGTAGGACGAACCCATGCCGTCGCCGTGAATGTGAAGGCGTGGGCCCAGCGGGTGATGAGCGTCCTCATCGAGCGTCAAGGCGTATTTCCCGTCGGATTCTTCGAAACTCCGGGGCCCGCGGTGGACGGCGATCATGGCGATCTGGCCCTCGGCCCATTTCT
>JACZQN010000111.1 GCA_022545705.1 Nitrospirota bacterium | reverse complement strand
AACACAACCTCGCAGGCGCGGCGCCACATTCTGGTGCGCAATCCGCGGCGTGATCCTGCCCCATGGCCGCGATTTAAATCGGGAGCTGGCCAGGACGGGATTCGCGTGGTGGTACTGGAGGTATGCGCCTGACGATGAGACGCTCGCGCAGCTTGAGCGCGAAGCCAGGGGAGCCAAGCGCGGGCTGTGGGCTGATCCTCACGCGGTGCCGCCGTGGGAGTGGCCCAAAACCCATAGGGCGATATCGCTAGGCACTGTCTATGGTGCAGCGCATTCGCATGACAGCGCATGGTGATGCGAGCGAGTCTCGCCCTTGGCAATCTGGAAGAGTAACATGAGTGCCCTTGAGCGGCGTGTAGTTGGAGACCTCCATGCAGCCGCTATATGTTCGGCCTGCCAAGGGTGTTCGATTCTCCTTCGCTTTACTCGTCTGGCCTACTCTCCTTAGCCTGCAGTGTCTGAGCGCCCTTGGCACCAGTTCGCTTCGGGCTGCCGAGGCTGGCACATCGAAAGGCATGCAGGAATTCCCGGTCCCCTGCGAGCGGGGCAACCCGAACTCCCTCGTGCTCGATGACGGCGGCAGCGTGTGGTTTACGGAGATGGGGATGTTCTTCCGAGGCCGGTTCGCCAATAAGGTTGGCAAGCTGACCCCGTAAGCCTCCATACCGGCATCCTGCTAGATAATCCCAGCACTTAGCCGCAAAAGTTCGCAATGTCTCTGGTAAAAGTGTAGTGGCACCCAACAAAGGATTATCAGACCGACTGTTCGCCGCGGACGGGCTTGCGGCTTATAGCGTGGCCTCGTACATGGGAGGAGGTCGGAGTCACCGGAGAACAGCAAGACGTCACGAGGGAATGAGAAGGAGAAGGGCGGATTGGGGTGGTGGGCCCACCAGGACTCGAACCTGGGACCAGCTGATTATGAGTCAGCCGCTCTGACCACCTGAGCTATGGGCCCGTACCGCTCGCTTCGGCCGCCCACGCTCCGCTCCCGCTTTCTCACGCGGGCCGAGTTCTAGGCTGCCGGCTGTGTGGGCTCAATCGTCGCAGCAATCTCTCCCGCCTAGAGACTTTCGACGAAACTCCGAAGCCTCTTGCTTCGGCTCGGATGGCGGAGCTTCCTCAGCGCCTTCGCTTCGATCTGCCTGATCCGCTCGCGCGTCACTTCGAAATCCTGGCCGACCTCCTCGAGGGTATGATCCGTGCTCTCGCCGATCCCAAAGCGCTTCCTCAGGACCTTTTCTTCGCGGGGGGTTAACGTTTCCAGCGAGCTGTTAATCTGGCGTTGCAGATCGTAGCGAACCGCTGCGTCCAGGGGAGAGATCGCCTTTTTGTCCTCGATAAAATCCCCCAGGTGGCTATCTTCTTCCTCCCCGATCGGCGTCTCCAGTGAGATCGGCTCTCGCGCGATCTTGAGAATCTTGCGGACTTTGTCCAGCGGCAGATCCATCCGCTCGGCGATCTCCTCGGGCGCGGGCTCCCGCCCGAGCCTTTGGACCAGGTGCCGCGATGTCCTGATGAGTTTGTTGATGGTTTCGATCATGTGCACCGGAATCCGGATCGTTCTCGCCTGGTCAGCAATGGCGCGGGTGATCGCCTGCCGGATCCACCAGGTGGCGTAGGTACTGAACTTATACCCGCGCTTGTATTCGAACTTATCCACGGCCTTCATGAGGCCGATGTTGCCTTCTTGGATCAGATCCAGAAACTGGAGGCCCCTGTTCGTGTACTTTTTGGCGATGCTGACCACGAGTCGCAGGTTCGCTTCCACGAGCTCCGCCTTGCCCCGTTTCACCCTTTCCTCAGCCAGATCGAGCTGACGGACTGCGTCTTTGACCTCCTCGGCGGAGACCAGCGCCTCCTCGCTCTCGAGCTTGCGAATCCTCGTCCGGGCCGTGTGAAAGGCTTTCTTGACCTCCTGCAACGTGTCTTCGGAGAGCGCCGTTTTGCGGCGGATCGCCAAGAAATCGCGACGACTTCGACCCAGCCGGCGCAGCAGCGCCGGCCCCGCTTCGCCCGAGAGACCACACTTGCGGAGGCAGTGCGCGATGTCCCGCTCGCAAGCTCGGATCTCCTGCGCCAGGCCCCTGACCCGTTGGACCAGCGACTCCTTAAGAAGGGGGTGAAGGTTAATGACCTCCATCTTCTCCACCACCTGCTGCCGGGCATCTCTGAGCTGGGCCTTGAATCGTCGTTGTTTGACGGGATCGCTGCCGATATGCCGTCCCCTGGCATACAAGCCCATCAACGCCTTGGAAGGCTTGCGGATCTTGGCGAGGGCTTCGATCACCCGGTCGCGGAGATCCTCATCGTCATGCTCGACTTCCTCCTCTTCAAATTCATCGTCAGAGACCGAGACCACCTCCCGGACGCTCAGCTTCTCGCTTTTGAGCTTGTCGCGGAGTGATAAGACATATTGGATGGTCATCGGCATGCCAAAGACGGCGGTCGCGATATCTTTTTTGCCCTCCTCGATCCGCTTGGCAATCTCGATCTCCCCTTCCCGACTCAGGAGCGCGACGCTGCCCATCTCCTTCAGGTAGAGCCGGACTGGGTCATCGGTCCGGCTCAGGACCCCGGGCGTCAGGTCGATCGCCTTTTCTGACCCTCCGAGGTCCTCGCCATCCTCGCGCGCCTCTGCGGCTTCCTCGCTCTCGACGGACTTGTGATAGCGCTCCCGATCCGCGGCGTCGATGACTTCAATGTCCATTTCGCCGAAGATCCTCATCAACTTACCGAGGCGCTCTGAGGACACCATCTCCGCCGGCAGGGTATTGTTCAGCTCGTCGTAGGTGAGGTAGCCCTTCTCCTTGCCCATGGAGATGAGCTTTTTGACTTCCACAGGCATGTGTTCTTTCGGCATAGGTGGACTCCTAGAGACCTGAGGGGTGCGACGCCGGCTGGAGCTCAGTCGGCGCGGAACCGGCCTTTCTCAACCGCAGTTCATTGATCTCCACATTCAATCTCCGCGCTTTCTCCGTGTGCCCTTCCCGCTCCGCTAGACGGAGCTTGACGATCAACTCGCTCAGGGCGGATGCTTGCCGCTTCTTCTCCAGCGTAGCGAGACAGTCCCGTACGTGAACCGAGATATCTTCATAATGACGGTCCGCTAGCAGCAGCTCGGTGGCGACCGGCCCGCACTCAGGATCGGCCAGTGCGTCATCAAGGGTGCGGCGGACCATGGCTTGATTCTCTTGATCCACATGCCGCAGCCCAATCTCCACGATTCGGCGACAGGACGGCGAGGAAAATGACTCCACCGGCAGCGTTCGAAGGTCGGCCGCGCTCAGGGACCCTTGGAGCAACAGGTGGACGAGATCCCGCTCCTCCGGGATCCCCTTGAATCGCGTATCGGAGGAGGCGGGGATCGGCGCAGCCGTTCTCCCGCGCGGCTGCGGAGGGAGGAGTTCCGGATACCGTTCGCTCAGGCGCTGCTGGCTGATTCCGAGCCGCTCCGCCACCCGCCGGAGATATTCCTCCTTTTCAAGCCGATGACTGGCCTTCTGCAGAATGCGCAACACCTCATCCACGCTTCGGATGCGATCCTCGATCGTCCCGGAGACTGCCCTTTGCAGACTGTGCTCCACGGCGAAATCCAGCAACCCGGGGGCGTGTGCTTGGCACTCGTGAAACGCCTCCGCGCCGCGCTTCCTGACGAACGTGTCCGGGTCATCGCCCTGGGGCAAGGACACGACTTTCACTCCGATCCCGCTGTCCACGAACAGATCTAATGTCCGCAGCGCTGCCCGCACGCCGGCGGCATCCGGATCAAAGAGCAACACAACTTTGGTGACAAACCGCCGGATCATCCGAACATGATCCTGGGTCAAGGCGGTCCCCAGTGTCCCGGCCACATCCTTGATCCCGGCCTGATGCAGCGCGATCACGTCGAAATACCCTTCCACAATGACCAGGGTGTCCAAATGGCTGGCCGCCTCACGGGCTTGTTCCAGGCCATAGAGCGACCGACCCTTGCTAAAGAGCGGCGTCTCCGGAGAGTTGAGGTATTTCGGCATGCCATCATCCAGAACCCGTCCCCCGAAGCCGATGACCCGCTTCCGGAGATCGCGAATGGGAAAGATGATGCGAGCCCGGAAACGATCATAGTAGCCGGCGACTCCCTGCGAAGGCCGAGCGGACTGATCTTTCGGTACCGCCACCCCACCCAGGGCCAGCTCTGCCGGGGTGAATCCCTCACGGGAGAGACTCCGGAGCAGACCGTCCCACCCCAATGGGGCAAACCCCAACCCGAAGGCTTCAATAGTCTCCTGCCGAATCTCGCGTGCCCGAAGGTACGCGGACGCTTCCCGCCCAACCTGCGAATCGACGAGGTTGCGGGCGAACCAGGCTCCGGCGGATTCGTTCAGCAGCTCAAGGCGCTTGCGGACAGCCGCGCTCTCGGACTGCGCAGGATCTTGGAACGTCGGCACAGGGATGCCGGTTCGCCGTCCGAGCTCTCGAACCGCTTCAGGAAACGCGAGCCCTTCCTGCCTCATCAGAAAGGTGAACACGTTCCCGCCGGCCCCGCATCCGAAGCAGTGAAAGATTTGCCGAGACGGACTGACTGTAAATGAGGGAGTCTTTTCTGCGTGGAAGGGGCACAGGCCTTTAAGATTCTGGCCCGTTTTGGTCAAGGAAAGATAATCGGACACGACCTCAGCGATGTCCGCGCGCTCTTTGATCTGGTTGATCACCTCTTGAGGAATCAAACTGTCCCTCACCTCCGGAAGCGATTCTGTCTTGCCGTGATGCTCAGATCGGGGCGCTCAACATTGACCGGAAGTGATTGAAAAACTCGAACATTTCGCCGAGACACTCTAACAAACCGATGAAATTCCTGTCAATGACGCCGGGGCCGGACTAGCCTGGCGGCCAGCTCATCGGACGACCTCCCAAAAGGTGGAGGTGAACGTGAAAGACCGTCTGGCCCCCGTGCATGCCCGTGTTGAACACGATGCGATAGCCCGAGTCCCCAACGCCTCGGTCCCGAGCGATCTTGGCGCCAATCAACATCATGTGCCCAAGCAAGGGCGCGTCCGCCTCCTTCAGTTCTTCAACCGACACCACGTGCCGACGCGGGATGATCAAAATGTGTAACGGCGCTTGAGGGTTGATATCATGAAATGCCACGATCTGGTCGTCTTCGTACACGATCTCCGACGGAACCTTCCGTTCCGCGATCCGGCAGAACATACATGCGTTCATCGCGCACCCTCTCCCTGGTTGTCCGCACGTAGGCCGGGCTTCCCGAACCGCCCTGCCAGCTCCTCATAGACCTCCTCCGGAGTGATGTCGTGATATCCCAGCACCACGAGCGTATGGAAAAACAGATCGGCCACCTCAGCAATGACCTCCTTCCGTTTTCCGCCCTTGGAGCTGAGCACGACTTCCCCCGCCTCCTCCACCACCTTTTTGAGAATCCGGTCCTCTCCTCCAACCATGAGTGAAGACACGTAGGATCCTGCTTTGGGCGACTGTTTACGGCTCAGGATCGTCTGGTAAATCCGCTCGAAAATCCCCCCAAACGCGTCCGTTGTCTTGCGACCGCCGGTGGTCCCATCAGACTCTAAACGGGTGAAAAAACACGCGCGCTCGCCTGTATGGCAGGTCGGCCCGACAGGTTCCGCTTTGACCAGGACGGTATCCTGGTCACAGTCCACAAACAAATCCTTGAGGAGGAGTCGATGACCGGAGGACTCCCCTTTTTCCCAAAGTCGCTGGCGGGTGCGACTCCAGAAGTGAACCGATTTGGTTTCCAGCGTCCTTCTGACCGCGTCCCGATTCATGAATCCCAGCATGAGGACGGTGCCGTCCCGCCAATCTTGAACCACCGCGGGGATCAATCCCTGTTCGTCGAATCTGAGCTGTTCGAGATCCATGCCCGATTGCCTCAACGACCGGATGACCGCACCGGGATGCCTCGTTCGCGCAGGTAGTCCTTGGCTTCCGGAATCGTGTAGGTTCGATAGTGAAAGATCGAGGCTGCCAGCACGGCATCAGCTCGGCCCTGGACGAACCCCTCGTACAGATGAGCGAGCGTCCCCGCCCCTCCAGAAGCGATGACCGGAATCGACACCGCATCGGAGACAGCGGCGGTCAGCTCCAGATCGTACCCATCTTGTGTTCCGTCCCGGTGCATGCTCGTGAGCAAGAT
>JACZQN010000028.1 GCA_022545705.1 Nitrospirota bacterium | reverse complement strand
GGCTGCGCCCCTCCTCTGGGTGGGCGCGTCCCCCGTGCTGGCACACAACCTCTTGCTGCTGCTCGCCGTGACCGGGAACGGACTGTTCACGTTCGGCCTGTTGCGTTGCCTGGACATCCGACGGGGTCCGGCGGCGCTCGGCGGCCTGATGCTGCTGATGCTCCCCTATGTCCATCACGAGTTGGGCGTGCTGATGCTGGTCCCGCTCGGCGGCCTGCTCGGCTTTGTCGCCATCTGCATCCGCCAGGAACTGATGCTGCTGATCGTCGGCGGCGTGTTTGTGATCGAGGCGATCTCAGTCATTTTCCAGGTGGTGTCGTTCAAGTCGCGCGGGAAACGCATCTTCTTGATGGCTCCTATCCACCACCATTTCGAGTTGAAAGGATGGGAGGAACCAAAAGTGGTAGTGCGGCTATGGATCATCGCAATCCTCCTCGCGCTCCTGAGCCTCAGCACGCTGAAGTTGAGATAGGGGCGTCGTGTTTGCCTGGCTGTGGCAGCCCGGGGGGTTGCTGGATGATTGGTAAGGGGCCTGCGGGTGAGGGATACGCCCGGAGGATCGTGGCTTGATGCCTTGGATGCGGAGCGATGAAGCGGGTCCGGACAGAGAAGCTCAAGGGCAAGAAGGTCGCCGTCGTCGGGTTGGCGAGGAGCGGGGTCGCCGCCGCACGGTTGCTCCAGGCTGTCGGGGCTCGTGTCACGGCGGCGGATGCCAAGGAGGAGGCTGGAGTTGCGGACGCGTTGTCTCGCCTGGACACGCACTCCCTGGTCGTGCGGGTGGGCGCGGGGTACGAAGTGGCTTTGCACGAAGCGGAGTTAGTGGTGATCAGTCCCGGCGTGCCGTCCCGACTCGGCATGCTGAGTGCGGCTCGGCAACGCGGCGTTCCTGTCATCGGGGAGTTGGAACTGGCCTCATGGTTTTTGAACGCCCCGCTCATTGCCGTGACAGGGACAAACGGCAAAAGCAGCACGATGACCTTGCTGGGGATGATGCTGCAAGCCTGCGCCCGAACGGTGTTCCTGGGCGGCAACCTGGGCGCGCCGCTTTGCGAGGCGGCCCTGATGACGTATCACGGTCAGGAGGCTGGGCCTGGCAGCCCCGATCCCTATGAGTACATCATCGCGGAAGTGTCGAGCTTCCAGCTTGAGACCATTGAGCGATTTCATCCCTGGGTTGCAGCGGTCTTGAATATTTCACCAGACCACCTTGATCGCTACGATTCGGTCGCCGACTACGTGGCGACGAAGGCAAGGATTTTTACGAACCAGTCCGCCGAAGATTACGCCTTGTTGAACCTCGACGACGAGCGAGTGGCCGGAATGCGCCAGGGCTTACGAGCTCGAGTGTTGGGCTTCAGTCAGAGCGCGCTCGGCGGCCGCGGCTGGCCGGAAGGCGTCTACCAAGAGGAGGGCCGCCTCATTGTGAATCTCGGAGGGAAGGCAGAGGTGATCTGCCGGATCGAGGACATCAAGCTGCCTGGCGCCCACAACCGAGCCAACGCGATGGCTGCGCTGGCGATCGGGTCCTTATGCGGGTGCCCGACCGATGTGCAGCGCCGCATCGTCAGCTCATTTTCGGGGATTGAGCACGCTCTGGAGATCGTTCGTGAATGGCGGGGCGTGCGCTTCGTCAACGATTCCAAAGGCACGAACGTCGATGCCACGATCAAGGCGTTGGAGAGCTTTGATCGGCCCATTATTTTGATTGCCGGCGGCCAAGCCAAGGGTGGCGACTTTGCCGAACTCAAGGACCCGGTGAGTCGTCGAGTCAAGCAGGTGATCCTCATCGGCGAAGCGGCGCAGCAGATCAAAGCCGCGCTCGGTGCTTTTCACCGGATCAGTCAGGCTTCATCGTTACGAGAAGCGATGGATGCCGCGATCCAACAGACGGTCCCGGGGGATGTGGTCTTACTGTCCCCGGCCTGTGCGAGCTTTGACATGTTCCAGGACTATCAGGACCGAGGCCGCCAGTTTAAAGCGCTGGTGAACGCGTTACCCTAGCCCGTCAGCCATCAGCCCGAGCCTGGAGGCTGAAGTCGAGGATTTCTGAACTGAACCGTAACCTCAGCCTGCTCCCGGTGAACGCTGAGCGCTGAAAGCTGATTGCGGACCGCTTTGAGACATGGAGAGTCGGAATGTCAGGCAGGGCCATAGACGAGGGCACGCTGTCGCTTCCCTGGCCTACCTCGCGGTCGCGCAAACGAGCGAACGCCGACGGGCTGTTACTCGGGGTGACGCTGTTGCTCGCCTTCATGGGGCTCGTGATGGTCTTCAGTGCGAGCGCGGTGATGGCCGGGAATCGGTTTCACGACTCGCTGTTTTTTCTCAAGCGGCAGATGGCCTGGTTGGCGCTTGGCTTTCTGGTGCTCCACATCGTCTCACGCCTGGACTATACCGTGTGGAGAAAACTGGCCCTCCCCATTCTCGCGGTGACGGCGGTGCTGTTGATTCTGGTTTTGATCCCGTCGCTTGGCCTGATGATCAAGGGGGCGCGACGGTGGCTGCCTCTTGGACCGATTTCGGTGCAGCCAGCCGAGATCGTGAAACTAGCCACGGTCTTCTACTTAGCGGCGTTCCTCGCCAAGGGGCAGGATCGGGTACGAGAGTTCACCTCCGGCTTGATTCCGCCGCTCATCGTCGTGGGACTACTCGGCGGGTTGATCTTGCTCCAACCAGATTTGGGTACGGTGGCCTTGATCGGATTGGTGGCATTTGGGCTGCTGTTCCTGGGAGGGGCGCGGATCTCCCATCTGGCCGGCCTTGTGCTCGTCGTGGTCCCGCTCGCGGCAGCGTTTGTGCTGAGATCCAGCTATCGTCGCCAGCGCTTGATGACCTTTTTGGACCCTTGGGAAGACCCGTCGGCTGCGGGCTTTCAGGTCACTCAGTCGTTTCTGGCGTTTGGCAACGGTGGGCTGTTCGGAGTCGGACTTGGGGAAGGGAAGCAGAAATTGTTCTTTCTCCCCGAGGCACACACGGATTTCGTGCTCGCGTTGGTTGGGGAGGAGCTCGGGTTGATCGGGACGGCGACCATTATGGCGCTGTTCGGGGTTCTTGTGTTCAAGGGCTTCCAGATTGCAGGACGTGCGCGAGAGCCGTTCGGGCGGTATCTGGCCATGGGGATCACTCTTCTGATCGCGTGCCAGGTGTTGTTCAACGCAGGCGTGGCGACCGGCTTGTTGCCGACCAAAGGGTTGACCTTGCCGTTCGTCAGCTACGGTGGGTCGTCGGTGGTCATGAGCTTGCTCGGGGTCGGGATCCTGCTGAACATTTCGCGCGATCGACAAGGCGGCCGACAGAAGGCAGGCTCCGGCCGTGGGCACGGCGGTGTCGGACTCTTATGACGGTGGTCCTGGCGGCTGGCGGGACCGGCGGTCACCTTTTTCCAGCGGTGGCGCTGGCGCGGGAGTTCCTTCGCCAGGGCCCGGGGAGCGCCATTCTGTTCGTCGGCGCAGGACGGGACATCGAAGCGAAGGTGCTCACGCGGGAAGGCTTCGAGTGGGAGATCATCAGGGCACGGCCGGTCATGGGACTGGGTATTCGGAGAGCGGTGGTCGGGTTGCTGTCTCTGCCGGTGGGTGTTTGGCAGTCAGTCAAGCTCCTTCGAACCCGACGTGCATCCCTGGTGTTCGGCATCGGCGGGTACACCAGCCCGGCGGTGGTGACGGCCGCCTTTGTGCTGGGGATACCCCGCGCCATTCTCGAGCCCAACGCGTCCCCGGGGATGGCCAACAGGGTCCTGGCGCCGTTGGCGGACGTGATATTTTTGGCTTTCGACAGCGCCTCGGCCTATTTCAAGCCGTCCAAGGTGAGGGTTTCGGGCACTCCGGTCAGGCAGGCGTTCTTGGAGCCGGGAGCGGAGCGCACAGTTGCCGGTCCTACCGAAGGCCACCACCGGTTGTTAGTGTTTGGAGGCAGCCAAGGAGCCCGTATCATCAACGAGGCGATGATCGAGGCCTTGCCGCACCTCAAGGCCATGCGGGCGCAGCTTTCGATTGTTCATCAGACGGGGGAGGCGGACCACGAACGTGTCCGGTCAGCGTACGAAGTGAACGGATTCAGAGCCGAGGTGGTTCCATTTCTGTTCGACATGCCACGCGCGTTGCGCTCAGCGAATCTGGTGGTGTCACGTTCCGGCGCGGTGACCGTGGCGGAATTGACTGCCTGCGGGAAAGCGGCGGTCCTCGTTCCCCTGCCACACGCCATCTACCAGCATCAAGAACAGAATGCGCGTGTCCTAGAAGAAGCCGGCGCAGCGGTGGTGCTGCGCCAAGATCAAGTCAGCGGGATGAAGCTGGCGCAGGTCATCGAGTCCCTGTTCCGAGATCCCGGTCGTCTCCAGGCAATGGGCGAAGGGAGCCGGACTCTTGCAAAGACCGACGCGGCCGAAATGATCGTCCGCGAATGCCGTGCCCTGGTGAGGCGGAAATCAAAAGGTAAAAGGTAAAAGGTAAAAGTTAAAAGGCTTTCCCCCTCGCCTCGTGCCTAAAAGTCATGTTCAGAAAAATTCAACATATTCACTTTGTCGGAATCGGCGGATCCGGCATGAGCGGGATTGCCGAAGTACTGCTCACACTGGGCTATCAAGTCTCCGGCTCCGACATGCATGATTCGGAAACGATCCGACGCCTGCGTGAGCTGGGCGGGCAGATCTTCATCGGACACGATGCGTCATATCTTGGGGATGCACAGGTGGTGGTCGTGTCGTCGGCGGTGTCTAGCTCGAATTCGGAAGTGATCGAGGCAAAAGCAAAAGTCATCCCGGTCATTCCGCGCGCAGAGATGCTGGCCGAGTTGATGCGGTTGAAATATGGAGTGGCCATCGCCGGCTCTCATGGAAAGACGACGACGACATCTATGGCTGCGGCGGTGTTGGCACAGGCCGGGCTAGATCCCACGATCGTGATCGGCGGCCGTGTCAACGCGCTGGGGAGTCACGCCCGTCTGGGTCGCGGTGACTTGCTGGTTGCGGAGGCGGACGAGAGCGATGGGTCGTTCCTCAGGCTTTCTCCAACGATCGCGGCGGTGACCAACATTGACCGCGAGCATTTGGACCACTATGGCACGATGGAGCGCCTGCAGGACAGCTTCCTGGAATTCATTAATCGGGTCCCGTTCTACGGCCTGGCAGTCCTCTGCGTTGACGACGAATGGATCCGCGGAGCGCTTCCTCGAGTGGTGAAACGTTACCAGACCTATGGGCTCCACGAGCGGCCCGGCTGTCCGCCGCCTGACTTTCGTGCGGTCGACATCACGCTGAAACAGTGGGAGACGGAGTTTCGGACGTACTTCAAAGGCAAAAGCCTGGGACCGTTCCGCCTGGCTCTGCCCGGCGTTCACAATGTGTCGAATGCCTTGGCCGCGATTGCCATCGGGATAGAGCTGGATGTCCCGGTCGATTTGGTCCGGAAGGGGCTGGCGGCCTTTACCGGTGTGGAACGGCGCTTTCATCTGCGGGGCGAGAAAGGCGGCATTATGGTCGTGGATGACTATGGGCATCATCCTACGGAAATCCGCGCCACGCTCGAGGCAGCCAAACAAGGCTGGGGCCGTCGCGTGGTCGTGCTCTTCCAGCCGCACCGGTACTCACGCACGCGGGACCTCATGACTGATTTTGTGCATGCGTTCGACCAGGCCGATGCCGTGTTTATCACAGACATCTATCCGGCCGGAGAAACCGCGATTCCTGGCGTGTCCGGGGAGCGGCTCGCGGAGGCTGTGCGCTCGTCCGGGGCATGTGAAGTCGTGTGGATCGAACGGAAGGAGGAGCTGGCCAAACGGGTGCTCCCCTCGTTGAAATCCGGAGATATGGTCATGACGCTCGGTGCCGGCGATATCTGGAAGGCGGGCGTCGAACTCCTGGAGCACTTATGATTCTTGGGCAGATCATGCCCGATTCCATGCGGCGCAGGACGATATCGCACCGACCGGCTACGTTCCACAAGCGCGACCTTCACGCGGTGGTCTCAGGCGTTCGAGGTGACATCCGGTTCAATGCGCCGCTACGGGAGTACACCTCGTTCAGAATCGGAGGGCCTGCCGATGTGCTCGTCACCCCGGCTGAGGAGGCGGATCTCTGCCGACTCGTCAGGCAGTCTCGAGTGGCCAAGATCCCGATTTTCGTCTTGGGCGGCACAAATCTTCTCGTGCGTGACAAGGGCATCCGAGGGGTCGTGGTCAGCCTTGCAAAACTCACTGCTGTCAAAGACGACGGCGACTCGGTGGTATACGCCGAAGGGGGCGTCGGGATGCCGACGCTGATGCGGCATGCGATCGGCCGGTCGCTGTCCGGGCTCGAATGGGCTGCCGGGATTCCGGGCACTGTGGCGGGGTGTGTGATCATGAATGCGGGGACCCGACTCGGCCAGATGCAGGATGTGGTGAAGGCCGTGCGGGTGGTGGATGCAGCCGGACGGATAGTGGAGTGGCCGGCGTCGTCCATTCGGTTCAGCTACCGCCGGGCCCGCCTCCCCCGTGGGGTGATTGCCGGGGTGTGGCTGCAGCTGAAGCCCGCATCCCGGGAGAGGATTCAAACGGTCGTCAAGGATTACTTAGCTTATCGGAAAGCGACGCAGCCGTTGACGCTGCCGAATGCCGGCTGCGTCTTCAAGAACCCCGGTCGTGAGACAGCGGGGCGGTTGATCGAGGCCGCGGGCCTGAAGGGCTTACGGGTTGGCGATGCACATGTTTCGGAGAAGCACGCCAATTTCATTGTGAATCGGGGCCGGGCCCGGGCTGCAGACGTCATCGCGTTGATCAAAAAGGTTGGCCGGACTGTCGAAACCCAAACGGGTGTCACGCTGGAACTCGAGCTGAAAATTGTCGGTCAACCCTAAATACCGTGATGAGTGATGGGTAACGGGTAACGTGTTTCTGAAACGGGCGCGCATCGGCGTGCTACTGGGTGGACAATCGCCTGAGCGGGAGATCTCGCTGAGGAGCGGGCAGGCGATCCACCGCGCGCTCATCCGTCGAGGCTACACGGCTGTGGCGATAGATGTTGATGCCTCGCTCCCACAACAACTGCTCGCCAGAAAAGTCGAGGTGGCGTTCTTGGCGCTCCATGGACCGGGTGGCGAAGATGGCTCCATTCAGGGACTGCTGGAGATTGTCGGGATGCCCTACACAGGATCCGGTGTGAAGGCCAGCGCAATCGCGATGCACAAGGCCACTGCGAAAGTGTTGCTGCAACGGGATGGCATTCCGGTGCCGAAGGGAGCAGTGGTCTGGGCAGGAGGCCGGCGAGCAGGCCGGTCCCACGCGCTTCCGAAGGGGATGACTTGGCCGGTTGTCGTGAAGCCAGCAGCGCAGGGATCCACGATCGGAGTCTCGGTTGTCCGTCGGGCAACGGACTGGCGATCAGCACTTCGGCGAGCGCATGCATTCGGGCGGGAAGCGGTGGTGGAGTCCTATATTCCGGGCCACGAGGTGGCGGTCTCCGTGTTGGGCGGGCGCACGCGACCGACGGCACTGCCTGCGATCGAGATTGTCGCGCCGGATGGATTTTACGATTATGCGGCTAAGTACGAGAAGGGGCGAACCCGTTACCTGTGCCCGGCTCCGTTGCCGGCTGAGGTGACCCGGCGAGTACGCGATCTGGCTCTTCGGGCGTACGAGGTCATCGGGTGCCAGGGGGCTGCCCGGGTGGATTTGCGAGTGACGCCACGGGGACGTCCGTATGTCTTAGAGGTGAACACGATCCCCGGCATGACCGAGACCAGCCTTCTGCCGATGGCGGCAGCAAAGGCCGGTCTGGACTACGATACTCTGACCGAGCGGATTCTGGAGTCTGCGGTAGAGCGATGGAGGACCTCCCATCCCTCTGCGGCTCCGATGCTGCCGGGACAGAGAGGGCTCGTCCAGTAAGTCTCCTCTAAGGATGAGGTGCACTATGAGCGGGTGGTTCCGGCGGAAACAGGTGAGGCGACCGAATGTCCAAAGACAAGTTGTCCGAGCGCGCTCCGGGGGACGGCAGTCCGGTCTGGTCGGTCGCGTGGGCCGAGTAACGGTTTGGGCCACTGCCTTTTTGCTCGGTGGGTGGGGCACGGCGGTGGTCTACTGGGAGGCGCGACCCCTTCTGGCAAGCTGGTTCGAGATCCGTGAGATCCAACTGACCGGAGACGATCGTGTTCCTCGCCACGAAATTATGAAGCTGTTGGAGCTGCCCCCAGGCGAGACGTTGCTTTCCGTGAGCCCGGCCCAAGTGGTCGCCCAGGTGGAGTCCCACCCCTTAATTAAGGAAGCGACGCTCACCCGAAGGCTGCCGCACACCCTGGCAATTCACATTACGGAACGGCGGGCAGCAGCGATGCTGCGAGGGTCTTCCTTAACTCTGTTGCTGGATCAAGAGGGGCAAGTGCTCTCTGTGCTGACCGCCAGACGGGACTCCGGCCTGCCAGTGCTGGTCGGCATTGATCCCAACCTCCTGATCCTGGGGGAGCCGCGAGCCGTTCAGGCGGCCCAGGTCGGGATCAAGCTCGCCTCTCTGCTGGGGCGGTCGCTCGAAGGCCGGCCTGAAGTGGATGTTAGCGATCCGGATCACGCGGTGGCCTATATCAAGGGGATGCGTTTCCAGTTCGCTTCCACCCTGTTTGAGGAGCAATTGGGCCGGTACCGACAGCTTGGACTCCTACGCCGCGCCGATATCCCCGATCAACTCGAGGACATCGATCTGCGGTTTCCGGGCAAAGTGATCGTGCGCAAAAGGGGGTAACCGGCGGTGGCCAGACGAGCGCACATACTGGTTGGGCTAGACATCGGAACGACGAAAATCTGCGCGATCGTCGCAGAGGTGTCGGAGGACGGATCGGTCAACATTATCGGGGTCGGGTCCAGCCCTTCCCGTGGTCTTCGCAAAGGCGTCGTCGTGGATATTGAGAGCACCGTGGAGTCCATCAAAAAGGCTGTCGAGGAAGCCGAGCTGATGGCTGCGGTCCAGATTAACTCGGTGTATACAGGGATCGCCGGTAGTCATATCTCGGGAGAAAGTTCCCGTGGGGTCGTCGCGTTGAAGAAACAGGAGGTCACCCGGAGCGACGTGCAGCGTGCCATGGAGGCAGCCCGCCAGATAGCCGTGCTTGGGTCGGATCGGCGGATTCTTCACGTCATTCCTCGAGAGTTCATCGTGGATGACCAGGATGGAATCCGGGAGCCGATGGGAATGTCAGGAACACGGCTTGAGGTGGATATCCACATCATCACCGGAGCGATTACCTCTGCCCAGAATATCATCAAGAGCGTGAACCGGGCGGGCCTGGATGTGGTTGACATCGTGCTCCAGCCCCTCGCCTCCAGCGAGGCCGTGTTGAGCGCCGAGGAGCGCGAGCTTGGCGTGGCGATGGTGGATCTAGGAGGCGGTACCACTGACCTGGCGATCTTTGTGGATGGCAGTATCCGCCACACAACCGTCCTGCCCATCGGGGGGCAGAACCTCACCAAGGATATCGCGATCGGGCTCCTCACATCGCAATCCGAAGCTGAACGGATCAAGATCCAGCATGGGATCGCCAAGGTGGAACTGATCAAGGAGAAAGAGATGGTGGAAGTGCCAAGCATGGGTGACCGGCCTGCCCGAGCCGTTCCTCGAAGAGAGCTGGCTGAGATCATCGAGTCGCGGGTCGAAGAAATGTTCGACCTCGTGCGCCATGAGATCGTGCGCGCCGGCTATGAAGGGATGCTGGGCGCTGGGGTGGTGATCACCGGGGGGACATCCATGCTGGCTGGGATGCCCGATGCCGCTGAGCAGGTGCTGGATCTGCCTGTTCGCCGAGGGGTGCCGACCGGGGTCGACGGGTTGCGGGATATCGCGGGGACTCCGATGCACGCGACAGGAGTAGGACTGATCCTGCGCGCCTGTCAGCACACGAATGGACTGGACACGAGTGGATTGCGAAGCGCGAGGCGAGTGGGGAGGGTCTTCGGCAGGGTGCGCGAATGGATGCTCGAATTTTTCTAGTGCAGGCGTTCAGCGTGTCGGCCATCAGCGGTGAGCTCAGGAAGCGGTAGACCCAACAGACGAAACGAAGTGACTCTAAAGGCTGAACACTTCCCATCAAGGAAGGGAGGGGTACCATGTTTTCATTTCAGGAAAGCGGAGTCGCGCCGGTCTGCATCAAGGTCATCGGGATAGGCGGGGCTGGCTGCAACGCGGTGAATACGATGATTGGGGCAGGGCTTAGCCGTGTGGAGTTCGTCGCGGCGAACACGGATCTTCAGGCCCTGGGACACTCCAGGGCTTCGTACAAGATTCAGTTGGGTCCGGAGCGGGCCCGAGGGTTGGGTGCGGGGGCGAACCCCGATGTCGGTCGGGAGGCGGCGCAGGAAAGCAAGGACTTGATCCGCGATTGCCTGGATGGCGCCGACATGGCGTTTGTCACGGCGGGCATGGGCGGAGGAACCGGGACGGGCGGTGCCCCCATTGTCGCTCGCATCGCGCGGGAACTCGGCATGCTTACGGTGGGAGTCGTAAGCAAGCCGTTTCAGTACGAAGGTCGGCGGCGGATGAACTACGCGGAAGAAGGGATCCGGGAATTAAGGAAACAGGTAGATACCTTGTTGGTCATTCCGAATCAGCGCTTGCTCGGGATCGTCGATAAGAGGACCCCGCTTCTGGAGGCCTTCAAGATAGCGGACGACGTCTTAAGGCAGGCGATCCAGGGTATTGCCGATGTGGTCACGACCTCGGGTCACGTGAACGTGGACTTTGCGGATGTCCGCACCGTGATGACGCATACAGGCCGGTCAGTCATGGGGATGGGGGTTGCCCAAGGCACGGGTCGGGCCATGGAGGCGGCGCGGAAGGCAATCTCAAGCCCCTTGCTTGAGGAAGGCAGTGTTGAAGGCGCGAGGGGGGTCTTACTCAACATCACGGGAGGAGCGAGCCTCTCGCTGCACGAAGTGGATGAGGCCGCCTCGATTATCAAGGAAGCCGCTGATCCCGAGGCTAACATCATTGTAGGGCAGGTGATCAATCCGGACTTGGGCGATGACTTGGTGGTGACCGTGATTGCCACCGGGTTTGATCGCGAGGAATCAACGGTGAAGCTGTCCAGCATTGAGAGGCAGACCGCTGCCACCGTTCGGGCCCCAGAGCCGGCCATGGCTGGCGTTCAGGCGGCAGCGAGCGAGGTGGCGGCCAAGCATCTGGAGCGTCCCACGTTCTTGCGGAGGCTGACCAGGAAGCGCGAGAACCAAGAACGGCTCGGTCTGCTTCCGGACGACTCCTGGGATGTCCCGACCTTTCTCAGAAAGAAGGCGGACTAGCACGGAGCGTGAGACGTGAAGCGTAAAGCGTGAGACGTGGAGCGTACGACGTGAAGACATCTATACCGGCAACACACATCACGCTGCCCGCCTTTACGGAGGGCCATGAGGAGATCTGGCATTATTTCGGGACGCGCCACCAGAGGGCTCACCGTGCGCTGGAGAGAGCGAAGGCGAAGCGGCATGCGCGAACCGGTCCCTGGATTACGGGCCGTGAAAGCCTCGACGCAGCCCTGCCGGCCAGCGTGTGCGGATCGCGCTCCATCCCGTGCGTCGTGGTGTCGGTGGACCAGGTACACGGGACCGATATCCTGGTTCTTGACCGGCCTGTCCGGAGCCAGCAAGCGTTTACGGGAGCGTGGGATGCCCTGGTCACCAACCAGCCCGGCATTCTCCTGACGGTGAGGACGGCGGATTGCGTGCCGGTGTTGATATACGATCCGGATCGCCACGTTGTCGCGGCGGTGCACGCCGGATGGCGTGGGGCTGTCGCCGGAATCATCCCGAAGACCCTCGCGGTGATGTATCGGGCATTTGGTTCACCTGCGAGGTCGCTCCATGTGGGGATCGGACCATCCATTGGGCCGTGCTGCTACGAAGTGGATGAGCCAGTGTTAGGTCCGCTCCGAACGGGCTTCCCGGATTGGTCTTCCGTGATTCAGGAAACGGGCGGTGAGAGGGCTCGGTTGGACCTTGGGAGGCTCGTCGGTCAACAGGCGCAATCCGTCGGTGTCAAGGCCGAGCGGATCTGGACGGTTCGAGCCTGTACCGTATGCCACCCCGACCTCTTTTACTCCTACCGCCGCGATGGAGTGGTGAACGGAACCATGGTCAGCGGGATCATGGTGACCCATCGGCTGGCCTGAAACCCACGCCGGTCTGGGCGCATGTCCCAGCACCACTGACAAGCGGCGAGGGCTTTCGGTAGAATGACCTGACCTGTGATCCGAGGAACAAGACTGGTCAGAGCAGCACGCTCAGCGTGTGAGATTTCCCACGCAGCTATTGATGGGAAGCGAACTTGGCGGACACACGTGGCGCGGAGACCATTGCCCGGAACATCAGCATTCTCTATGGGAATATTCGAAAGGCGGCGGAGCGAGTCGGTCGTGAGCCGACGGCGGTCCGCTTGATCGCGGCGACCAAGTTCGTCTCAGTCGATCGCATTCGCCAGGCCATTGAGGCAGGGGTGAGGATTTTCGGGGAAAACCGTCTCCAGGAGGCCCTGCCCAAGATCGAGGCACTCGGCTCGTCGGCTGGTGTGCGTTGGCACTTCATTGGGAAGCTGCAGCGTCGGAAGGTCAAGACGGTTGTAGGACGGTTCGAGATGATCCACTCAGTGGATAGTGTGGAGCTGGCCACGGAGGTTGATCGTCGTGCGGCGGAGGCGGGCGTTTGCCAGGCGGTTCTCCTCGAGGTGAATATCGGGGGGGAGCAGACCAAGGCTGGCTTCACCCCCGAAGGCGTCGCCGAGGCGCTTCCTACCTTAGACGCGATGGCACACTTGGCAGTCAAGGGCTTGATGGTCATGCCTCCTCCTACCCCGGAGCCGGAAGGCGCCAGGCCGTACTTTAGCCGCGCCCGCGCACTGGCAACCTCGCTCGCGCGCATGAACCTTCGCCGAATCCGCTTTGGTGAACTTTCGATGGGCATGTCCCACGATTACGAGATCGCGGTTGAGGAAGGCGCAACGATGGTGCGTGTGGGCTCGGCAATCTTCGGGGAGCGACCGAACGGGTAACTGAGCATGGCAGTGTTACGCACATTAGCCTGTGTCGGAGCGGGCCAGATGGCGGAAGCGCTGCTGGCCGGTATCCTAGGGTCGCACGCGTTCAGCCCAGAGGCGTTGCGTGCCACCGACATCAGCGCGGAGCGCCGCGACGTCATCAAGCAGCGGTTTGGAATTCCGGTCGGGTCCGACAATCGTGAGGCCGTTGCCTGGGCGGATGTGGCGTTGCTGGCGGTGAAGCCGCAGTCACTGGGAGCCGTCATGGAGAGCATTGCTCCAGTCCTCGCGGGCAAGCTCGTCATCTCAATCTTGG
Source organism: Nitrospirota bacterium (assembly GCA_022545705.1). Classification (GTDB taxonomy): domain Bacteria; phylum Nitrospirota; class Nitrospiria; order Nitrospirales; family Nitrospiraceae; genus JACZQN01. Next base: position 8,699 of record JACZQN010000028.1, on the reverse strand, counting down.
CAGGAATCTCCATCCGGAAGATAGGAGCATCGGCGCCGGATGGAACCAGGATTGTGCGCGTGATGCCAAATATGCCGGCCCTGATCCGCGAAGGCGTATCGGCTCTCGCCTTAGGACCAGGTGCGACGGAAGAGGACCGCCGCCTGACGCAGATCCTGTTCGACGCAGTCGGTCGGACCGTGACCGTCGAGGAGCGTCTGATGGACGCCGTCACAGGTCTGAGCGGGAGCGGTCCTGCCTATGCGTTCTTGGCCATCGAAGCGATGGCGGATGGTGGTGTGAAAATGGGGCTGCCGCGGGGCATTGCGGAAGTGCTCGCTGCCCAAACGGTACTCGGAGCGGCCCAGATGGTGCTTCAAAGCGGCGAGCATCCGGCTCGCCTGAAAGACCGTGTGGCATCGCCTGGGGGGACGACAATCGCAGGGCTGCATTGCCTGGAGCGAGGACGGGTACGCGCCACGCTGATGGCAGCCGTAGAGGCCGCGACGAAGCGGTCTCGGGAACTGGGGGGGTAGATCAACCACTGAGGCAATAATGTTTGTCGCGGGAAACTTCCTATCGTCCATAGCTTTTGTTATACACATGCTCCTCCAGATCTATATCTGGGTAGTCATTATCAGGGTCTTGATTTCATGGGTGCAACCTAATCCTTCAAACGTGATTGTCCAGACGTTGAGCGCCCTGACTGATCCGTTGCTCGATCCGATTCGTCGTAGCCTATGGCGGATGATGGGATACCGGGGAATGATGATCGATGTTTCGCCCATCCTTCTGATCGTTGCCATCTATTTTCTCGACCATTTCTTGGTCGGGGTGTTACAGGACATTGGACGGAGGCTTCGATAGACCATGAAACTTACACCACTGGACATTCAGCACATGGTGTTCAAGGTTCGCCTGCGAGGATACGATCGCCAGGACGTGAACCGATTCCGGGAAGACCTGGCGCAAGCCGTGGAGGAGCTGATTCGGGAGAATGCCATCTTGCGTGAGAAGCTCGTTTCTGCGGAGGGACAGCTTGCTGAGCTGAAACGAAAGGAAGCGACGCTGACCCAGACACTGGTGTCTGCGCAAGGCATTGCGGACAACCTCAAACAGTCCGCGCAGCGGGAGGCCGAGCTGATCATGAAGGAAGCCGAGCTCAAGGCGGCTGAATTAATCCGGGAGGCGCGTCAAGAATTGACCGATGCGCAGCATGATCTGTCAGAACTTCGGAAACAACGTTTGCTGGCGATCGAGCGCTTGCGCTCAACGTTGCGGTCATTTGAGCGCATGCTGGAAATCGAGGAAGGAGATGAGCATCAGCCCGATTCCCCCGACCGACCCGAAAAATTCACCGAAGGCTTCCGCCGGTAAGCCACCGGCTTCCTGCCTCGCTCCGCCCCCATGAGCCGGCCCGATCCCATCGGCACCGCCATGCAGTCCGCGGTGGACACCGGGGTGTTCCCCGGTGCGGTGTTGATGGTCAGGGTGGGCGGCCGAATCGTCTACCACCAAGCGTTTGGCCTGGCCGCGCTCATCCCCAAAAAAGAACCGGCTGGTCCAGACACAGTGTATGATCTAGCCTCGCTCACCAAACCGCTCGCGACTACAACGGCTATTCTCTGCCTGGTGCAGGATGACCAGCTTGGCTTGGACGATCCGTTGGAAGATTTCCTCGATACGCTGAAAGGCAGCGCGATCGGCAAGGCGACGGTCAGCCACCTGTTAGGCCATCGCTCGGGGCTGCCTGCGTGGCGTCCCATTTATGAGCAGGTCGCCGAGCGAGAGCGAGGCCAGCCTGGCTTCCTTGGCAGCGACGAGGCCAGGCGGTTGGCTGTGGACTACATCCGCCGGGAGTCCTTGCTCTCACCGGTTGGCGCACACGTCTGTTACAGCGACCTGGGGTTTATCTTGCTGGGGGCGCTCGTCGAACGGCTGAGTGGGAGGTCCCTCGCCCTGTTCTGTCGCGATCGGATCTATGGTCGGATCGGCGCCGAGCCCCTGTTCTTCGTGATGAACGGCCGCGTCTCGGGCGATGGGGCGAGTGGCCGCTCGGCGGATGTTCGGGTAGTCGCGCCGACCGAGGATGATCCCTGGCGTGGTCGGGTTCTCCGGGGGGAGGTGCATGATGAGAACGCGTTTGCGATGGGAGGCGTCGCCGGCCACGCGGGATTGTTCGGAACTGCAGTGTCAGTTCTGACCGTTGCCGGTCGCTGGCTCAGGAGTTACCTGAACCAAGACAGCTTGCTCTCCCCTGACCTCGTGCGGCGCTTTGCGAGGAGGCAGGATCCAGCCGAAGCTTCGAGCTGGGGAATGGGATGGGATACTCCCTCCAAGCCCTCTGCGTCCGGCACGAGGTTCTCCTCCTCCGCGTTCGGGCACCTAGGCTATACCGGGACCTCGCTCTGGATTGATCCGACGTGCGAACTGGAAGTGATCCTGCTCTCGAACAGGGTCCATCCGACCAGACGGAATGAGAGAATTCAGACGTTCCGTCCTCGGATCCACGACCTGATTTTCGAGGAATTGATCCGGAATTGATTGAGTGAGTGCTCGACGATTGGCCCAATAGATGGCCCAATCACACAATCGCCCAATCGGCAATCTTGATGGGTCGTTGTCTGATTACTGTCAATGAACCAATCGGCAATGACTCAATCGTCAATTCTTAATTGTCCGGATAGTCGACCCATGTCTCTTTCTCGGCCAGGTAGCGTTGACCCTTGAAATTCGGGCGGGTTCGCAACCGTCTGAAGCCCAGCTCTCTGAGTTTGTCCACGACGCTTTGGACGGCTGCGCCGATCGTTGTGAATGTTTGGCCTTCCACGGTCAGGGCTTCGTACATCACTTGTGCCGAGTATCCTTGAGGGGTTCGGCTCACCAGGATGGATCGTGAGAAGGAGCGGTCACTCGGGTCGTTACCTTCGACCTGATGACGCTCGACGACGCCGTGTTTCTTAAACGAGAGCGGAAGCGAACTCATACGTGACTCCCTGCAACGCCTGCGGAACCATCTTGCTTCCGGCAACCTACTATAATCGGCCTTGTCAGGAAGTGCAACCGCCGTTGACATCATCGCGTTCCTGTCCTTATATTGCATTTCAATAATTGGAGTGCCGTCACATGGGACCCCAGCGAGTACACGAAGTCATCAAGCACGAGGCGGCGATCATCGGCGAAGCGTTTAATGTTCCAAATAGCCTGACGATTCTTCGGATCGTTCTCATCCCTGTCTTCGTCGGCTTCCTTCTCTACGAGCGGTACGAGTATGCCTTGGGGGTGCTCTTGCTCGCGGGCTTGACAGATGGTCTGGATGGCACGATCGCACGGGTGGCCAATAAGCGCACGAGGTTGGGGGCCTACTTGGATCCACTGGCCGACAAACTCTTGCTGACCTCTGGCTTTGTGACCCTCTCCGTTCTGCACCTCGTGCCCTTGTGGATTACGATCGTGGTCGTGAGTCGTGACATCATCCTCATAACCGGCACGCTTGTCGCGAGGCTGACCGAATTGCGGGTCGATATCTCTCCCACGTTGCTGGGCAAGGGGACCACCCTGTTCCAACTAGCCTACCTGATATTGGCCCTTGTGTTCACGTACCGCCAGATGGACCTCCAGCTTCTCCAGCCCTTGCTGTACACCATGGTGGGACTGACCCTCCTCTCCGGATTCCATTATCTGTACAGGAGCTTCCTGCATCTCGGCGCTGAAGAGGCGTGAGTCTGCCAATGCGGAACGCCGCGAAAGAGCCCCCTCCATTAGGTACTGACCACCCGCTCTCGAAAATTGGACGAAATTTGACAACGCCCAGGCCTTCCAGTAGACTTTTTCTTGGACCATTTTCGTCCAAATCAATCGAACAGCGCGTAAAATAAGAGAGCTACCACCAGGCAAAGCGAATGCCGAATTTTGCGCGTTCCTTCGCCCAGGCGGTATCCAGACTCTTCTTGTAGTATGGGCGTGGACATCTATCGCCCACGCCACTGTTCGTCGCGGGCGCTGGATCGTGAGGAAGAAGACGTGCCATGTCGTAGGGTCGAGGAGGCCCCGGCCTGCCCAACGACCAGGAGGCCTGCCAACCATTGCCTAAGAACGCATTCATGAGGTAGCCGATGGCCACGTTTGCGTATGTGGGGAAAACGCGTCAGGGGGTAGTCAAAAAGGGTCAGATCACGGCGGGCTCCGCCGACCAGGCCAAAGAACAACTCAGCCGCCAGCAGATCGTCGTCACGAGTCTTCGGGGCAAGAAAAACTGGTGGGATATCGAAATCGGTGGTGGTGGCGTCTCCGATAAGGATGTGGTCGTGTTCACCCGTCAGTTCGCGACCATGATTAACGCTGGCCTCCCGCTGATCCAGTGCCTCGACATTCTCGGTGCGCAATCGGACAACAAGACGCTCGCGAAGACGGTCGGTGAAGTCCGGTTGGCGGTCGAAGGGGGTTCGACCTTCACGGATGCGCTCAAGAAGCATCCCAAAGTGTTTGATGAATTGTATGTGAACATGGTCCACGCGGGTGAGATTGGCGGATTGCTGGATACGATCTTAGGCCGGTTGGCCAAGCACATAGAGAAGTCGATGAAGCTCAAAAGCCAAGTCAAGTCGGCCATGGTCTATCCTGCGAGCATCTTGGGTGTGGCTGTGGTTGTGATCACCGTGCTCATGGTCTGGGTGATCCCGATCTTTGCCCAAATGTTCAAGGAAATGTCTGGTGGAAAAGTAGGACTTCCGGCGCTGACTCAGTTCGTGATGGACACCAGTAATTTCATGCAGTCCTACATTATCCACATGGTGGTGGCGGGTATCGCTCTTGGCTATGGCCTTAAGCGATATTACAAGACTCCGAAGGGCCGTTTGCTCATGGACCGCTTCTTTCTCAAGCTTCCGGTGGTCGGAACGTTGATCCGCAAGACCTCGGTCGCCAAGTTCACCCGGACACTCGGAACCCTGATTTCCAGCGGCGTGCCCATCATGGAGGGCCTGATCATTACGGCGAAGGCCTCGGGTAACAGGGTGGTCGAGAATGCCATCTTGGGGGCGAGGCAGAGCATCAGCGAAGGGAAAACCCTGGCGGACCCCCTCGCCAAGAGCGGCGTGTTTCCTGCCATGGTCACGCAGATGGTGTCTGTTGGTGAATCCACTGGTGCCTTGGATAACATGTTGGGGAAGATCGCTGACTTTTATGACGACGAGGTCGATACGGCGGTCGCGGCGCTCACGTCGTTGTTAGAACCGATCATGATGGTTTTTCTGGGGACGGTCATCGGCTTTATCGTCATCGCCATGTATCTGCCGATCTTCGAGATGGCCTCGGTGGTCGGGTGACGGTTCGCGACGCCAGGCACATCCACCGTGGGCGCCGACGTTGACGCCGGTGGAGGGTATCCCGTCGTTGCGGCGGTGGTTGTCGCTCTTCAGGCCACGGCTCGCTTCCCGCGGCAGCTCGTGAGAGCCCATGCACGAACTCAGGGGCAGATTGAAATGGTTGATGAGCCTCCGGGTGGTCGCGGTGACGCTGCTGCTGGGTCTGGCGATCGCGTTTCAGATCGTCCAGGGCGAGCTTGTCCTTGCCTATTATGCGATGATCGTGCTGACCTATGCGATCACGATCGGCTACGCGTTCATTCTCAGGCATCTGACAAGCGCTGTGGCGCTGACGCACTTTGCCTACCTTCAGATAGGGGTGGACTTGCTCTTGGAGACATTCTTGGTGATCAGGACCGGGATCATCGACAGTCCGTTCCCCGTGCTGTACATCATTACGATCGCGCTCGCGAGCCTGATCCTGAGACGCTGGGGAAGCCTGATGACTGCGGGGGTGTCGGTGATCCTGTTCGGGTTGAGCACGAACGTCCAGCTTTACGAACTTGTGGAGTCGGTAAGCTGGTTTCAGCGCAGCGGCCTGTCGGTCGGCGAGACCTTTCACATCTTTGGCACCCACGCCCTGGCATTCATCGTTGTGGGATATCTGAGCGGGACAGTGGCCGAACAGCTTGAGCGAGCGGATCAATCCCTGGTGGAGAAAGAACGGGGGCTGAGTCGGTTACAAGCTTTTCACGAAAATGTCGTCCAGAGCATCAGCAGCGGCGTCTTCACGACGGACCCGGAGGGGCGGATCACATCCTTCAACCGAGCGGCGCAGGAGGTTACGGGATACGCAGTTGAGGCGGTGCGAGGCTGGCCCTGGTGGGAAGTGTTTAGCTGGGAGCAAGACGGGGTGCCCGGCATGACTCCGGCGACGTTGGCGGTTCCGTACCGGTTTGAGGCCGAGAGCAAGCGCGCTGACGGCAATCGGCTGGTGCTCGGGGTCACCCTCTCACCCCTCACGGAAGCCGGCGCTCAGATCGGGTTGGTTGGTGTCTTCAGGGATCTCACGAAGATCCGGGATCTGGAAGAGGAGATGCGCCGTCGGGAGTGGCTCGCGACACTCGGCGAAATGTCGGCAGGCATGGCGCACGAGATTCGCAATCCGTTGGCCGCCATGGCCGGCGCGATGCAAATGCTGCGGAAGGACCTCGCGGGGGACGAAACGAACGCGCACCTAATGGACATCGCGGTCCGGGAAGCGAGACGACTCGACAGTATCGTGACGGATTTCTTGCTCTACGCACGGCCGCCGGCGCTGAACCTGAAGGAGTGCGATATCGACGCCTTGGTGAGCGAGACGCTTGATCTGATTAGGCACGAGGCTCAAGCGCAGCCCGGCGTGACGTTGACCGCGAATCACGGCAAGGGTCCGATGACGGCTCAAGTAGATCCGGACCAATTGAAGCAGGTGTTTTGGAATCTTGCCGTCAATGCGTTCCAGGCTATGCCTTCGGGCGGGCATCTGAGGATTTCCACCGGTCGGCGCCGGGTCGCATCTGGCGGGCGCAGCGGGGACGTGATCGAGATCGCGTTTCAGGATACTGGGGAAGGAATCAAGAAGCAGGAGCTGGATAAAATCTTCTTTCCTTTCTTCACCACGAAGAAGCAGGGATCGGGGCTCGGACTGGCTGCGGTCCACCGGATCGTGGATCTTCACAGCGGCTGGATCCGGGTGGACAGCCACGAAGGCAAGGGATCTTGCTTCACCGTGTGCTTGCCCGTATCCGCTGATGACGGCCCGCGCTTATGGCATGAGGGTAGGGAGCCGTGGAAAAGATACTGATCGTCGATGATGAACAGAGCATGCGAGATGTCTTGAGCATTATGCTCAAGCGCGCGGGCTACACCGTGACGGCGGCATCCGACGGGGAAGAGGCCATCGCGTCGCTGGAGAAGGAACTCTTTGACCTGGTGATCACCGATTTAAAGATGCCCAAGGTCGGGGGGCTCGAGATTCTCAAGGCTGTCAAGGAAGCCTCGCCCGAATCGGTCGTGCTGATTATTACGGCGTTTGCAACGGCGGAGTCGGCCGTGGAAGCCATGAAGATGGGGGCGTACGACTACCTGACCAAGCCCTTCGAAGTCGAGGAGGTCCAGCTCATCATTCGGAACGCGCTGGAGAAACGGCGTCTCTCCACCGAGAACCTGCTCTTGAAACGAGAGATCGCTGGCCAGGCGTCCTTGGCGAAGATCATCGGGCAGAGCGAGGCCATTCAGAAGGTGTTCGAGGTCATCCGTAAGGTGGCGGACACCAAGAGCAACGTGCTGATCTGCGGGGAAAGCGGAACCGGGAAGGAACTCGTGGCCCGCGCCATTCATGCGAACAGCTCGCGGACGCGCATGCCCTTTGTCTCGATCAACTGCAGCGCGTTGCCGGAACCGCTGTTGGAGAGCGAACTCTTCGGACACATGAAAGGGTCCTTTACCGGTGCCATCTCGACCAAGGCGGGGTTGTTCGAAATGGCTAACGGCGGCACGATCTTCCTCGACGAGATCGTTGAGACCACGCCGGCAACCCAAGTCAAACTCTTGCGAGTCATCCAGGAACGCGAGTTTCGCCGGATCGGAGGGACGAAAGATGTCAAGATCGATATCCGGATCATCGCTGCCACAAACAGGGATCTCGAGAAGGCTGTCGCCGATGGGTCGTTCCGGGAAGACCTCTATTACCGGTTAGACGTCATTCCGATCAACTTGCCCGCCTTACGAGACCGGGTTGAGGATATCCCGATGTTGGCGCAGCATTTCCTCGAGCAGTTCTCGCGCGCAAGCGGAAAGCCTGCGCTGAAACTCACGCCGGAGGCGGGGCGCCTCTTGGATGCCCATGAGTGGAGGGGGAACGTGAGGGAACTGGAAAACCTCATCGAGCGTGTCGTGGCCTTTGCGGAGGGGCCCCTGGTGACAGAAGAGAATATTGCGGGATGGCTCAATCGTCCCGCCGCCTCGCCCAAGCCGGCCCACGTGAATGACTTCCCTCCCGACGGACTCGACTTGGAAGGGTTCATGAGCTCGATCGAAAAGGATTTCCTACTCAAGGCGTTGGAGCGATCCAGGTGGGTCAAAAAGAAGGCCGCAAGGCTGCTCCAACTCAACTCTCGTTCGTTCCGATACCGTCTCGAAAAATATGCCATCAAAGGGGGGCGTGATTAGCCCGCATTATTCATGAACGCTTCTACTATTCACCCGTTGCGCTACTATTGCAACGGGTGGAACGCGACGAACCGTCATGAATAATGCGGGCTAGGAGACCTTCAGAAACCAACGTGGAGACGGTGGCCACCGTTCAAGTCTGTGCTCCTGCCAAGGTGAACCTCGTCCTGCGAGTGCTCGGTCGGCGGCCCGACGGTTACC
>JACZQN010000110.1 GCA_022545705.1 Nitrospirota bacterium | reverse complement strand
CTTCCTCGAAGACATCGAACGCTGCAGCGGCCACCCGCCTGGCTTTGAGCGCCTCCACGAGATCCGTTTCATTAATAACCCCGCCACGCGCACAGTTCACGATCATGACACCGGGCTTCATCTGCGCGATGGCGTCTGCATTGATCAATGATCGGGTCTCGGCTGTCAGCGGGGTGTGCACGGAAATGATGTCCGCGCGCCGGTAGATTTCTGCGAGGTCCACCAGGTGGACTCCCATTTTCTGAGCCTGCTCCTGGGCGAGAAACGGGTCGTACGCGATCACGTTCAGCGAGAGCCCCTGCGCCAGCTTGGCCACATAGCCCCCGATCTGCCCGATCCCGATAATGCCCAAGGTCTTGTTGTAAAGCTCGACCCCCATGAAGCGTTCTTTTTCCCACTTCCCCGCTTTCATCGAACTGGTTGCCTGGGGGATTCGCCGCGTCATCGCGAGGATCATCGACATCGTGTGCTCTGCGGTGGTGACCGTGTTCCCACCCGGGGTATTCATCACGACCACGCCCCGCCGGGTCGCAGCCTGGGTATCCACGTTGTCTAAACCGGATCCCGCGCGGCCGATCACTTTTAAGCGTTCAGCCGCTTCGATCACCTTGGCGGTGACCTTCGTGGCCGACCGCACGATGAGCCCCTCATACGCATTGATCTCCCTGAGCAGATCAGCCTTGGAAAGTTTAGTCTTCACATCCACCGTGAAGCCTGCCTTCTCAAGGATCTCGACTCCACGCTTGGAGATACTGTCACTGACCAGAATCTTCATCGGTGTTCTCGTGCAAAAGCGAGGGCTAAGACTTCGCGAGGAGGAGTTCCTGGGCTTTCGCGACCCCACTACCGAGCTTGATGGAGTGCCCTAGGCTCTTGAGCACCATTTCGACAGCCGCGAGCGACATGATCACATCGAAGGTATCGACGTACCCCATATGGGCAATCCGGAAGATTTGTCCCTTCAAGTGGTCCTGACCACCGGCGGCTGTGATCCCGTACTGCACTCTCAAATTCTTATAGATCGCCTGACCGTCCACCCCGTCCGGAGCGGAAATAGCGGTGAGGGCATTACTGGGCGACATCTTCGGGAACAGCGAGAGCCCAGCCGCTTTCACGCCTTCGCGCATCGCATGAGCCAGGCGCTCTTGACGTGCAAACACTGCATCCAACCCTTCGGCTTTCAGCGTACGCAGAACCTCTTGGAGGCCGATGATCATGGACACCGCAGGGGTATAAGCCGTTTGGTTCTTCACCTGTGAGGCACGTTCCTTCTTCAAATCAAAGTAAAAGGCCCCGTTCCTGGCTTTCTCAGCCACCTGCCAGGCTTTTTCGCTGACACTGACGAACGCCAGACCGGGGGGCAACATCAGCGCTTTCTGCGAGCCGGTGACAACCACATCCAGGCCCCAGGCATCTGTCTGAATGTCGAAGACGCCCAGCGCGGTAATCGCGTCCACCACGAGAATCGTCCCCTCGCAGGTCCTCACGACCTCGGCCAGCGCCTTGGTATCGTGCGCGACGCCGGTGGAGGTTTCGCTCGCCTGTACGTAGACAGCCTTAATCGCAGGATCTTTCTTCAAGACGTCCGCGACGGCCTGGGGGTCCACAGCATGCCCCCACTCCACCTTGATCTCCGTGACATGGGCGCCAAAGGTCTTGCAGATCTTCCCCCAACGTTCGCCGAACTTACCCCCGTTGACCACCAACGCCCTGTCGCCCGGCGAAAGGAAGTTGGCCACCGCGCCCTCCATTCCACCGGTTCCTGACGACGCAAGGATCAGCACATCATTCTTTGTCTGGAACAACCATTTGAGGCCTTCACGGACCTCGCCAAATAACTCGGCAAATTCAGGCGCCCGGTGATGAATGACGGGCTTGGCCATCGCGAGCAGCACTTCAGGCGAGACCGGCGTGGGACCGGGAGCAAGCAGATACCGTTTCAACATTGCGCCGTTCAACCTCGAAAACGTGTGATGACTGTTCGGGACTGGGCAGGAAAAGAGCGACGCTACCACACGCACCCTACCCTGTCAAGACGAGGGATCCGCTCGACTTTCTGTCATTCAGCACGTTGTAAGAGTTGGACTGGCAGAGACTTCTCCGGAGTTTCGGCGTATGCCTTGACAATCTTTCAATGAGCATTTACCTTGGTTGAATTACTAGTGGAGATCTGACTCTGACGAACATGGAGGGAGGGTGCCTGTGCTGGAAAAAAGCCTGAGCTGCTTCGGTTCGGTCCTGATTGTCCTTGCTTTGCACCTCGCAGCACCGGCGTGGTCCACCGAGAGCGGGCGTGCCCATGCTGAACCGCCTGAAGTTGGCGTCAAGGCAGTGCAGCCGCGGCCGCTGCACGAGACCGTGACCAACCCGGACACACCGGATACGGTCCTCGCTGATTTCGAGGCCCACGCTGGAGAAGCTCCGGCAGCACACGACGTGGCAGCCAGCCAGATTGCACTTCGTGCTCAGCCAAACGCACCGGGGCTCCTCAAGCGATTCGCCGAGCAGTTCGCAGACTGGGGGAGCTCCATACGAGCTGCCAACGACCCCCACGCGCGTTTCAGAACACTGATCTCGTATGTCCCTCTCGTCCGCAATCAAAAAGTTGAACGTCACATTCGCTATTTCCAGCACCAGAACCCTAAACAGTTTAAAGCGTGGTTAACCCGCTTTAGCCGGTATCGGCCTCTGGTGGATGAAATCTTTTCTGAATTTGGCCTCCCGCCTGACCTCGTGTTCCTGTCGCTCATCGAAAGCGGGTTTAATCCCATCGCATACTCTCGGGCACGCGCGACGGGAGCTTGGCAGTTTATGAAAGGGACGGCCAAGCACTACGGGCTTCGAGTCAACTGGTACGTGGATGAGCGCCGGGATCCCATCAAATCGACGGTCGCTGCCGCTCGCCATCTCCGGAACCTGTATGATCGGTTTGGTACCTGGCCATTAGCGATGGCCGCCTACAACGCTGGCGAGAGGAAGGTGCAGCGTGCGTTGCGGAAGGCTCGGGCTGAGAGCTACTGGGAAATTGCCCAGACCCGGTACATTCGTCGGGAAACCAGGGAATACGTTCCTCGCTTTATGGCTGCCGCGATCATCGCAAAAAACCCGGAGCACTTTGGGTTCAGACTGGCACCACAGGATCCCTACCAGTTTGACGAAGTTGTCGTGCGGCGGTCGGTGCATTTTCGGTCGATTGCCCGTGCCACCGGGATCTCCTCCGCTGAACTCCGGCGCTTAAACCCAGAGCTACGTCGCAAGGTGACGCCTCCCTACGCGTCAGCCTATTACCTGAAGGTGCCTGTGGGAACCAAGGCGACGGTTGAGGAGGCCCTCCCGCGGATCAAGGCGCCGAAGGGGAAGACGAAGGGGAAGGGAGCAGGATGGTACAAGGTACGGGTGGGAGATAGCTTGTGGAAGATTGCCAAGCGCTTCCGTCTTACCGTGGCCGAGCTGAAGGCCTTAAACAGCCTGATCAGTCACCGGATCAAGCCCGGCGATCTCCTCGCCGTCGTCCCCTAGTGCCGTTCCAACTGGTTTCCCCGACGTTGGTGAGAGAAGCTGGAACGGCACTCACGTGTACGGTACGGAAACACCCAGTCAAGAATCAGCCTGAAGCCTGCTCCGCTCCAGGCGGTGATTCTGCCCAGCGCCTAGGGTTCCTCGCTTGGCGCTTGGTTATTTCCCTCCGATGCTTGCGGTGGGAATTCCTCAGAGCCCTGGGGTGAAACCCCCTCCTCCGGCCCCATCTTGACCCCCAGCGCTTTAATCCGAATTCCGGCCTCACCTGCGAACGGAGAGTGGGGATACAGCTGTGTCAGATCCTGATAGTGAGACAAGGCTCCCTCAGGACGTGAACGTGCCTCCTCCAATTTCCCTAATTCCAAAAGCGCATGATCTTTATTGAGAGCCCCCGGCAGCGCGAGCACGTCGGAAAACGCTTTGGCGGCCTGCTCGTGGTCTCCCCTGAGCAGGTAGGCATACCCCAAACGCTGGGACACGAGCCCGAGCACAAGCTGGTTCGCCCTGTAGGAGGCGATGTATTTTTTGTACGCTTCAATGGCGCCAACGAGTTCATTGGACTCCACCAGCGCGTTTCCTAGCCGATACAACCCGAGCTGAGCACTAGGGCTTCGGGGGTACTGCTCGACGAGCTGACGATACTGGCTGATCGCTCCCTTTAACCGGATGCGGGCCTTCTCCGGCTCATCGACCGGCCTGCCAAAGTACAGCCGGGCCGCTCGCTGTTCCAGCTCAACGGCTTGTTCAGCTTGCCGGTAGTCGTACCAGATCACCACACCCACCACCGCCGCCGCAAGCACCAGCATGAGGACCCCGATCAAGATCGCAACGCGGTGATGCTCGAGATGAAATATGACGCGTTCCATCCCGCTGAGGAGCTGCGCCTCATTCGGTGGCCCACTCTTTCTGAACACTTTGATCTTGTACGTCATCGTGGCTGTCGGAATCTTTCTGCTCCGCTAACGGAATCCTACCGTCAGCCCGCCAATAACTGGGCGCTTATACAAAGTTGCAGACCTCCATGTCAATTCGCGCACTGGGGTTCGACAGAACGGTCACGCGTTGACAAGCTCGCCTTAGCCAGTATAGTTCTTGCGCTGTGTAAGGCCGTCTTCCGGCTCTGGAGTCCCTCCGATGTTTGAAGAGCGCCTCCTGCAACTTGAACGACAGCAGCTCGTCCGTCGGCTCCGGGTCTTCAACTCGGAGCCTGGTCCGCTCGTCACCACTGAGGGACGCCAAGTGATCCTCATGGCCTCGAACAATTATCTTGGACTGGCCACACATCCGGCCCTCAAGCAGGCAGCGATCGCGGCTACGGAAAAGTTTGGCGTGGGCTCGGGGGCCGCGCGCCTGGTTTCCGGAACCTTGCCGCCGCATGAGGAACTGGAATCAGCGCTCGCACGGTTCAAGGGAACAGAAGCCGCGCTGGTCTTTAGCTCCGGGTATTTGGCGAACATCGGCCTCATCCCGGCATTGATCGGCTCAGGGGGACTGATTCTCGCTGACCGGCTCTGCCACGCCAGTCTGATCGATGGCTGTCGCCTGAGCGGCGCCGAGTTCCGGGTGTATCGCCATCGAGACGTTGCCCACCTGCAACGGCTGCTCTCGCACCGGTCTTCTCGCCGCCAGACCCTGATCGTGACCGATGGCGTGTTCAGCATGGATGGCGACGTGGCTCCCCTGCCGGAACTTCTTGACCTCGCGGATCGTTTTGACGCGTGGCTTCTGGTGGATGATGCCCACGGGACGGGGGTGATGGGAGCAAACGGGCGGGGCACGTTGGAGCACTTCGGCATCGAAGAGCGCCTCCCCTTCCACATGGGAACGCTCGGGAAGGCCATCGGCACGAGCGGAGCCTATGTAGCGGGCCCCGCGAGCCTCATCCGGTATTTGCTCAACACCGCGCGATCCTTTATCTACACGACGGCCCCGCCTCCCGCGACTGCCGCCGCGTCAGTCGCGGCCCTCGACCTCTTGCGGACCGAACCGGACCGCCGGGCTCGGCTCTGGGAAAACCGACACCATCTCCATGCCGGTCTGATGGGGCTGGGGTATAAGACCACCGACAGCCAAAGTCCTATTCTGCCCGTGCTGATTGGCGATCCGAAAAAAGCCGTCGCGATGGCCTCTCGGCTGATGGAGCTCGGCGTGTACGCGCCGGCTATCCGGCCGCCGACCGTTCCCAAGGAGACCAGTCGCATCAGGATCACCGTCACCTCCGACCACACGCAGCAGCAACTCAACTCTGTCCTCGCCGCCTTGAAGACAACGGGGCACGAACTGGCCCTGATCTAGCGTCCCGTGCGATCGTTGCGCATCTCATGGAAAAACACTATTGTTTTGGTCAGTTTAGCCAGCTAGTGTATATTATTTCCTGAGAATTGCGGAACGTCAGCCTCACCGGCCCGGTTCGGTGTGCATTCTGACGTTCACGGGTGCAACTGAGGAGAGTGGCATGGATATTACCGAACTGCTGAGTTTCACCGTACAGGAAGGGGCCTCCGATTGCCATCTCAGTGCGGGCGAGCCGCCCATGCTGCGCATCAACGGGGAGTTGAAAAAACTCGACCATCCGCCCCTCACCAAGGAGCAGGTCCATGCGATGATCTTTGACATGATGAGCGACGCCCACCGGAGGGCTTTTCAGGAGAGCTACGAGTGCGACTTCGCCTTTGATATGGGCAGCCTC
>JACZQN010000109.1 GCA_022545705.1 Nitrospirota bacterium | reverse complement strand
CAGCGTGCCCTTCGTGTGAATCTCTCCCTCGAGACGACCGTCAATACGAACCGTGCCATCGAAATGGATGACACCTTTGACGTCAACTCCCTTGCCGAGGAACGTAAAGTTCTCGTCGTCCCGAAGGCTGTTGTGTTTTCCGTTGCGCTTCCACATGGGACCCTCCTCGAACCGGGCGCTAGCGCGCTCCAGGCTCTTCCAAGACCCGAACCGCTCGCCTTCAGAGTAAGGACTGCGCCTGTCACTCCATGACCGGCTGCTCTGTTTCAATCAGCATATACCTCTGTGGGGGGGACTATCTACCCTTCTTTAGAAGGTGGTACTTATACTTGCGCGAGGGTAATAGCTCTTTGGGGAGGGTACCTGGCTGAGCGATCCTGGCAAGGGTGGGGCTGCTTTACTCTGACGTTGTGATGGGTATGCGTAGGCCTTGCAGGAATCCGTCAGTGACCTAGCTGTGTTTCCAGCGTGCTGACGAAGTGGCGAAGGCGTGCCTGCTCCTCGGGCCGCGTGCTGATGAATTCAAGGCCGAACTCGTGGTCTTTGGCCCACCGAACTGCCGCTTGATCAACTTTCAGCGGATCTTCCTGGTCAGGAAGGTAGATATGTAGTGCCAAATGCATACCGTTGTACACATTGGTCTTGCGGGCAACCCCACAGCTGCCCACTGAGAGATTGGCTACAGCCCCGGCTTCAAAGGTTTTGTCACCTGAAGAAGAAATGGCACACTGAATCGCAAAACGCGGGTGCTTGCGTTTTTCCATGGATATTTCCCTCTGTTTGTCCGTTTCCCACAGGGCAAGTCGCAGCCGTTGAAGGACGCAGGCGTTCTGCCGGCTTTGCTGTCACCTCGTCCCTGGCATGTCCACAGGTTGGTGAGGGTCACTCTCTGCTCCCTGACCCCGCCCGGCCCGCGTTCTCTCATCTGTTCGACGTTCCCCGTTGGACCCTCACCCAGGTCATGTAAGTTTGTAGGCGAGGTAGTTTCGCAGCTGCCGTATCGTCATGACCCGCACCTGCGCGTCTTCAAGACTTTCCAGAGGTAGGGGAAGAGACTCCATGACGACAAGGATGCCCAGGTCTGCGCTTTCTTCTTTGAGTCCCTCCCGAAGTTGATCTACCGCCGCTCGCACCAGCGAGATTGGGACCCCTCCAATCCATGGCTTGACCGCAATCAAGAGTTGTTTGCCTCTGATCTCGGCCATGAAGTCTCCCCCAATCGGGCGCGGCTCACCGAGCTTCAGACGCGCGCCCCCCTTCTGCAGGACCCAGACAACCTCTTCCTCAAAGGTAATTCCGGCCTTGAGGGACAGTGTGCTGCCGCTTTCTTCCTGTGCCTCGCGAATCCTCAAGACCAAAAGGACCAGGAGAATGGCCAGGGTGCTAGCGGTGAACACAAGCAGGCCGGTTTTTAAGAGGCCGACAGGCGCGCCGGTCATGATGGCCGATGCCAAAACCAGCAACGTTCCCGTGACCGACGCCAAGAGTGCGATGGGGACCAGGGTCACAATGGTACGCCTGTGGAGGGGCTTTCTTTCTTCCGCGTGCTCCACGACTCTGGCCTTCTCCAGTGGTGAGTCTTCGGCTTTCTGAAGAAGCGGAAAGAGTTTACCCAGAATTGCTTCGCGTTGCCGTGACGTAATCAAGTCGGTCTCCAGGACTCTGGCAAACAGTACCGTGAGAATTTGTAATTCCGAGAGCAGATCCCTTGTCCTTACACGGTAATCTTGTGCTTTTCCTTCTATGAATCGCCTGACCTCGGTTACCGTAGGCTGGTAGCTCTCCAGCACGATGCGCTTGAGGAGCGTCTTTTCAAGATCAGTGTTCGCGGCATGAATTCTCTCCTTCCTCGCCCCGATTGTTTTTCGGTAGGCAAGGAGGAAAAGCGCGACTGAGACGATGACTCCAACAAATGGTTGAAGAGATAATTCCATTAGCGCACTCCACGGATGTTTAATCGGCTCACGCCTGTGATGCTATGAGAAGACTCCGGACGCCGGCAAGGCTAGGCCGTCCGCGGGGACGTGTCAAGGCAGGCATCCGGTGTCGTGGGACCGGTACCACCCCCATCCCCGCTACCCCCCTGGTCGGGCGAGCACTCCGGCAATTGCTCACGCCCAAGCGATTTGTGAACCGAGTTTCCCCGAGGCAATTTTGCGCGCGCCCATGTCGGCTCCTCATGTGGGCACGGAGGGTTCCCCGAAAACACGAAGGGCCAGGGTTTCCCCCAGCCTTCCAGTGTCACCGTGAGTGTAACCTTACACCCTGACGCTGGCGTTGGATAAGATGGGCGAGCACATGAACGCCGCGAATCACTTTAAGGTGGCCGCTGACCTGGGGCAGGATAATCCTGAGATCCAGAACTCCAGGATGCTTAAAGCTCACCTGAAAATGCTCCGGTGAAGGTCAGGTGAGGAGCAGATCGGGGCGGTCTCAGCGCATCTCTCAATCGGTAGAGGGGCCATGCTAGACCGTTTGCTTGTGCGCTACGTTCACAAGAACGATCATGAAGCGGACCATCTCATCGAAGTGGACCTTCCGAAGCTGCGCTTCTTTATACGCGTGTCTCCCCATCTTATCGTCGACGAGTTACGGCAGTTAGTCTCAGAAGTAAGAGTTCAACATTAGCTTCCGTGGATGACCTGCTGCGCGGCATTGACTGCCCGGAAAAGCGGTAGGCGTTCGGGAGTAAGTGAGCTTCAGACGCGAGAAGATCTCACTCCGAGCAATGATGGGGTCGAACATCCACGTGGAGTTGCTTGTGAGGGACTTGCCACCGAGTGTTGGCCCTATTGGATTGTAGCTTTATGGTGTAGTGATTGCCTTGTGCATCGATCACTTGTCCGATCGATCCCGTACCGCGCGTCTTGAAGCAGTCGCCTGGAAAGAAACGAGGCGCACAGGCGGCAGTGAGACACACTACACTCAGGATCGTTATCAAGCTCAGCCAGTGCCGAAGGGATTGGTGCATTCTAAAGCTGCCTCGCCTCATCCCGCCGGGGCATACACACTGATTGAGAGAATGCCCCCTTGTGAAGAGCCTCACTACCTTCTAAATTTTGAGTATAGCACTGCGCGCCACACCTGCTTGGACCAAGGGAACAGTGCTTATTAAACGGGTAATTCCAAGGGAAAGAGCTTGAATCGCGAGTTGGTCCGCGCGGGGTTGGCGAGGGTGTCTCTACGCTCTGCCAATCATCAGAGTTTGAGTGACCTAGTAGCGCAGGCGCATCGCGACTGTGCGAGAGTGGGCTGGATCTGATTGCGCTTCAGCGCTCGCGCCGACAAGGCGCGCGTCGACTCGAAGCACGAGGAGGGAAGCATGCCCGACGAGAGTCCCGCGCCAGTGCATCTTGAGATCACCGACACGTTGGTCCGGTTGTATGTGCTCTTGGCGCAGCACCTCGATCGCTCCCAGGATGAGGCCCTACGCCAGTCCGTGCCGGAGCGCGAGCTCCAGCAGCATCTCGTTGACACCCGGGACAAAGTCCTCCAGCTTCTGTCGAGGAACCGAGTGGTCAAGGAGAAGGTCGAGCTGGAATATAACCGCGTGCACGCGCTTGGCACGACGTGGGTCGAGGGGAGAACCGATCAGACGGCCAAGGCCACGATGGAGCAAGAACGTGAGATGTTGAAGACCAAGATTCTCGCCCTCAGCGACCTGTTGGCCGTGTTTCGGGCAACCTGAACGGGAGACGGACCCGCTGCCCCTGGAGTGACGGGTAAGACAGCGAAGGACTCACGTTGCACTGATATGCCTCCCGAGCCACCACGTGCGTGGATAGCCTGCGCGGTTTGACCGGCCATCAGAGGGTAAGCCCACCGCGGTAACCTTCCTCTCTCAGGACAATTTCTGCTCGTTTTTCGTACTATTTGGGGCATGCTGCTGGCTGCTCTCCGTGTAAGTGCTTGAAGTATAAGCATTTCAGAGAGGCATAGAACATGCTGTTCTTTTAGCAGGGCAACGCGGATGGCGAGTGAACAGCCACGCCAAGAGGGCCCCGAAAAGGGGCGTATCGCACGCTGAGCATCACTCTGCCCGATCATGAAGCGCCGAGGAAGGTCGATCTAGCGATCGTCCAGTGGTCGAAGGGACGGGAATTGGGGCTGGAATGCCTCCGCATGCAGCCAGAGGCACTCGCGCGCCTGCGCCGGTTTTGCACTATCTTCGTGCCAGGCTCGAGTTCCTCAACACGCAGGGGCACGTCCAGAGGGCTTCCCATGTTTCGTAACATGACGAACTGAGTAGCTTCTGTTCCAAGAGGGAGGACCCCATGGAAAATCGCAAGGGCCGCCGCTATCGGGTTCTATGCCCCATTTCCTTTTTAGGAGAACACACGGCTGGTGAAGGGATCATGCTCAACCTCTCGAAGCAAGGGTGTTCGGTGGGAACTGGCAAGAATGTCCAAGAAAGGACGTATCTGACGCTGCACGTCTCTCTGCCTGGGGAAGCTCTGCCGATCAAGGTTGACGTGGCCGTGGTTCGATGGACTATGGAACCGGCCTTCGGGTTGGAATTCCTGCGCATGCAGCCTGAGGACCAGGAGCGCCTCTGGCGTTTTGTCAGCACACTGGAAACGAGGCCGAGTCCCTTGAGAACGTGCAAGGGGTGAGGGTCCCATGGAAAGACGCAGTACCGCACGCTTTCCGGTTGAATTCACCCTTGATTTCTTAGGCCACCCCACCGTTGGAGTCGGATCAACGAACAATCTCTCGACGGAAGGGTGTACGGTTGAAAGCGAATCGATTGTTCATCAAGGTTCGCCTCTAGAGCTGCGTCTCCATCTGCCTGATGATGATTCGCCGGTGGAAGTGATCCTGGCAGTGGTTCAGTGGTCTAAGCGGAAGAAGTTTGGGCTGGAATTCGTGCGCATCCAGCCTGAGGCACTCGCACGCCTGCGCCGTTTTGTCAGTGGACTCGAAGCGGGGCTGAGTCGTTAGGGTGATCACGCGGCCATCCTGCTCATGCAGCACGTACTGGACCTGATCCAGGAGCTGCGGCAGCGCGAACCCAGGGCTATCCCGCCATGCCGACTGCATAGGTGAGCGCACACGGCGAGCACCCCCCACGCCACTACGTGAGTGGACAGCCCGCGCAGACCTACTCGCCCCCCTGATACATGAGCCTCCATGTCGAGTTTTTGCTAGATATTCTCACTGGTTAGCAATATTACTGTTGGAATCTCCCTCGACCAGGGCGACCCCTCCATAAGGAGGGTGTTGCGTATCCCAGCACTGAAGGGGTAGGATTTTTTACATGGGGGCAGTCATGGGGTGACCGGCGCGAAAATATGTCCTGGAACATCAGGATGCCTCGAAAGGCCCTTCGGGCGAGTCTGTGCCTGAAGGGCTTTTGTGTTTTTAGTACCAGGTGCCAACGGCCCCAGACAGAGCGCCTGCGCGATACATGAGGGAGTCCTGAGGAATAATGGGCAGTGCTGGAAGGAAGGAGGGAAGACAATCATGGCTATCATGCGAAGAATCCTATTGCTGTTCGTCGTGTGCTGGTTCGCATCCCCATTGGCCGCGGAGGCCAAGACCCTGTACCTGTGCGATGACGGGACGACTGTGCTGCTCTCTGACAACGAATCACTGGAGTGTCCTGTCTACACACCCCAAGCGGAGCTGATTACCGTCCCGGACGGGGCCACGTGGGCGGACGTGCAGTGGGCTGTGGCTACCAACAACCCAGAGGCCTTTCAGCCGCGGCCGCCGCTGCCAGCGAGGGTGCGCACTGACGTGTGTGCGCTCTGGCAGGACTTGAACCTTCGGACGGACGGTGGGCTGGATATGGAGACAGCAGAGCAAACCCGACGGTGGCTGGCGCTGTCCAGAATCGCAGTAACCGGCCTCTGTGAAGCATACATTACCAAAGAGGTGTACCCTCGGTTCTAGCTGGAGGATTTGACACCCTAGAGGCGCCAAGGCAGAAGGGGGCAAGTCCCCTGATTCGCCGTTCCTGCCCGAATCCAGGAGAATCGAGATAATCCCTGTTCGTGTGACCGGAGCACGTACCTCTGAATAAACCCCGATCCGAAAGTATCACCACAGCCACAGCCCGCTGGGATGCTGTGCGAGCGCCATGCGCGTACCTCTCCGTCAGTACCTCATGGCCCCTCCAGGGGCCCAACGAATCTGACCACACAGTGCACGACACTCAGAAGGAATGGCCGTTTGTGTGATTCCGTGCTCGGGCTTTTTCCGGAGCGGGGTGAACCCGTCGAAATCCTTTTAGTGTGAGGCA
>JACZQN010000027.1 GCA_022545705.1 Nitrospirota bacterium | reverse complement strand
CTTTAGTAATTGGTAGAGCCGAACATCTCCGCAAGCATCACAGCGCGTGCCATGAATGCTTTCTAACTGCGGTGGTGCCAGTTCAGAGATTGGCTCAAAGCAAACGCGTGTCGCGGACTCTGTTTGGTGCGCTCAGGGCGCGCGCGCCTGCATGTGCCAATAGAGAGGGATTTACCTAGTTGGGAATGATCTGGACCTCCAGGCCCAAGCCCTACCTTATGCGTATAATGTATATTATGTTAAATTACCTATTAGCAGGCTGGTAAAGCCGGTCCCCCGCCGATAAATTTCGTGAGATGCTCAGGACAGTCACTCACGCCATTACAAATCAGATCATTTCGGATTATCAGGAAAATGGCGTCGTCGTGCTGCGGGGAATCTTCAGTGACTGGATGCCGGCCCTTTGCCGTGGTGCTGACTACAATGCGGCACACCCCAGCAGCAGCGCACTTATTCACGGCAGTAATGCCGATCAGGGTAGATTCCTGGAAGATTTTTGCAACTGGCAACTCATTCCCGAATTTCGCGATTTTGTATTGAATTCGGATATCGGCGACATCGCGGCGAGACTGATGGGATCTCGTACCGTGCAATTCTTTCACGATCACTATCTGCAGAAGGATGCAGGAACAGCAACCGCGACGCCCTGGCATCAGGATATGCCCTACTACTGCGTACGCGGTGAGCAAACGGTGAGTTTCTGGATCCCGCTTGACCCAAGAAACAGAAATGCATCGTTAAACTGCGTCACGGGATCCCACAGGCTGCCCAAAGAAATACGCCCCACGAGTTGGTCGACGCTGGACAGCTTTTACGAGGACGATGCTAACTTCATGGACTTGCCAGATATCGACAACGGCGGCTATGACATCAAAACATGGGCTGTGGATCCAGGCGACGCGATTGCATTCAACTTCAAGACGATTCATGGTGCAAAGGCCAACATCGGACAGGCTGTAAATCGGACGGTATCCTTTCGACTTGTAGGTGACGATGTGCGTTATTTTCAGCGTCCAGGCCGAACATCTCCGAATTTTCCGGATATCAAGCAGAAAAATGGCGACAGGCTGCGTGAAGACTGGTTTCCTGTCATCTGGCCAACGAGTGATGAAGAAAAATGAAAACACAAGATTTTTCCGGGACATGGTATTTTATCTCATTGTTTTTATTAATAATTTCCTGTACGGCGTCTGAGCGCGATGTCGCGGTGGACACTGAACCGCGATCAGTCACCTATACCGAAGATCGCGAGCCCTGCAGCGATTACAGCGATACGCGACAGGCGTTGTTTGGCGACCTGCATGTGCATTCGGCTTATTCCTTCGATGCAGTCGCAAACAGCCTCGAGACCTATCCCGATGATGCGCATCGATTCGCGAAAGGCGACGCGATCCCCTTCTTCCCGCTGGATGACGAAGGCAACCCTGTCGGTACGATCAGACTCCAACGGCCGTTGGATTTTGTCTCCGTTACGGACCACGGAGAATTTCTTGGTGAACGTGCACTCTGCCGTACGACGACATCGCCTAAATACAACAGTGTCTTTTGTCATGGGTACCGCTCCAGTGAGCGCCAGGGATTGCTGATGCTCGGGACCATCGTCAATATGGAAGAACCGCATCGAGTTCCGGCACTTTGTGGCGAGGACGGCTCGTTGTGCATCGAATGGGCGAAAGGACCCTGGCAGGAAATGATCGCCGCAGCGGAGAATGCCTACGACCGTAGCTCACGATGCGAATTCACGAGTTTTATCGGCTATGAGTACACAGGCACACCGGGTCTCGCAAATATCCATCGCAACGTGATATTCAGAAACAGCGTCGTGCCGGAAGTGCCTGTTACTTATATCGAGGCACCGCGCGATCAACTATTGTGGGAAAAGTTGAACCAGAGTTGCCCCGAGTCAGACGGTTGTTCCTGGGTCACCATTCCACACAACAGCAATCTTTCAAACGGCCGCATGTTTACACCGCTTGGCGGCCATCACGACCACGATGAAGAAACAGATGACGATGACAAACGTCAACATGCAGAGGCACGTCTTGCAAACGAGCCCGTCATCGAAATCTTTCAGCACAAGGGCAATTCAGAATGTATTAATGGTCTTGCGGCTATTTATGGAGAGCCTGATGAATTGTGTGACGTTGAAGCCGTGCGACGGTTCGGGCAGACACGCACGATCACCCGAATCGGCAATATGGCCGGACAGGTGCAACCAGTAACCGTGGAAGTAACAACCGACGAATGCGCCTCCGGTACTGGCGGCGATGGTAGTAGGCGCGCGCGGGCCGCGTCCATCCAGGCGGCGTCGTCCCACTGGTATCGGGACAAATCACGGACGATCGAAGCGGTCTTTGGCCGGAGCTCCGCCGCGAACGCGTAGGGGTCAGCCTTGAGAAAGGACGCGTCCTGGTCCCGAGGCCGAATCTCGTATTTGTAGTTGGCGCCTTCAGGAATCTCTGGAATGAACAGCTCCCACAGCCCTGTGGTACCCCGAATCCGCATGGGATGGCGTCGCCCGTCCCACGCATTAAAGTCCCCTACGATGCTCACCCGCATGGCATTGGGGGCCCACACCACAAATCGCACACCGACTACACCTTCCACGGTATGCGTGTGCGCCCCGAGAATTTCGTACGCCCGATACAGGCGGCCTTCGGCGAACAGATGGAGGTCGAAGTCCGAGAGTAAGGGGGGAAAGGCGTATGGATCGTGACGCTCCGTCACCCCTCCCCACCGATCCGCGACCCGAATCCGGTAGCGAGACGGGTGCACCTCGCCCGGCACGATGGCTTCAAAAAGCCCGGCTGAGTGGACCGCGCTCATCAGGACGGAGGCATGGCTTGATTCCTCGAACATGAGGCTCGCATCCAAGGCTTCAGGAAGAAAGGCGCGGACAAGGGTCTCCTGCTGTCCATCCCCCGTGATCCGGTGCGGTCCCAGCACACAGAACGGATCCCAATGCTCAGCTCTCATCACTCGCTCGATGTCCTCGTTCTGTATCATCCGGTCACCCGTGTGTGTCTGCAGGGCTCTGCTGCATCATAAGATGCAGCGGGAGGAAAAGCAAAATGTGGGAAGAAAACGTGAGCAGCAGCGTCTGCGCGATCGGGTCGCGCACCGTGGGCTTAGATGCGCTCTGAAGCCAGGACTCCCATATGGAGTGCGCGAGCGATTGCGGTTTTTGCGTGATTGACTAATTGGTCAGATTTGACCTAGAATTCACAGTTGTCTGGCTAGTCAGATTTGTCGCCGGATTATTGTGGTACAGGGCGGGTGCGCGAAGTGGAGCGTTGACGACCCCATGCGCCGCCCGTCAGAAAGGAGGAGTGAGCCATGGGTAACGGAACACGATGTGTCATGGTCAGCAGCGTCACATTGGTCACGGGCTTCCTTGCGGGGGTGGGCGCTGGTCTTTTGTTGGCCCCGCAGTCTGGAGCCCGGACGCGTCGGCAACTTCGCAACTTGGCCGAAGACCTTGGTGAGCGCGCGAGCCTGATCGCAGAGGACGCGAAGCACGTGGTCGAAGAGGCCGTTGATGAAGTCCTTGAGAAAGGGAAGCGGCTCGCCAACAGATAACGCGAGAAGACGGTGTCGGTCCGGTCGGGTATTTCCGACCGGACCCCTGTGGCGTCGTGTTTAGGCGTGGCTATGTGCCGATCAGAGCGTTATACTTGGCCCGGCACGGACGCGGCGTAAGATGGGAATACTCTTGTAAGGAGATCGCCAATGATCCAGGCCCCATCCTCACGGATCGAGCGCAGGAGGGAAAAGACCAGGAGACTCTTGATCGAGGTTGCCCTCGGGCTTTTCTACGAAAAGGGAATCGATCGGACGAAGATCGAGGACATCACGGAACGCGCCGACATCGGGAAAGGTACGTTCTATCAATACTTCGAGACGAAAGAGGAGCTCCTCAGAACCCTCCTGGAGGAAGGGCTGGACGAGTTGTTATCTCGAACCACGGAAGAGGTCAAGACGGCGAGGCCCGGGCCTCGAATGATTCGAAGGATCATCCACGCGCAACTGGACTTCGACCTTGAGCATCCAGAGTACCTCGTATTGTTTCACCAGGTCCGCGGGCTTCTGCAGTTCAGAACGGAATCGGTGAAAGAGCTCCGCCAGGTATACGACGCATACCTGGATCGGCTGGGGGAAGTCATCCGACACGCATTGAACGGCAGGAACGGCGAGGGCGTCTCCCCGCGCCAGATCGCCATGGCTGTCTCGGCGTTCTCCTTGGGGCTGCTGACGCACCCCCTGCTGTTCGACAAGGCTGGCGAGTTCAGGGACCGGCGCGATGATATTCAAGCACAGCTCGAGCGAAGCATCTATGCGCTGGTCTGAGGAGGACATGCTGTAGTGGAACGACGACTCCACCCGAAGATCCTGGCCATGATCTTGGCCGGGGGCAAGGGTGAACGGCTCATGCCCCTGACGGAGCTGCGGAGCAAACCCGCTGTGCCGTTCGGCGGCAAGTACCGGATCGTCGACTTCGTCTTGAGCAATTTGCTGAACTCCGGGATGCTGGCCGTGTATGTCTTGGTCCAGTACCGGTCCCAGTCGTTGATCGAACACCTCCGTCGGGCGTGGAGAATTGGCGGACGGATCAAGCAGAACTTCATCACGGTGGTGCCCGCGCAGATGAAAGCCAGGGGAGGGTGGTACGAAGGGAACGCCGACGCGGTCTATCAAAACCTCAATCTGATCCGCGACTTCGCCCCGGACCTGGTGGCCGTCTTCGGGGCCGATCACATCTACCGAATGGACATCAGCCAGATGGTCCGATTCCACTTGGAAGGCCAGGCCGAGGTCACAGTGGCGGCCCTGCCGGTGCCTCTGCATGCTGCCAAAGGATTTGGGATCATTGAAGCGGATCAGCAGAACCGCATCATCGGCTTCGAAGAGAAGCCCAAAGAGCCCAAGGCGATGCCGCACGATCCCGAACGGGCGTTCTCCTCCATGGGCAATTACCTCTTCACGACCGATGTGCTGTTAGAGCGGTTGGAGCATGATGCGGCTCGCCCCGGCTCGCATGATTTTGGTCGCGACATCATCCCGCACATGGTTGGCTCCCACCGGGTCCTGGCGTACAATTTCCTGGACAATGAGGTCCCGGGCCTGGAGCCCTATGAGGAGCGCGGCTATTGGCGCGACGTCGGCACGCTGGAGGCGTATTGGCAGGCCCACATGGACCTTCTAGGGCAATCGCCGATCTTCGACCTTCGGAACAGCGCCTGGCCAATCCTGACTGACAGCGCTGACGGGCCTGTGACGAGCTTCGTTCGTTCCCGTGTTGATGATGCGATGGTCGGGCAGGGCGGCCAGGTGGTGGAGGCCGAGATTCGTCGGTCCGTGATCGGCCACAACGTGAGGATCGAGCATGGAGCCTACATCGAAGAGAGCATCATTCTGGACGGGTCCATTATCGGCTCAAAGGTGCGCCTGCGCCGCGTGGTCGCGGATCGATTCAACATCATTCCTGCTGGAACGGAGATTGGCTGGAATGCGGCGGCGGACCGCAAGCGCTACCAGGTCGCCAAGTCTGGCCTCGTGGTGATGCGGCGTGGGCGCTCAGCTGGCAATCGCGCCGTGCACATCACCCAGTGATGGAAGCGGATCTCGCAGTGACCTCGACTCCTGAGCCGCGCATTCCGGTCTCCACCTCTCGGCTCCAATTCAATCGGGCCTTCACCTTTGCGGATGCTGTCCGGATCGTGCCGTATCTGCATGCCCTGGGCGTCACGGACTGCTACGCGTCCTCCTATCTGAAAGCGGTTCCCGGGAGCCTCCACGGCTATGACATTGTGGATCCGACGGCTTTGAATCCAGAAGTGGGAACTGAGGAGGACTACCGACAGTTCGTCCGTACGTTGAAACAACACGGCATGGGCCAGATTTTGGATGTTGTTCCCAACCATATGGGAATCGGGCAATCCTGCAACGCGTGGTGGCAGGATGTGCTGGAGAACGGCCCGAGTTCCCGGTACTCCACCTTCTTCGACATTGACTGGCACCCGGTCAAACATGAATTGGAAGACAAGGTCTTACTGCCGATCCTGGGCGACCAGTACGGCACGGTCTTAGAAAATCAGGAGATCACGCTGGTCTATGAGGAAGGGGGGTTCTCCGTCCGGTATTATGAGCACAGGCTGCCGGTGGCACCGAAGTCGTCGGTCAAGATACTGAGCCTGCGGCTGGACGAGCTGATTGCACAAGCAGGAGCCGGTGATCCCTACGTTGAGGAGCTCCAGAGCATCATCACAGCCCTCAGCCACCTCCCTTTGCGGGGTGAGCGTGCGGGTCCGCGCGTGGTGGAGCGATATCGCGAAAAGAGGATCATCAAGAAGCGATTGGCGGGGGTGACCAGGGAGAGTCCCGAGGTCCGGAAGTTCCTGGAAGACAACGTAAGGGTGTTCAACGGCACGAAGGGGGACTCCGGGAGTTTCGATCTGTTGGACCAATTGCTGGATGATCAGGCATACCGACTCGCTTACTGGCGCGTGGCCTCAGAAGAAATCAACTACCGCCGGTTCTTCGACATTAACGAACTGGCGGCGATTCGGATGGAAGACTCCGCTGTCTTTCGGGAATCGCACCAGTTGGTTTTGAGACTCCTCAAGGAGGGTTCCGTCACGGGTCTCCGCATCGACCACGTGGATGGCCTGTACGATCCTGGACACTACCTCCAATATCTCCAGTCCTGGGCGAGCGGGGAATTCCTGGCACGGCCAGCAGGCTCTGCTGAACGACCCCTCTACATCATTGTGGAAAAAATCCTCGGCAAAGGCGAGGCGCTGCCCGAGGATTGGCCTGTGCACGGGACGACCGGGTATGATTTTCTCAGCCTTGTGAACAATCTCCTCGTGGATCGCTCGAACGAGCGCGCCTTCAACGAGATTTACACCCGGTTTATCCGGCGACGGCTCTCGTACGAGGAGGTTGCCTACGAGACGAAAAAATTGATCATGCGCGTGTCGATGTCCAGCGAGCTGAATGTCTTGGGGTATCAACTGGAACGGCTCTCGGAGCGGGATCGCCGGTCGCGAGACTTCACCTTGAACAGCCTCACCCATGCGATCCGTGAAATTATCGCCTGCTTCCCTGTGTACCGGACCTATGTCACAGAGAGCCAGGAAGGCGTGACGGACCGCGATCGGACCTATATCCGGCTGGCCGTCGCGAAGGCCAAGCGCAGAAACCCGGCCCTCAGCAGTCTCGTCTTCGACTTTGTCCGGGACCTTCTGCTGAAGCAGACCGATGAGCGTTTCAACCAGGCTCGGCAGGAGCAATTACAGTTCGTGATGAAATTTCAGCAAACCACCAGCCCGGTCACTGCCAAGGGCATCGAGGATACAGCGTACTACAGTTACAACCGTCTCATCTCATTAAACGAGGTCGGGAGCGAACCCACCCAGTTCGGTCTTTCGGTGACGACCTTCCACGAGCGGATGCGGGATCGCCAGGCCCACTGGCCGCACTCGATGTCAGCGACTTCAACACACGACACCAAGCGTAGCGAGGATGTCCGGGCGCGGATCAACGTCTTGTCTGAGATGCCTCGGGCCTGGAAGGCCCGACTCGCTTACTGGAGCAAGGTCAACAGGAAGCACAAGGCTGACATGGAAGGGCAGCTTGCCCCGGACGCGAACGAAGAATACCTGCTCTACCAAACCTTGATCGGAGCGTGGCCGCTGGGACCGCTGAACGATACCGAGTACCAGGCGTTCTGTCAGCGGATCCTGGCTTACATGACCAAAGCGGTCAAGGAAGCAAAAATCCATACGAGTTGGGTCAACCCTCACCAGGGATATGAAAGTGCAGTGGCCGACTTCATCCAAGCGATCCTAGACCGCACGAAGCCGACCCCGTTCTTGGAAGACTTTCTTCCTTTCCAGGACACAATCGCGCACTACGGCCTGATCAATTCCCTGTCCCAGGTCCTGCTAAAGATCGCCTCACCAGGCATTCCGGATTTCTACCAGGGGACGGAACTGTGGGATTTCAGCTTGGTGGATCCTGACAATCGGCGTCCAGTCGATTACACCCTCCGGACTCGCCAGTTGGCAGATCTCCAGCGTGCCTGCGCAGACGCCGGGGCCGACCGGCGATCGTTGGTCCGCGGCCTCCTGGAGACACGAACCGACGGGAGGATTAAGCTCTATGTGACCGCGTCCGCACTGGACTTTCGCCGCGCACATGGTACTCTGTTTAGTGAGGGCGACTATGTGCCTTTGGAGTGCCGGGGGAGCAAAAAGGGGCACCTGTGTGCCTTTACCCGGATCTACAGGGACCAGGCCATTGTGGCGGTTGTCCCGCGTCTTGTGGTGGGGTTGATGCCTAACGCAAAGAGCCTGCCCATTGGTCCAGAGGTCTGGGGCGACACCTGGGTCACGGTGCCGTCCTGGAAGCGGCAATCAGAATATCGGAACCTTTTGACGGGGGAGACCCATCTTTCCACGGCAGTTGAAGAGAGCCAGGCCCTCAATCTCGCTCAGGTTTTTGGGGAGCTTCCGGTTGCACTCTTGGAGCGGATAACATGAAGGAAAAGAAGCCTCTTTTCGCACCGTATATTAAGGACAAGGACAGATCGGATGACAACGGTCCCGATGAATGGCTGGGGGCCGAGGCGCAGGTCCGGATTCAGGGGGGGCAACCTCGTTGGCGCAACTTGCTAGCCCGGCGCGGGGGTACGTTCGCAGCCGTTGCTTGGCTGTTCACTTTCCTGGCGGGGATCGTGCTGGGTGGGGGTCTCACCATGCTGGCCGGGCGAGGCCGAGGTAGGGGGCAAACCTGAGGGCAATGGCATGAGGAGTGAACAGGAGGAGAGGGGTTATGAGCAAAGATGAGAATTCAATCAAGGGGTTTTCCGGTGACACGGTAGCCCTGGTCTTTTTCATTGGGGCGCTGCTCGGAGCAGGTGCGGCGCTGTTGCTGACACCTGAACCTGGCATGTCGATGCGGAAACGGTTGCTGAGGGGAGCCAAAGCCGCCCAGGAGGAGTTCACGGAGGTGGCCAACGAGACCCGCGAGGCCCTCGAGGTATTGGGCAAGGATGCCCGTCAGACACTCAGACGGACCGCGTCCCGCCTGAACACGGCGATCGAGGCGACGCGAGAGGCGCTCCAGAACCGGAGCGGGGACCAGTAAGCGTCGTGCAGAGTTCGGTTCTGGACCACGAGGCGACCACCCCTTTCCATTTCATCGGCTGCATTGAACTGCGGGAGATGCTCGGCCGGAAGGCGGCTGACGTGCAGCAGCTCATGGCAGCCATTGAGGAAGTGCCGCTGGACTCCATTTATTATCACACGCACAGCTATTTTCTGCGATACGAGCATGGACCAACGTTATTGCCCAATGACTTCGCCACTTGGGCTGCCATCTCCGTTCGCGATCGAGCGTTGAGCGAACGGTTGGGATTGATCGATCCGTTTGAATTCCGAGACCTGGAATCACTGCGGAACGAGGTTGTGTCCATCATTGACGATCACTTGAAGTCCCTGTGGAATGTCCCGCGGTTGATTCATGGGGAACCGTTCGAGTTCATCCGGTCCCACATTATCGAGGTTGACCTCGCGATGATCGCGAACAGCCTGAGGGAATTTCGGGATCTGTTGGCGTCACTCGATCGCAGCTCGCTCTTCATCCACATTTGTGAAGCTCAGATGCGGAAGGGAAGGCGGGCTGGGGACTTCGTGTCCTGGATCGAGTCGGAGACCGGGCTGGGGTTGCCGGAACTCGCTGGCCGAATGGCGACAATTCAGCCTCTCGGCTTGTCGCTGGAGGGGATCCGTTCTCGAATGCTCGCCGTCTTAGACGATTGGTTAGGCTAGCGCCCTGATGAGAAGAAAGGATCGGGCAGCGTGCCTGGAAGGTTGAGCGCGTATCGCGACGTCGCTCCACCCGGCAAGGTGGACCTCCTGCAGCAGCTCAGCAAGCAAGTGCGGGGGCAAAGAATGTTGCATGTCAATGCCAGCCGTGCGGTGGGCGGTGTTGCCGAGATGCTCCAGCATCTCATCCCTTTGTTGTCCGAGTTGGGGATCCAGGCTCGGTGGGAAGTCATGGAGGGGACCGAGAGCTTCTATGAAGCGACGGAGCTGTTCCATCTCGGTCTACAGGGTCTCGATGTGAAGGTGCCAGAGGCTCTGGTTGACGGCTACCTGGAATGCTGCCGGACGAACGCCCGGTCCCTCGATTTGTCAGCGGACATCGTGATGACCCACGACGTGCCTCCTCTGGCCTTGGTGGACGAGGCCCCGGCTGACGCGCGGTGGCTCTGGCAGTGTCACCTTGATTTGTCACATCCTCAACGGAAAATCTGGTCCCTGCTTCGTCCCTCTGTGGCCAAGTACGATGCCGTTGTCTTCTCCTTGCCTCAGTTTGCCCAGCCCTTGGCGTTACCTCAGTTCCTCATCTATCCCTCGATCGATCCGCTGAGCGATAAGAATCGGGAGCTGGCTCCTGAGGAGCTTGATCAGATTCTTGAGAAGCTGCAGATCCCTCGCGATAAGCCGATCCTTCTCGAGGTCTCGGGATTCAACAGGTTCACGGACCCGTTGGGGGCGCTCGCGGCTTACCGTCGTGTCAAGACGCACCATGACTGCAGGCTCGTGCTCGCCGGGGCTATGCCGATGGACGGTCCGGCTAGCCAACGAATCGTTGAAGAGGTCCGTGATGCCGCGGCGAAGGACGAGGATGTCCATCTCCTTCTGCTGAATCCTGGTTCTGATTTAGAGATCAACGCCCTCCAGCGAAGCGCGGCCATCGTGATCCAGAATTCCGTTCGGGAAGGGTTTGGCACCACCGTTGCGGAAGCGATGTGGAAAGGCAAACCTGTGATTGCCGCGGAGACGGAGGGGATCACCCTGCAGGTGAGGTTTGGACAAACAGGATACACGGTGAATTCAGTGGAGGGCACCGCCTTCTACGCGCGCTATCTCCTCGGTAACCCTTCGATTGCCGAGGAGATGGGGCGGCGCGGACGGGAAGTGGCGCGCCAATATTTCCTGATCACACGCCACGTCGGCGAGTACTTGTCACTCATGCTTTTGATGGGACGATCCTAAACCTGGTCCTGCCCCGCCGACACCTCATCACCCGCTTCGAGCAGAGACGACGCCCGATCCTGCGTGTGTGTAAGCAGAAGTGGGTTTCGCAGTGGCCCGGAAGGGAAAAGATGGACGATTCGACTCCTTCTTCTGAGCCGCGACGTTCTTCGGGGCCGGCGACCATGTCCGATCCGCTTTGGTACAAGGACGCCATCATTTATCAGCTTCATGTGAAGGCTTTCCTGGATTCGAATGCCAGTGGGGTTGGCGACTTCCGGGGACTGACTGAGAAGCTCGATTACATTCGGGAGCTCGGGGTGACCGCGCTCTGGCTCCTCCCCATGTACCCCTCTCCGTTTAAGGATGACGGGTATGACATTTCCGGCTACTACGATATCCACAAAGACTACGGCACGTTGAAGGATTTTGAGGATTTCCTCAACGAAGCGCACCGTCGAGGTCTTCGGGTCATCACCGAGCTGGTGATCAACCATACGTCCGACCAGCATCCCTGGTTCCAGGACGCTCGCCGGGATCCGGCCTCGCCCTACCGTGATTTCTATGTCTGGAGCGATACCGATAAGAAGTACGCCGGGGCGCGAGTCCTCTTCGGTGACACGGAAAAGTCGAACTGGGCCTGGGACCCTGAGGCTAAGCTCTACTATTGGCATCGTTTTTTCAGCCATCAGCCGGACCTCAACTACGACAACCCAAAGGTTAGGCAAGAGGTGCTGAACGTCATGAAGTTTTGGCTAGATATGGGGGTGGATGGACTCCGAGTGGACGCGGTCCCGTACCTGGTCGAGCGCGAGGGCACGACCTGCGAGAACCTCCCGGAGACGCACGAAGTCCTGAGGGACATCCGCAGGTCTGTTGATGCAGCATACCCCGATCGTATGTTGCTCGCTGAAGCGAACCAATGGCCCACTGATGTGCGGCCCTACTTTGGAAACGGCGACGAGTTCCACATGGCCTTTCATTTCCCACTGATGCCGCGCATGTTCATGGCTATCAGGAAGGAGGAACGGGAGCCCATCGCGGAAATTATCCGGCAGACCCCGCCCATCCCTCCTAGCTGTCAGTGGGGTCTCTTTCTACGCAACCACGATGAGCTGACGCTCGCAACGGTGACCGACGACGAGCGCGACTATATGTACCGGGAGTACGCGAGCGATCCACGCATGCGGTTGAACATTGGGATCCGCCGCCGGCTTGCGCCGCTGATGGACAGGGACCGTCGCAAGATCGAGCTGTTGAACAGTCTTCTCTTTACAATGCCCGGTACACCGATTGTCTACTACGGGGACGAGCTAGGAATGGGGGACAATATCTATCTCGGCGACCGGAACGGCGTCCGGACGCCGATGCAGTGGACTGGGGATCGCAACGCTGGTTTCTCCCGAGCTGATACCGCGATGTTGTATTGCCCGATCAATGTGGATCCTGTGTATGGCTACCAGGGTCTCAACGCGGAGGCCCAGCAGCGGGTACCCAATTCCTTGCTGAACTGGACGAAGCGGCTGATCACGGTGCGCAGGCAGTACAAGACCTTCGGGCGCGGGTCTCTGGAATTGATCAACCCCGCCAACCGGGCCGTTCTGGCCTTTGTCCGTAAGTATGAAGGCGAGACTCTGCTTCTGGTGCATAACCTGGCGGGGTCCGCGCAGCCGGTCGAGCTGGACCTGCGTCGTTTTATCGGGGCCGAAGTGATCGAGTTGCTTGGGAGAACCAGGTTCCCGCGCGTCGCTGAGCACCCCTATCAGTTAAGCCTCTCCCCCTATGGGTTTTTCTGGTTCAAATTGGACATGCCGCAGCGAGTCCGAGGGAGATCGTAAACGTAGCCCGGGGTGGCTCTCAGCGGGCACGCCCTGGGACCGGTCAGGAATAGGCTGCCCTGGCTGTTGCGGCGCTCCAGCGAGAGAGACCCAACGCCCTTGTGGCCTTCCTCGTCAGCGAGCGTTGGATCGCTGCCAAGGGGCGCGAACTGGGCGTGACGCCTCACTGATCTCACAGGCTGGGCCAGCCTCGGCCCATTGCCGAACGGCGCCAGAAGGCTTGTCCTCTCAAAGACATTGCCGGTATGCGTAAGTCTTTCAACCCCAATCCGAACTTAGCGGCACCTCGCTGTCACACATTCGGCTGGTACCGTTCCAACTGTTTTCCAAAAATCAGCGCAAGTGGCTTACGCCCAGGACCACGAATCCGCTCTATGCCTCACCTAGCGTCAAAGAGTTGGAACGGATCGGGGTCAATTATGCAGCGAACGCAGTGCTGAAGGATGACCCCGACTGCTCAGCACAGGATCTGTCCATGCTTGCGGAGTGGGAGACAAGCAGTCAGGGATTCGTTCTTCGATGGGCACTTTGCGGCAGCACAGCCGGGCCGAGCCTGGTTCTTGCCCAGGTCCTGAGGGGGGCGCAATGCGCGTGATCCGGTTTCAGTCTACGGCGAATAGGCCGAGGATTCGCACAGCCAGGACGCGTGAATAGACAGGGTCGACTATGAAAGCGGCGCCGATGTTTCTGACGCAGGAGACGGACGCGAAAGTCCATGAGCTTGGCCAGACGGAGATCCTTGTTGGCATTCCCAGCTTTAACAACGTCGATACAATCGGGCATGTCGTCCGTGCGGTCAGCGCGGGGCTCGCGAAATATTTCCCGAACCGGCGCGCCGTCTTGGTGAATTCTGATGGGGGCTCCACCGACGGGACGCCGGAGGTGGTCTCCAAGGCAGTGGTTGATTTTGGTGCCATGCTGGTCAGCGATCAACAAAGCCCACTGCAGAAGATCATCACGCCCTATCATGGTATTCCTGGGAAAGGCAGCGCATTTCGAACGATCTTCGAGATCGCCCGCCGGCTCAACGCGAAAGCGTGCGCTGTTGTGGACTCGGATGTCCGGAGCATGACCCCCGAGTGGATCGAACTGTTGCTCCGTCCCATTCTCGATGAAGGGTACGAATACGTATCGCCGTACTACCTCCGTCATAAATACGACGGGACCATCACCAACAGCCTCGTCTATCCGCTGACACGGGCCATGTATGGGCAGCGCATCCGGCAGCCGATCGGAGGTGATTTCGGCCTCTCTGGACGGTTGGCCGAGCACTACTTGGATAAGCATGTCTGGGAATCGGATGTGGCACGGTTCGGCATCGACATCTGGATGACGACGGAGGCCATTGCCTCCGGAGCCCGTGTGTGCCAAAGCTTTTTAGGAGCAAAGATTCATAACCCCAAGGACCCGACCGCGGATCTCGCGGTCATGCTGGTCGAGGTGATGGGAGCGGTCTTTGCGTTGATGGAGGAACATCAAGGGGTGTGGCTCTCGCTCACGGGGTCGAACCCGGTCAAGGTGTTTGGATTCCAGTATGAAGTGGGGGTGGAGCCGGTCCACGTGAATGTGGAGCCCATGGTCAGCAGTTTTCGGCAAGGTCTGGCTGATCTGGAGCCGATCTGGAGGCAGATGCTCACGCCGGAATCCATGGCGGGGCTCCTCCCGCTCAAGGACTGCCCACTCCAGGAGTTCAGCATCCCGGATGAGCTCTGGGCTCAACTTGTGTACGATGCAGCCGTCGCCTGCCATCGTCGGGTCATGCCGAGAGAGCATCTCCTGAAGGCTCTCACTCCGCTCTACCTGGGTCGAACCGCGAGCTTTGTTCTCGAAACGCAGGGGCTCACGTCGGCTGAGGCTGAAGGTCGGATCGAGTCGCTGTGCCTGGCTTTTGAAACGTGCAAGCCCTATCTCGCCAAGTGCTGGACCGCCCCCTCTGTCTGAGCATGGAGGCAACCATGACAGAATTCTGGGACACGGCTCTGCTGGGACCTTTGAAGACGTTAGGGAATATGACACTTGACCTCCTGCCCAACGTGCTGGCGATGGCGATTATCCTGTTCGCCGGGTGGACGATCGCCTGGGCGATAGGTCAACTCATTGAACGGGTGCTTCGAGTCGTCGGGGCTGACCATCTGAGCAATCGTCTGGGGATCAGCGCCGCGTTCGCCCGAGGAGGGGTGAAGACCGATCCTTCACGGCTCGTTGGGCGCGCGGCTTATTGGGTTGTGTTGCTCTTCGCGGTCATGGCCGGACTCGGCGCGCTGAACTTGCAACCGATCAACCAGTTTGCACAGTCCTTCCTGGCGTACATTCCCCACTTGATTACAGCTGCACTGATCATCGGAGTCGGGTACCTGCTGTCGAATTTTGTCTCGCAGGCGGTTCTGATTGCGGCGGTGAACGCCGGTCTCCCGCCAGCACGAATGGTTGCGGCTTGTTCGCGGTGGGGCGTCCAGCTTGTGGCTGTCGCCATGGCCATGGAGCAGTTGGGCATTGCGCAGAGTATCGTGGTCGTGGGATTCGGGATTGCGTTCGGTGGGGTCGTGCTGGCGACGGCCTTGGCCTTCGGCCTAGGTGCCAGAGACCTTGCCAGAGAGTTCCTCGAACGCCAGTTCGGTAAAGGCGGGGCGCGCGGGAAGGATGACCTCACGCATATGTAGAGCCTGTGCCGCGACTCAGGCACTGCCTGCTCTTCGAGGCGATACGCCCGCGGACAATGCCTGCCTTCGCGGCCTGGGCTGTCAGTTCGAGGAGTAGAACCGAGACAGCAGATCAAGAATGGCCTGGTTCCAGCCGATTGGTCCGACCCCGGGCGCGCGGGTCAGATGAGGGAGCGAGACCTCGGGATGGTATGACCCGTCGGGCTGTTGGACCAGGATTGGCCGGTCCACGACCGCCAGCATGGAAAGATCGTTCAGGCTGTCGCCGATCGCGACGGTGCTGAGATCATCCCCACCGGCGTATTGCCTGCGATAGCAGTCGATGAGGAATTGGCAGGCCCGCCCTTTGTCGGTGTTCCCCGTAAGATGACAAAACCGCCCGCCCCTGGTGCAGCGGAGCCCGCGTGCAGTGATGAGCGGTTCCACCTTCGTGATGAGGGTGGCGGGCCCTTCGATGACAAAGGGCTCGTCGTATTCCCGCTGCTTCGCCAAGATGGCCTCAGCAAGGCCGAGCCCCGTCCGTTGCGCGATTTCTTCTGCCGGCATGTCCCCCAATCCCCTCAGGCGGTGTTCCACGGTTTGCTCGATCTCTTTCAGCGCGGCGCGCAGCGCGGCATAGGACGTGCCGAACTCGATCACCTGATAGGAGTCTCGGAGGATCGCCCCCCGCAGGGGAGTAGTGAACAGCCCGTTGGGGATATACAGGGCCCCGCCGTTTTCAACGATGAACGAATGAGGGAGGTCCAGCTTGTTTCGGATCAGCTCGATCTCAGCTCGGGTCTTGCTTGACGCGAGCACGACGGGAATGTGATGGCTCCGAAGCAAGTTCAACGCCTCCTCCGCAGCCTGGAAGGAGTAGGTCGCAGAATCCAGCAGCGTTCCGTCTAGGTCTGTAAAAACAACTAGTCGGTGCATGTCAGCGCCCGGCACGTCGGATGATCACTGCACGATACTGGAAGCCTCGGAACAAGGCAACAGGACGCGCTGGGAAGGACGCGCGTTGACATGGTCCCACGGACGCTTCACACTGAGTGTTTATGACATGGATGCTCCGACTGAACGCGGTGCTCGGCAGCCTGGTGGTCACGGTCGGATTTTGGTTGATCTGGGGAGAACTGCCGCTTGGACTCGCGGTCGCCTTGGCGTTAGGCCTCGCGGCTTTTCTGACGTGGCAAGGGACATCCCTTGCGGCAATCTGGGCGTGGTCTACACTGTTGCTCGGGTTGGAGAGTCTGGCATGGCCGATCGTGACGATGGTCCAGGTTAAGATGAGTGCGGCTGAGCCGACCGAGCAGCAGATGGGCGCGATCCTGACCTCGGTCATCTTCGGCCTCTTCTCGGCCATCTTCTGGATGACTTTCGCGTACGGCATCTACAGGTGGGTCAAGCGCGAAGCTGCTCCAGAGGGGGACTCCCCCGGTGCAGCGGTGAGGACAGCTCAGGGTCGGAAACGACAACGGAAAGAAGGGAACAAGAGGCGAAAGTAGGCAAGCGTTTCACATCATTTCCACCGGGTCCACGTCCACTTCGAATTTGAGCCCACCCTTCCGGTTTTTCGCTTCGAGTTCATCCAACGTTGTCTTGACCGTCCCGCGGGCAGCCGTTGCATCAACCGATTTCACCAAAAGTTGCCACCGGTGTCGTCCCCTGATCTTGGCCACGGGAGCTGGAATCGGGCCCAATATCATAATGTCTCCCGTGCGGTCTGAACTGAGGGGCAGCCTCGCTTCGGAGGCGCACGGTTGGGGCTCGCTGTTGTCCGGGCGAGTCGGCCAACCAGCGTCTCCGATTGGTCTGCGTGAGACAGCATCACGGAGCGAGTCTGCCCACCATTGGGCGGCCTCCTTCACCCGCTGCGCATTCTGGCCTGATATGTGGAGGCTGATCAGGTGTGTGTAAGGAGGGTAACCAAGCGCCTTCCGGAACGCCAATTCCTGGTCGTAGAAGAGGGTTCCATTGTGGTGCGTGATAGCAGCAATCGCCGGATGAGTCGGCAGGTAGGATTGTAAGATGACTCTCCCGCCGGCCTCGGCCGAGCGAGCCAGTCCTACAGCGTCGAGGAGCGTGTGGTACGTGCGCTCCGCCGCTCGAAAGTCGGGGAGGTGCAAGCCGGCATCGGCCAGGGGAATGCCAACGAATCCTACGGGTGGCCAGGGAGAGCCCTGGAGCAACATCTGCGTCCCGATGAGGATATCTACCTCGCCGGCCAAGGCGGCTTGGCGAATCGCCGCGGCCTGCGAAGGATTCTGGATTGTGTCGCGGTCCAGCCTCGCGACCCTGGCATCGGGAAACAGAAGCCGGACCTGCTCCTCGATCCGCTCCGTGCCGAATCCGACCGGCTCAAGACGCGCAGCGCGGCAGGTGGGGCAGGTATGAGGCACACTCTGAGAGCTTCCGCAGTAATGACACGTCAGGCGTGCATCAGCCCTGTGGAGGGTCAGCGTCACGTCGCAGCGTTGGCAGCGTGGCGAGGCGCCACAGTCCCGGCAAAGTAGCGCGGAGGCGAACCCCCTGCGATTCAAGAACAGGATCACTCCGCTACGAGCTTGCAGGGCATCCCGAACCCCACGGATCATGACATCGGAAAGCAGTGTGTTGCGAGGCAGCAGCCGGAGGTCCACCAACTGGATACTGGGAGGTGGCTGGGTCTTCTCCTCGCTGTCGAGGAGTATCCGTGACTCTGGGTTCGGTCTGTGGCCTCCGGGATCGAGGCTTGCCAATGTTTCCAAGGAGGGATGTGAGGAACCGAGGAGTAGGACCGCGTTGTCGATACGCGCGCGCATGCTGGCCACCTCCCGCGCATGATAGCGCGGTTCCTGCTCCTCCTTGAGCGAGAGGTCCTCTTCGCCATCCACGTAGATGAGTCCCACCGAGCTTACCGGCGCGAAGACGGCCGACCTGGTTCCCACGACGATATCCACCTGTCCGACTTGGATGCCATACCATACCTCGGCGCGCGCTTTCGGTCGAAGCTCGCTGTGCAACAACGCGACCCTAGGTCCCCAACGCGCATGGAGCAGAGCGGCGATCGCGGAGGCGCGAGCCACCTCCGGTGCCACGACCAAGATTGGACGGTGTCGTGCCAGGCTGAGCTCAGCCACGCGGAGCAGGACGTTCCAACGCTCAACGGTGGGGCCCTGCAACAGGATCGTCTCATGGCGCCCCGCGTCGAGGGTCGTTTCTAGCCTGTTCACCACCGCCTGTAGGTCCATTGAAAGCGGCGTCGATTCCAGCGTCGTACCGAGGGCGTCGGTTCCCCCGGGTTGGAGTACCGCTTCGGTTACGAAGCGTCCTCGGCGCGTGACAGGGCTTTGCTGCTGGTCGGCGTTACGGGCAATCTCGCGTATCCAACCGCGGCGTTGCAGAGCGTGAACCTCGTGCCGCGTCAGCCCCG
Organism: Nitrospirota bacterium; assembly: GCA_022545705.1. Classification (GTDB taxonomy): domain Bacteria; phylum Nitrospirota; class Nitrospiria; order Nitrospirales; family Nitrospiraceae; genus JACZQN01. The sequence continues at coordinate 3,167 of JACZQN010000027.1, read as the reverse complement.
GGATCCTCTGCCGCAGTGAGGTCAGGATGAGCCCCTTTGGTGCCTGTGTCAGCAAGCCGAGCGCCTGCCGGGCGATTGAGGAAACTCGTTTCTTCCTCTCAAGGGCTTGTCGTCCCGCCGAAGTGCTCACGTATTTCGGGGACGGGTTGCGTGGCGAAGCGGGGGAGAGAATCAAGCGCAGGCATTGCCCCCACGGCGTCAGGTACCGTTCGGAAACGAGGCGGGACAAGGTCAGGATGTTCGGGGACAAGCCTGTCACCGGTGTCTCGTCGAGGAGTGCGGTAATCTCGCGCAGGCCGCTCGGCGTTTCCTGGCCTCTTGGAAGACTCTTCGCATAATGCTCGGGTAACCGGTCTGAGAGGCACACGACCACGCCGTGGAGGGTGGAACGACCAAAAGGGATCTGCACCCTGCTCCCGACCCGGAGTCGGTCCCGCATCGGGGCGGGAATGGTATAGGTGAAGGATCGGTTCAGGTGTCTGGGAACAACAACATCGGCGTAAGCGGGTGGGATTGACAGTGGTGATTCCGATTCGGAAGGCGGCAGCATGGCGCATTCTACCAAGGATGTTCGCTTATGTTCACTAGGGGGAATGGGAGGATCGGGTGACTGGGGGATGTGGGTGGGCGAGACGGTTCAGGAAAGGGACCTAACCCACATTCTTCAGTGCGCCGTGAAAAGGCGCTGTACAGGGCGCGAGGGGAGATTGATTCGGAAGGCTCGCTTATGGGTTCGAAGCTGGCTCCGTGCTGGATGATGGGGAATCGAGAGGTTCGGGCTCAGTCGGAGCGGACATAGGGCTTTCAGTGGAAGGTCGCACTTGAGAGACATCCTCAGCCTCGCGAGTGCTGAGCGATTCATCAGGAATTGGCTCGACTGCGGGTAAGGCCGGATCTTCGATAGAGGGTGGCATGTCGAAGATCTCTTCCACTTCCGATGAGGTGACAGGCTCCTCCACAGACTCAGTAGCTCCGGGAGAAAACAGCAGGATCTCAATCCGACGGTTAGCCCTGCGCCCTTCTTCAGTCGTATTGCTTGCCACTGGCACCGTGTCTGCATACCCGACCGTCGTCAGTGTGGCTGAGTCCAACCCTCCCTCTTCACCAAAAAATTGCGCGACCCCACTGGCGCGGGCCTCGGATAACTCCCAGTTGGTCGGAAATTGACTCATAAGCGATGGCCCAATCGGTTTACTATCGGCGTGCCCCTCGATCCGAATATGCTTGTCGGTCATGCCCTTGAGAATTTCGCTGATCTGCTTGAGGACCTTCCGTCCAGGCGGCTTGACGTAGGCTACGCCCTCGTCGAACCCAAGCTGTGCGACCAGGTCCACAAGGGTGATGGTGAGCCGTTCACCGTCCTGCTGGACTGAAACCTTGACGTGTGATGGTTGACTCAGGCCTTCGAGGGTTCGGGCGAAGCGTCCGATGTCGTCTTCTTCGGATTCACCGGCCGCCATCCGCTCGAGGGAGGATTCTTTGAACGTGAAACGGTCTCCACGAAGAAGGGGGGCCATCGAGCGGGCAACTCTCGCAGATGCTGTGTGGTCCTCCAGGGCGACGACCTCCAACTCGGCGATCACCCGAACAGGCAGGCCGGAACCAACCCGGAACGTCTCCAGCCGATCACCGAGCCGAAGTCCATCTTCGCGGCCCCAGTCCACATAGACTACATGACCTTGTGCAATCAGTGTCATTCGATGGGGAAGGTCCACGATTACCCCAGGCACGACGGGTAGCCGCTGTTCGGGAACCGACGCCACCTGCACAGGGGCAGCAACATAGGGCATGGCATAGTCTTCAGGGGCAATCGATTTGTAGGCCCGGACGACGGTGACTGTAGCCTTGGACAGCGTGACGCTCTTCACCTTGACGACACCCCTGACGCTGACCAGATCCCCCAGATAGGTCCCGTTCAGCGGGTGGAAGACTTGGTGGATACGCCGGTAAATCGTGAACAGGTCACCCGGGGTCACTTCCTCGGGGTTGGTGAGGTCCAAGTAGAGTTGGTCACGTGACCCAAGCAGCCGCCTGTTTCCCGTAAATTGGTTATCGCCTGTGATGGTGCTGACCTTTCCCTCAACCGGAAGCGTTTCTCGGATAAAGCCGGCTGGCGAAGCATAGATGGCGTCTGAGGGTTGGGCAGTCACGAAGCCCAAATCCGCGGCGAACACGCTGGATATCCCGGCTGTAGCCCAGCCTGTGGCGAGGAGCACTGGTATGAGCACGAGAAGAGAACTCATCGAGGTTTCACCATGGAAATCATTCACCCAACATAGCAAATTCTGGCGCAGTGTCAAGCGAAAGTGTAAAGAAATTGCGAGTTTGACAGGCCTCTCGTGCTGATGTTAGAGTTAAGAAGTTTCATGTCACCCCCCGTGCCGGGAACGAAGGGTATTTCGATCCATGGGCTCCCACAAGGAAGACCGGTCGGCTGAGTCCCCCTCAAGGCGTAGCCCAAGACGCCGCATCGAGACACAAATCCATCGGCGTAAGAAAGCAAGCGCTGTCCCGCCCCTTGAAGATGAATGGAAAGTCGGGACAGCGGATCCTCCGGTGAACCTGAGGATGTCCTCATCGAAGATGGAGAGAGCGAAACAAGATCCAGCATAATCCCTCAACAGGCCATCAACTTGCCATACGGCCCTTCCTGCTCTTGTCGTGTTCGGCCTCGTAAGGTCTCTCGTATGTACAGAAAATCGGGTGAGTTTGATGTGACCAGGCAGGAGTGGGGCTTTCGGGAGGAGTGATCCTTAGGTCCTTTGCCCGCTTGATTTGGATGGGGAAGCGGGGCTACGATAGGAGATTGCGTTAGAAGTCAACGTGTTCGAAGTGCTGAGGGGAACACTCTGTGAGTGAGTCAGACTTGTTCACCGAGTATTTATCTCGGTATTTCACCGTAGTGTTGTTCATTGGGATTGCGCTGGCATTTGGAATCGTGACCCTGCTGGCCAGCTATCTGCTCCAACCCAGGTTTCCCGAAACCGAGAAGCTAAGCCCGTACGAATGCGGCAGCGAGCCGTTTTCGGATGCCCGGATCCCGTTTCCGGTTCGATATTACATTATTGCGATGTTGTTCGTGATTTTCGACATCGAGGTGATTTTTCTCTATCCGTTGGCGGCTATCTTGGCGCGAAGCCTTCAAGGCCATACCTTCATCAGCCTTG
>JACZQN010000026.1 GCA_022545705.1 Nitrospirota bacterium | reverse complement strand
GGAGCTTCGTAGGTCATCGCCAACCCTCCGATTGTCTCCCGCTTTCTGTACAGCTCGGCGATCGACTCCGCCACGTATGTGATTTGCATATTGGTATAGACTCGGCGGGGAATCGCCAAGCGCACCATCTCCAGCTCCGGATAACTGGTTCGCCCAGTGACTGGATCCTTCTTGCCGAACATCACCGCGCCGATCTCCACCCCGCGGACACCGTATTCGCGGTAGAGAGCCACAGCTAAGGACTGGGCGGAAAATTCTTCGGAACGCAGGTGCGGGAGAAACTCTTTGGCGTTGAGGTAGACCGCGTGGCCGCCGACCGGTTTCAAAATGGGCACGCCCGCTTGATCCAGCATCTCAGCCAGGAAACGCACCTGGCCCACCCTGAACCGGAGGTATTCCTCGTCGAGCACCTCACGCAGCCCGATCGCCATTGCTTCAAGGTCTCGCCCAGCGAGCCCTCCGTAAGTCGGGAACCCCTCGATCAGGGTCAGCATGTTCGTGATGTCCTGCACCCATCGCTCATTGTTCAGGGTCAGGAAGCCGCCAATGTTGACCAAGCCGTCTTTCTTGGCCGACATGGTGCAGCCATCGCCATAACTGAATAACTCGCGGGCGATGTCCAGGATGGACTTATCACTACATCCCGCCTCGCGCTCCTTGATGAAAAAGCAGTTCTCTGCGAATCGGCAGGCGTCGAACAGCAGCGGAATCCCGTAGCGGTTCACCAGCTCACGGGTCTGTCGGATGTTCTCCAACGAAACCGGCTGGCCGCCCCCGCTGTTGTTCGTAATCGTCACCATCACCAGCGGAACGCGGTCTCGTCCGACACGGTTGATCGTGCTCTCCAACCGCACCAGATCCATGTTGCCCTTGAACGGGAGCTCGCAGTGCGGATCGTAGGCCTCTTTGATAACCAGATCCGCGGCCTCAGCCCCTTGGTGCTCCACGTTCGCGCGGGTCGTATCGAAATGGATGTTGTTTGGGACGCACATGCCAGGCTTGACGATGGTCGAAAAGAGAAGGTTCTCGGCCATCCGGCCCTGGTGTGTGGGAATCACATATCGGTAGCCGAAGATCGAGCGGACCGCCTCCTCGAAATGGAAGTAACTCTTGCTGCCGGCGTAGGACTCGTCGCCGAGCATCAAGCCGGCCCATTGACGGTCGCTCATCGCGGATGTTCCGCTGTCCGTGAGCAGATCCACGTACACGCTCTCGGCCGGTACATGAAACAGATTCAAGCCAGCTTGCCGAAGGAGGGTCTCCCGCTCCTCGCGGGTCGTCCGACGGATCGGCTCCACCACTTTGATCTTAAACGGCTCCGACGGAAATCTCATGGCTCATACCCGTGAAGCGCGCGAGCTGCGTCTTGAACGACTCAGCTCCATCGTAATGAAACACATAGCGGGTCATATCGAAGAGAGGCGCGGGGTCCAACTCGCGCAGGACCTCCGCCTTCCAGGTGATCTGGAGTCGCTTGATCATCGTGATCGGCGTGGGTTCGCCGACGAGGCCGAGCAGAACTTGCCCGTACGATCCCGAGAAGATCATGATCTCCCCATCAAACATGGCCGCGTTAATGTCCTGGGCAGCGCCGTACTTGTTGAAATCTTGCTCCAGTCGCTGAAACGCCGGTGACCGATTGAGCTCCTCCCTGAACGTGAAGTAAATCTTGATCCCAGCCCGGTGCTGGTCATCCATGATCTGAATCGCGTCAGCCACCTGAGCCTGATTATCCATCTGGGCTCGCGACAGGATCAGCAGCCGACGGATGGTCACGTGACGTCGAACGGCATCCTGGTTGGCCAGAAGGTAGCTGGGGTAGAGGGCCTCCCCCTTCTTCCAGATATTCCAGCGTTCCATGATGGCGTCTACAGTTCGCTCCGTTGACTCCATGAGTCGGACCGCTTCGGCATTCGCTGCGGCACCTTCGTACGTCAAGGTCTGGGAGTCGAGCTCGCGAAGCTCGCGACCGATCGCCTCCACTTTTTTCGGAATATATCGTGGGCTCGCCGGCACATGCAGCATGACATCCACGGCCGTCAACGCCAGCCTCCAGTACTCTTTGGCCTCGGCCGGCGCCTTGTCTTTCTGGGCGATCAGCAGAAGCTCAACCGGATTTTTGCCGAGCAGACGCGCGGTTTTGATGCAGAGCTCCGGCTTGGGGACTTTCATTCCTCGGCGCAGCAAGTTCGCCTCGGGCTGGGCGATGCCGAGCTTCTTCGCCAACGCATAATCGCTGCTTAGCCGGTAGCGACGCTTGAGTTCTTCTAGGTACTGCGCACTTTCAAACATCACACCTCGCTCGCACCGTGATCAGACCAGGGTTTCCAGGCAGGCCGGAGACCCGAAGTGCCGTTCGATTAAAACGGCGCTGGAGCTTCTCAACCAGAACGGCCGGAGTCATGCGTGGACAGAATTCGAAGTAGGGCGCCGGCTGAGCACGTCACGACTTCGTGCTAGGAGCAGCTCGGACCCGTGACGACGGCGAGTGTGCCCTCCCCTGTTCAAGCCCCATCCAGAACCCTTCGAGGTAGTCCAGGACAGCCTTCACACCCCGTTGAAAATCTGCCTGATCCGCCTCCGTCATTTCTCCTGGCCCGTCGGTGCTCGTTCCGCCCATCGCGGCCACCGCATTCTTCATGGCCTCTTCATGGTTGCTCTCAAGCTCGCGGTGGAACGTGAAATAGGTCATGTCCATGTTGGGATACCGGCTCGCACGGAGGCGGCTGAGCCCAGGAATGAGATGGTCCCACATCGTAATCGCCATGTTCTCGAGTCCGAACGAAGCGCCGAGGGCCAGATTGTGGTTGCCACTGCTGTAGAGCTGTTCCATGCCGTCAATATAGGCGCGGGTGGAAGGCCTCATCGGACGATGCATCGCCTCGTGGACATCAATACCAACCGATCGCAGAAAGTCCCGATAGAGCAACTCGTGGCGGTTTTTGGCTCGGCCATCGCCCAGCTCCGAGTAAAGGACCTTGGTGAGCTCGTCGGCCACGGCCTCGTCCTCCGTGTTGACGAGTTGCGATACCAAAATCCTCGGGAAGAAACGGGCAAAGCTATAGAACTCGACCGCAAACTCTCGAAACTCTGAGTCTGAGACATCCCCGCATTGAAATCGATTGAGGTAGGAATTGTTGATGGCTCCATGACGAAGCACGTAAGCCCGCATCTCTTCATAGAACGACATGTTGCACCTCCTCGTCCTTTGCCGGACAAGGCCTCGTCATATCGACCGTTGACCTCCTGCAGGTTTTAGTATAATATAACTTTTATATTACTCAGTCAATATTTCACTAGCATACGATATCACTGTATATTCAATGTATTACATTTTTATCAACTCCTCGGACGAATTGTGGTAGTATTGCAAACGAGACCAAATGATATAAATATCTAATCACATGATAGCATTTACCTATTATGCGGGAAGCAGTCAACCTCGTGAACGGCGAAGGCCTTGGCCGATCTACCCTCAGCAGCACAGGAGGGACTGCCCATGAAAGAGTCAATGGGGATTGATCACATCACACTTTGCGTCAAAAACCTACAGGCTGCCGAGTATCTGTTTACCAAGATCCTCGGATTCGAGGTGATCTGGTCAGCGCAGGATGTGGGGAGCGACAAGTCAAGCATGGACACGATTGTGGTTCAGCGCGGCACCGCCAAGGTAGCCCTGATGCAGGGCAGAGACAAGACCGTCAAGTCCCAGATCTCGGAGTTCATCGAGAAGTACGGCGAGGGCGTCCAGCACGTGGCTGTCGAGGTTGACGACATTGAGGCGGTCTGCCGTGAGTGGGAAGCGCACGGCGTCAAGTTCAGCGGTCCACTGAAGGAAGGCCGCGATGGCTTTGGTCCCCTCAAACAGCGGTTCACCTACCCCTTGTTCCCTGGAAGCGGCGTCTTTTTCGAACTGACCCAACGGCAGCACGGAGAAGAGCAGTCCAAGACCTTCGTGCGTGGAACCGTGGAGGAGCTCTATAACGATATTGAGCGAGACCAGATACAGGGGGTCGAGCAAACGGTGATTGATTACGACACCATACCCCTGCCATTTGACGGGAAATCACCTGCGCACACAACGTAATCGAGCCATAAGATTCAGGAGTGGAGGCCCGTCATGTATTTGGTGAAGAAAGGCAACGCTCCCAGCCAGGCCCACGTCGGAATTCCGGACGGCCTGCACGAGGAAGAGCACGGCCGCCATGGGTTTACCGGGCCAGCCTCGCATCTCTACCATCGTCATCCCCCGACTGGATGGGTACGCATTGACGGTCCACTCCGGCCCCGTGCCTTTGCCTGCGCGGACCTCCCTACCCCGGACCAACGATCGGTTGACGCCCAGCCAGTTGAGATCCTGCGAAGTCAAGACGTGAAAGTCTTCCTCTCGCGGCGGCGTCACACCATGCCCTATTTCGTCCGCAACGCAGACGGAGATGAGGTCCAGTTTGTGCACACCGGCCGAGGGCGCTTTGAGACAGACTACGGCGTGCTGCCGTACGAGCCCGGCGATTACATCGTGATCCCTAAGGGAACGACCTATCGGACCGTTGTGGATGCCGACGAGAAGGCCAGCGACTCGCTGTTTCTCATAGCTGAGACCCCGGTACCGGTACAACTCCCGGACCGAGGGCTCCTCGGGCACCACGCCTTGTTTGATCGGGGCGTCCTCGTGACCCCGGAGCTTGTAGGGGCGACCGACGAACGGGATGACGGGAGTGAATGGGAAGTCCGGATCAAGCACAACGGGCAATACACGCGGGTCATCTATCCCTTCTTCCCGATGGACGTGGTAGGATGGAAAGGCGACTTGTGGGCAGCCAAGCTCAATGTGCGGGATTTCCGCCCGGTGACGAGCCCTCGGTATCACCTTCCCCCTAGTGTGCACGCGACGTTCCAAGCCGGCGGACTGCTCATCTCCACGTTCGCACCAAGACCGTTGGAGCAAGACCCCCAGGCGCTCCGAGTCCCCTTTTATCATCGCAACACGGACTATGACGAGGTCCTTTTCTACCATCGCGGGGACTTCTTCAGCCGGGCAGGTATCAAGGCAGGCATGCTCACCTTACATCCGCAAGGCATCCACCATGGTCCTCAGCCTCAGGCGGTTGAAGCGAGCAAGACCAAGACGGAGACGGACGAAGTCGCGATCATGCTCGAGTCCAGGCAACCATTGCTGGTCTTGCCCGAACTGGAATCGGTGGAGCTCAAAGGGTACGCCATGAGCTGGAAATTACACGGAGCAATGGGATGAAGCTCGTCAGTTTTCTGATCAAAACGCCCGTGGGCAGGTTCATTCGGGCCGGTGCGCTCCATCGCCAGACCATGGTTGATCTCAATATGGCCTACGCCTCACTGCTCGCGGAAGAGAAGGAAGGACAGCCTTACCGTCTGGCCAACGCCACGGTTCCATCCACGATGCTGGAACTTCTGGAGGGCGGCCCGACCGCTTTAGGCGCGGCTCGGCGGGCGTTCGAGTACGCCGTCACACGCGGCGACTCGGTGCGGGGACCAAAGGACGAAGTGGTCGTGTATCCATACCAGGAGGCAGACCCTCATGCCGCCGCCGGAAAGTCTGATGGTGTCCGGCTCGTGGCTCCGCTCCCGAACCCGACCTCGCTACGTGACTTTATCGCCTTCGAGGACCACATCGCCGCCACCTCCAAGAAGCGCGGTCAACCCATTCCGCCTGAGTGGTACAAGGCGCCGGTGTATTACAAGGGCAACCATCGGACCATCATCGGGCCTGACGAGGATCTCCATTGGCCATTGCAGACGACCAAGCTGGACTACGAGCTGGAATTGGCCTGCGTCATCGGGCGCAAGGGGCTCGACATCTCGGAGCGGGATGCGCCGGCATACATCGCCGGCTACACGATTATGAACGACTTCAGCGCCAGGGATATCCAGTTCCAGGAAATGGCCTGCCGCCTTGGCCCGGCCAAAGGAAAGGACTTTGCCACAGCGATCGGACCCTGCCTGGTCACACCTGATGAGATTGGGGATCTCAATGCCCTGAAAATGCTCGCGCGCGTGAACGGGGAGGTCTGGTCGGAAGGGTGCTTCGGATCCATCCACTGGTCATTCTCTCAGATGATCGCCCACGTCTCACGGGGCGAGATGCTCTATCCCGGGGACCTGTTCGGCTCCGGAACAGTCGGCGGCGGGTGCGGCCTTGAGATGGACCGGTATTTGAACCCCGGAGATGTCGTGGAACTGGAGATCCAGCCCATCGGAGTCTTAAGGACCAGGGTGGTCAAGAAGTAACGAGGCTGAAACCAGCGAGGCAAGTCACACTATGCACACGATCGAGAAACAGGTTGTCACAGAACTAGCCGAGCAGCACCGTGTCATCTACGACGGTCCGGCGATCGAGCCCAAGCTCAAAGGCATCATCCGGGACGCGCCGCACTCGAAGCTCTCGGACTGGGATATCCACCGGATTCTCCGGACTTCGCGTTCGGTGTTCTTTGACACGCATGTCGAAGTCGTCTCGGGTCACCACACGGCCACGTATCTACGGTTTGAATCGATCGCGCAGTTTCCACAACTGATCACCTTGATTGCGCGTGACATGGCCGACTGGATCCACCAGAGATACCGGCACGACTCACTCATCGGCATCGTGGCCACGGTGTCGGATGCGCATCGGCTGGCGGAGCGCGTCGCAGAGGTCCTCCGCGAGACCATGCGACTCCGGGTGGTCCTGACGCCTTTTAACAGGGAGACCGGCAAAATCGGCACCGACGTGGCGACCGGAGTCATCCGCACCGGCGAACGCTTTCTCGTTCTGAACGACGTGACCACTCGAGGGAACTGTGTCAGCAAGCTGGGGAAGGTGGTGACCGACCATGGCGGCACCTTAGCCGGAATGATGGTCTTCGCCCGACGCGATAGCGGGCAGTTCCCGTTGATGGATGAGCTGATCGCGAAGTATCCGTTCTACTTCACCGCTGATCTGGACATGCCGCAGTGGGAGCCTGAGAGCTGCCCGCTCTGCATAACGAAGACCCCGCTGCTTTCGTGGAGGGACATACCTGAACTCTAAGAGCGCCCTCAGCCATCAGCAATCAGGGTTGGAAAAGGTGGCGTCCGCCCTGCCATCTTCTCAGGAGCTCGTCATGGATGCTGTGGAAGTAGCGAAAGACGTGAAGCGAGCCGACCTGCTGCAGATGTACTATTACCTGCGCCTCACCCGGACGCTGGAAGACCGTATCACGGCCCTCTATCGGCAGGGGCGGATCATGGGCGGGGTTTATACCAGCAGCGGCATGGAGGCGATCTCTGTCGGCTATGCCTCTGCACTGAGACCGGACGATATTATCGCGCCGTTCCACCGCGACATGGGGGCGTTTCTGGTCCGCGGAATCACGCCGGGCGAAGTGGTCGCGCAGTACCTCGGAAAGCGCACGGGACCCACCAGAGGGAAAGACGGGAACGTCCATTTCGGCGACCTCAAGCGCGGTATCATCGCGTTCGTCAGCCACTTGGCCGACAACTTGCCTGTTGCCACGGGCGTCGCTCTGGCATTTACACTGCGCGGCGAGTCCCGCGTGGTCGTGACCAACACCGGTGATGGCGGAACGAGTCGCGGCGACTTCCATGAAGCCTTGAACTTTGCGTCTGTCCGCAAACTGCCGGTGGTGTTCTTCTGTAACAATAACCAGTACGCCTACTCCACGCCCCTCTCTCTCCAGATGGCGATCCCTAACGTGGTTGACCGGGCGAAGGCCTATGCCATGCCGGGCGAGATCGTGGATGGCAACGACCTCGCGGCTGTCTACCTGGCCGCTCGGCGCGCGATCGACCGGGCTAGGGCCGGGGAGGGTCCCACCTTTATCGAATGCAAGACCATGCGGATGCACGGCCACTCCGAGCACGACTCGGCCAAATACGTGCCACGGGAACTCTTTGAGGAATGGAAGAAGAAGGATCCGATCTTGAAAGCGGAGCACATGCTGAAAGAGCTCGGCTACGCTGACGAGACGACATTCAAGGAAGTGGAAGAGCGTGTGAAGAAGGAAGTCGAGGCCGGCGTGGAGTTCGCTGAGCAGAGTCCCTTGCCAGAGGGGACGGAAACGTTAGAAGGTGTCTTCGCCGCCGAAGATGAGGTGCAGTCATGACGACAACTTCAGTGGAGCACGAAGTTACTTACCTTGAGGCGATTTCCGAAGCCTTGGATGAGGAGATGGCCCGCGACGAGCGGGTCTTCCTGATGGGCGAGGACATCGGTCCTTACGGCGGCGCCTTCCGGATCACCGAGGGATTCCAGAAGAAATATGGCGAGTGGCGGGTTTTGGATACTCCCCTCTCCGAGTCAGGTTTCGTCGGGGCGGCCATCGGGGCCGCGATGATGGGGATGCGGCCAGTCGTGGAGATGCAGTTCGCCGATTTCATCTCCTGTGCCTTCGACCAGATCACCGAGGTGGCGGCAAAGAACCATTACCGGTGGGGCGCGGCGGTGCCGATGGTCATCCGAGCCCCGTTCGGGGGCGGCGTGCATGGTGGGCCGTTCCATTCGGAGTGTCCGGAGGGGTGGTTCTTCCACTCGCCCGGCTTGAAACTCGTCGCGCCGTCCACGCCTTACGACGCCAAGGGCCTGCTCAAGGCGGCCATCCGGGATAACAACCCGGTCATCTACTTCGAACACAAGTTCCTCTACCGTCGCGTGAAGGCCATCCTGCCGACCGAGGACTACATCGTCCCGATCGGGAAGGCGGACGTCAAACGCGCGGGCAGAGACATCTCCGTGATCACCTACGCCGCCATGGTGCATCAGGCGCTGGAAGCCGCCGAACAGTTAACGAAGGAGGGAATTGAGCTCGAGGTGGTTGACCTCCGAACCCTCGTGCCGCTGGACAAAGAGACGATCTACGACTCCGTCCGGAAGACGAGCAAGGCGATCGTGCTCCACGAAGACAACAAGACCGGAGGGATCGGAGCCGAGATCGCGGCGCTGTTGGCCGAAGAATGCTTTGACTGCCTCGACGGACCAATCCACCGAATCGCCGCGCCCGACACGCCAGTCCCGTTCAGCACGCCGCTGGAGGAATTCTTCCTCCCCAAAGTGAACGATGTGGTCGCTGCGGCTCGCAAACTAGCTGCCTACTAAAAGCAGAGGACTGAGTGCTGAGGACTCAGGGCCGAGCCTCAGTCCTGAGTCCTCGGTCAAGATGGGACAAAGAAAAGAACGCTGAGACTGGAAAAGAATTCGTGCCGACGGATATCATCATGCCCCAGCTCGGCGAGAGCATCGCCGAAGGGACGATCGTCAAGTGGTTGATCCCACCAGGGGGCCGCGTCGAGAAAGATCAGTCGCTGCTGGAAGTCGAAACCGACAAGGTCTCGCTTGAGGTTCCATCCCCGACCGCCGGCTTTCTGACCGAGGTCCTTGTCCAGGAGGGGGAAACCGTGCCGGTTGGAACCGTGATCGCCCGGTTGGAAGGCCAGCCCCCGACCGGAGTTGTCAGCCGAGTCGGTGGTGTCGTCGTGCGTCACATGGCTCCCCCTGGAGACCGCCCAGGCGAAGGCGCGGAGCACTACTCCCCTGCCGTCCGACAATTGGCCAAGGAACGCGGCGTGGACCTCTCTCAGGTCACGGGAACGGGCGCCGGGGGCCGCGTGACCAAGAAGGACGTGCTCGACGCCATCGCTCAGAGCGGACTTCGCTTGAAGCATGAAGCTCCCCAAGAGCAGGCTGCAACGGAGAGCGCCTCGGCAGGCGAAGAGATCATTCCCTTTTCGCCCATGCGAAAGACCATTGCTGAGCGGATGGTCAAGAGCCAGCAGACTTCGGCCCATGTTGTCACCTTCTTCGAGGTTGACCTCTCCGGCCTCGCGAAGGTTCGCGAGGCGCGGGGCTTAACCTATCTGCCATTTGTGATCAACGCCGTCACCCGCGCAATCAAGGACTTTCCTATCCTCAACTCGACGTGGGGGGAGCAGGGAATCATCCTCAAAAAGGACATCCACATCGGCATCGCAGTCGCGCTCGACGATGGGCTGCTCGTCCCGGTTGTGCGGAATGCCGAGAAGAAAGGCCTGACCCCGCTCGCGAAGGAAGTGGCCGACCTGGCCGATCGTGCACGGACCAAGCGGTTGACGCCGGAAGAAGTTCAGGGCGGCACCTTCACGATCACGAACCACGGCGGCACGGGCAGCCTCTTCAGCACCCCCATTATCAGCCAGCCCCAAATTGCCATTCTGGGTGTCGGCAAGGTGCAGAAACGGCCGGTGATCAGAGATGACGCGATCGCCATCAGGCCGATGTGCTACCTGAGTCTCTCGTTCGACCATCGTGTGATTGATGGGGCCACGGCTGACCAGTTCATGGGCAAGGTGAAGGAGTATCTGGAGCAGAGCCAGTGGGAGACATACCTGTGAGCGACAAACGGCACGCCGTCAGCGCAGCGCGAACCCCCTTGGGGAGCTTCCAAGGGGCTCTGAGTTCGATTCCAGCCACGAAGCTGGGGAGCGTGGCGATCAGCGAAGTCCTGAAGCGAATTGATCTGCCGGGTGATCGTGTGGACGAGGTCTACATGGGCTGCGTGCTGGCAGCAGGCCTAGGGCAGGCGCCTGCCCGGCAGGCTTCGATGGGAGCCGGCATCCCGCCCTCTGTCGGCGCGACGACGGTCAACAAAGTCTGCGGTTCGAGTCTGAAGACTGTCCTCATGGCCTCGCAGGCCATTGGGATGGGCGAGGCTCGGATCATCGTTGCTGGAGGGATGGAAAGCACGAGCCTCGCGCCGTAACTCTTGGAGCGGGCGCGCCAGGGGTATCGCATCGGGCACGGTGAGTTGACCGACAGTCTCATTAAAGACGGCCTCTGGGACGTCTACAACGATTTCCACATGGGGAACGCCGGCGAGCTGTGCGCGGCAAAGTATGGCTACACGCGAACAGACCTGGACAATTTTACGGTCGAGAGTTATCAGAGGGCGCGCGATGCGATCTCTACCGGTAAATTCAAACGCGAGATTGTCCCGGTCGAGGTGCCGCAGCAGAAACGTGGACCCACGATCGTCTCGGAGGACGAGGAGCCCAACCGGGTCGATCTTGACAGATTGCGGTCGTTGAAACCGGTCTTTCAGGAAGATGGGGTGCTGACGGTTGGGAACTCACCGTCCTGCAACGACGGCGCGGCCGCAGTGGTCGTGATGGCGGTGGAAGAAGCTGAGGCCTTGGGTCTCACACCGCTGGCTCGAATCATCGGTTACGCCGGAGCGGCGCTCGCACCAGAGTGGTTCACCATCGCACCCGTCGAGGCGATCAAGCGCGTGCTGAAGAAGACCGGCTTATCACTCAGCGACATTGACTTGTTTGAGATCAACGAGGCGTTCTCGAGCGTATCCCTGGCCGTCAACCGCGAACTTGGCCTCGATCCCACAAAGGTGAATGTGCACGGGGGAGCTGTGGCTCTTGGTCATCCGATCGGCGCCACGGGCGCGCGGATCCTCACGACGCTGCTCTACGCCCTGGAGGCGCGGGGTGGCCGCCGAGGGATCGCAAGCCTGTGCATTGGCGGCGGCGAGGCCTTAGCAATCGTGGTCGAAAGGTAAAAGGCAAAAGGAAAACGTGAAGGTGGATAATGACCGCGGATGATGTGAAGTGCGTTGGGGTGGTCGGCGCAGGCCAAATGGGGTGCGGGATCACGCAGGTTGCGGCCTCAACCGGTTGGGACGTCCTGCTGTTCGATGTCGATGAAGCACCGCTGCAAGCTGCTGTAAACAAAATCCGCGATGGCCTGCAGCGGGCAGTCGAAAAGGGGACCATCGATCCTGCACAACTGGAGGCCGCTCTGGCCCGCCTGCGAACAATCCGCCGCCTCCAAGACCTTGCAGAGGCGCAGCTTGTCATCGAAGCGGCCCCTGAAGATCGTTCCCTCAAGAGCGAGTTGTTCCAGCAATTGGGGCTTTGCTGCAAGCCGGACACGATTCTCGCCAGCAACACCTCTTCCATTTCGATCACCCAATTAGGCGCGGCTTCGGGCCGTCCTGATCGTGTAGTCGGGATTCACTTCATGAATCCGGTTCCGGTTATGCGGCTCGTGGAGGTGGTCCGAGGTATGCAGACCTCCGAGGACACAATCGCCTTCGCGCTGGCCATCGCAAAACGGATGGGCAAAACACCGGTCCTCCGCAAGGACACTCCGGGATTCATCGTGAATCGGATCCTGATCCCAATGATCAACGAGGCCGTCTTTCTTTTGCAGGAGGGGCAGGAAAGCCCGGCGGCGATTGACCTGGCCATGACCTCGGGCGCCAATCACCCCATAGGACCGCTCGCGCTGGCCGACCGGATCGGCCTGGATACCGTGCTCGCGATCTGCGAAGTCCTGCACCAGGACCTGGACGATCCGAAGTTTCGTCCCTGCCCGCTCCTGCGCAAGTATGTGGAGGCCGGTTGGCTGGGACGTAAGACCGGCCGCGGGTTCTACGTGCACGGGGACCCGGCTGGGCAAGAGGCGCGGGGCTAGAGGCACGTGCTGCAAGGCTAGGCTGATCGCGCAGGAGTTGCTCAAAGAGACCGACTGATGCGGAAACGAGCAAAGCCTCTTAAGACAAAGGCACGATTCGCGTCGCTGTCCGAGTTGGACATTGCGCCGTGCTATTCCGCAGACGACCTCAAGGGGTGGGACCCTCACCGTGAACTCGGAACGCCCGGCGAGTTTCCCTACACCAGAGGCGTCTATGCCACTATGTACCGGGGTCGGCTTTGGACGATGCGCCAATTTGCCGGGTTCGGGACAGCCGCCGACACGAACGCCCGCTTCAGATACCTGCTTGACCGGGGCCAGACCGGCCTCAGTGTCGCCTTCGACATGCCGACCCTAATGGGCCTCGATTCGGATGATCCACGCTCGCACGCCGAAGTCGGCTACTGCGGGGTGGCTGTCTCCTCATTGGCCGACATGGAGCGGCTCTTCGAGGGCATTCCATTGGATCAGGTGACCACCTCGATGACGATCAATGGCCCGGCAGCCGTGGTGTTCGCCATGTACCTGGCTGTTGCAGAACGGCGAGGGATTCCGATTGACCGCCTTGGCGGGACACTCCAAAACGACATCCTTAAAGAATACATCGCGCAGAAAGAGTGGCTCTTCCCGCCGGAACCGCACATCCGACTGATCCTTGATACTGTCGCCTATTGCTCGCAACACGTTCCCAAGTGGCACCCAATCAGCATCAGCGGCTACCACATCCGCGAAGCCGGCTCAACCGCCGTCCAGGAACTAGCCTTCACGCTCTATAACGGCCTCACTTACGTAGAGGCAGCCGTCAAGGCGGGACTGGCGGTGGATACCTTCGCGCCCCAGCTTTCCTTCTTCTTCAACGTGCACAACGACTTTTTCGAAGAGACCGCGAAGTTTCGCGCGGCCCGGCGACTTTGGGCGCGCGAGATGGAACGTCGGTATCATCCCAAGGACCCGCGGTCGCTCCAGCTCAGGTGCCACGCTCAGACAGCGGGCTGCTCGCTGACGGCGCAGCAACCCATGAACAACGTGGTCCGCACGACCTTGCAGGCTCTTGCCGCAGTGTTGGGAGGAACACAGTCGCTGCACACCAACTCGATGGACGAGACCTTGGCGCTGCCGACCGAGGAAGCGGTGAAGCTCGCCCTGCGGACGCAACAGATCATCGCTCACGAGAGCGAGGTGACGAACACCGCAGACCCGCTCGGCGGGTCCTACTATGTGGAATCCCTGACGAACCGTTTAGAAGATGGGGCACTAGATCTCTTCCAGAAGCTCGACAAAATGGGGGGGATGGTCAACGCCATCGAGCAAGGGTTCCCGCAGCGGCAAATTCTGGAGGCGTCGCTTCGCTACCAGCAGGAAGTGGAAAAGAAGGAGCGGGTCCTCGTCGGCGTCAACGAGTACGTTGAGCCGGAGGGGCGGCACATTCCAATCCTCAAGATCGGCCCCGAAGTTGAGAAAGCCCAGACCGAGCGGCTGGCCTCGCTGCGAGCCCAACGCGACTCATACAAAATGGCCGGCTCCCTTCAGGTGTTACAAGAAGCAGCGGCCTCGCAGGAGAATCTCATGCCCGCCCTGATCGACGCCGTCAAGGCGAACGCGACATTGGGCGAGATCTGCGCGGCGCTCAAAGAAATCTTCGGGACGTATCGGGAGCCAGTGGTTTTGTGATGCGAGAGCCGGTAATGGCAGTGAGGATGGGGGAAGACGGCATGGTCGGACCCGCCCTGCTCAGAGGCTTCGGCTCGACCGCACTAAGCCTCCCATCTGCTCGGCTGTGGAACTCGCTCCGTCATAGACTTCGCCAGACGGAGCTCAAACACTCCTCGCCGTCCGCTGACGCGGACCGCATCTGCTTGGCAAGTGCGGTGGCCCTCGCCTCCGCCATTCGCGATGCAGGTCCAACCATACCGTCTGGTATGCACACGCGGCTCTGAGAGAAAGTGGCACGAATGGAGTGCTGAAGGGACGATAAAGCAGGGCGAGCCCACAATGTCGCTTCTACCACCCCGACGGGCTCACTGTTCTCCTTTTCGAGTGACGAATGACGATTGACGCATCTTATGAAGCTTGGGGCGTTTGACATCCAGCCTGTCACGGATGGGCGGTTTCGGTTGGACGGAGGTGCCATGTTCGGCGTGGTGCCACGCGTCCTGTGGGAGAAGTGCTGCCCGGCCGACGACCAGAACCGCATTCAGTTGGCGCTGACCTGCCTCCTGATCCGAGCGCATGGGAAGCACATCCTGGTGGACACCGGCTTAGGCAACAAGTTGGACGCCAAGTCCCAGACGATGTTTGCCGTGGACCGGACCCCGCCTCTGCATGACTCGTTGCACGCACAAGGCTTAACCGCTGAAGATATCCACATGGTGATCAATACGCACCTGCACTTTGATCATTCCGGCGGCAACACGGTTTCTGCGAATGGCGGGCATCTGCCCACCTTTCCAAAGGCTAAATACTTCGTCCAGCGCGGCGAATATGAAGATGCGATGAACGCAAATGAGCGGACCAAAGCCAGCTACCGTTGCGAGAACTTCGCGCCGATCGAAGACCTCAAGCAGTGGGGGTTCCTGCAAGGCGATACTGAACTCTTGCCCGGCATTTCGGTTGTCGTCACCCACGGACATACGGCATATCATCAGGGCGTGAAGATTGAATCCGAAGGAAAGGTGGCCTTTTACCTCGGCGACCTCATCCCGACCGTATCCCATCTACCGCTTCCGTACATCATGGGCTACGACCTGTACCCCTTACAGACACTGGCAACCAAGCGCTGGATCCTCGACAGGGCTTTCAACGAAGGTTGGTTGTTAATCTTCGAACATGATCCTAGGGTCCAAATGGGTTACGTGAAAAAGGACATCGAGGGTAAGTATTACCTGGAAGCGGTGAAAGGATGAGCAGGAGGAGCGTCAATAGTCAATGGCCATTCGTCGATTGTGGAGGAGAAGCACATGCTTGTCCCATTTTCCCACCATTGACTATTGACCAATGACGATTGACACGCCGCCATTCACCATTGGCGGCATCTGGTACTAGACGTTGATAGAGTAAGAATCGGAGTTGAGGCGAGAAGATGGTAGTGGCGACGAAGCCGATTCGTGTGTTGGTAGGCAAGGTCGGGCTCGATGGGCACGACCGAGGGATCAAACTGGTCGCCCGGGCCCTCCGCGACGCCGGAATGGAAGTGATTTACACCGGCCTCCATCAGACCCCGGAACAAGTGGTCAACACGGCGATCCAGGAAGATGTGCGCGCGATCGGCTTGAGCGTGCTCTCCGGGGCGCACAACCACCTTTTCCGTCGCGTGCTGGAGCTGCTCAAGGCGCAGGGAGCGGGCGACATTGCCGTATTCGGCGGCGGGATTATCCCGGATGAGGACATCCCCGGGCTCAAGGCTGCGGGTGTGCGCGCGCTGTTCCCACCAGGCACGGCGATGCATGAGATCGTGATATTCGTCAAAGGGCTCCAGCGATGAGACCGGTGTACGTGATCAGCGGGGGAATCACCAAGTTTGCCAAAGCCCACCCGGATAAAGACTTCCGGTTGATGGCTAAGGAGGCGTACGACTATGCCCTGCGCGATGCGCCTCGATTCTCCAAAGACATGATCGACGGGGCCGTCGGGTCCTATTTTTCCGACCACTTCACGCGACAACTCAAAGCCGCCAGCATGGTGCAGGACTATCTCGGCCTCTGTCCCAGACCGTCGAAGCGCGTCGAAGGCGGGGGAGCCACCGGCGGGCTCTGTTTCCAGTCAGCCTGGGAGGCGGTGGCCTCAGGCCGGATGAACTGCTGCCTGGCCTTCGGCTTCGAAACCATGTCGCGGGTCAACACGTGGAAAGGCAATGAGTTCATCGCGCTGGCCTCGGACACAAACTTCGACTTCCCTGTCGGCGGCTTCTATACCGGCTACTACGCGATGATGGTCCAACGCCACATGCACGAGTTCGGAACCACGGTCGAACAGATGGCCATGGTTTCCGTGAAGAACCACGGCAACGCCTTGTATAACCCTTACGCCCAGAAGGCCAAGCGGCTCACGATCAAACAGGTTCGGGAATCGCCCATGGTGGCCACGCCGCTGACGATGGAGGACATCTGCACCATGTCGGACGGTGCGGCGGTGTGTGTCCTGGCGTCCGAGGAGATTGCAGCGAAGGCCTGCGATCGCCCTGTCAAAATCGTGGGTGTCGGCTCCGGGTCGGACGTCATGCGCATGGCCGACCGCCCGCACGGGAAAGTTCTGCTCCTGCCTCACGAACGGGAATCGGACTATGTACACCTCAAGTATCCCGGTGTGCATTCCTTCAGGGGCGGCCGAATGGCAGCCAAGCAGGCCTACCAAATGGCAGGGATCCGCCATCCGCTGGAGGATCTGAGCTTCATCGAGCTGCACGACGCCTACACCTCCTCGGAGATCCAGACCTGCGAGGACTTGGGGCTTTGCAAGTACGGGGAGGGCGGACGATTCGTCGAAAGCGGCGTCCCTTTTCTGCCGGGCGTGGATTACGGCATGAGTTTGCCGAAACAAGGACGCCTGCCGGTGAATCCGTCCGGCGGGCTGCTGGCCTGTGGGCATCCGGTCGGCGCCACGGGGTTGATGCAGGCGGTCTTCGCCTTTTGGCAGTTGCAGAGGACCATCGACAAGCATCTGGGGGACAATACGATCCAGATTAAGAACATTAAGCCCGGCAGTCGCGGGTTGATTCACAGCCACGCGGGCACGGGAACGTACATCACCGTCTCAATACTGGAAGCCACGTAGATCAAGTAAAAAGTCGAAGGGCAAAAGTTAAAAAGGGTTGGGAGCCGTCACGCGGGAGGCAAGATGTCAGAGAAAGGGACGAGGCTCTTCGGCGTGGATCCGTTGATCCTCCACGAGCATTACGAGATCGACTACCGGCATAGTTATGCCGAAGACTCCCCGTTTTTCGTCGGGCTCACCAAAGGCAAGTTGCTGGGCTCGCGTTGCACCGGGTGCGGGTACACCTACGCGACTCCCCGATCTCATTGTATGGAATGCGGGGCTCCAACGGCCTGGTACGAACTGGTGGCGAAGGGCCGCGTGCACACCTTTACGACCTGCCATTACGGGGGAGAAGCGTTCCTACACGAAACACCGTTCACGCTGATCCTGGTGGAATTCGACGGCATTAACACATTATTCCTTTCTCGCCTCAAGGGCATAGCCCCCGAGTCGGTCCGCATCGGTCTGCCCGTGGTCGCCCGGTTTGCCAAGACGCCTTCCTTCAAAGTGACCGATGTCTGGTTCGAGCCTGCGGAAGAAAGGTGATGCAGTGGGCGATGGCGCACTCGCGGAGCAGGTCAAGGCCGGCGATGTCCGGGCGATTTCTCGATTGATCACCCTCATTGAGCTGGAAGACCCGGAAGCCACAGCCGCGCTCAAACAGCTTGATGGGACTCGCGGGCATGCAGCCGTGATCGGGATTACCGGTTACCCCGGAGCCGGCAAGAGCACGTTGATCAACCAACTGGCGACCGCCTATCGGCGCCAGGGGAAAAAAGTCGGAATCGTGGCGGTGGATACAACCAGTCCACTGACGGGAGGGGCGATCCTCGGCGACCGAATCCGGATGCAGGACCAGTCATGTGACACCGGAGTGTTCATCCGCAGCATGGCCACCCGCGGCCAGCGGGGTGGGCTGGCCCGGGCCACTCGACAGACGCTGGAGGTGCTGGAGGCCGCGGGCTACAACGTGATCCTTGTCGAGACCGTCGGTGTCGGCCAGAACGAGGTGGAGGTCGCCTTTGTGGTCCAGACCGTGGTGGTGGTTGTCGCGCCCGGACTGGGCGATGAGGTTCAAGCCATGAAGGCTGGTCTCCTGGAAGTGGCTCACATCGTCGTGGTGAACAAAGGGGATCGTGAAAACGCGGACGCCACAGTCCGCGACTTAGCCGACTGGGTTCCCCTGGTGATCCGCACCATCGCTCTGAAGGGCGAAGGCATCGCAGAACTGATCACAGCGATCGAAGCGCGGCCATGCATCCGGTGACCCGGAGAGGCTAGGGCAACCGGCCAACACATGAACATGAAGATGAGGCAGCGGAGAAAGTTAGTGGTTACTAAACTTCGGCGGGCGCTTCTCCAAGAAGGCCGCGATTCCTTCCTTCTTATCGACGGTCTCGCACAATTCCCCGAACAGCTCGGATTCATGCGCCAAGCCTTCGGCAAACGGGCTATCGAGGCCGGTTCGGATCGCGCGCAGGGCAGCGCGGGTTGCCAACCGCCCCTTCGATGTGATCATGGTCGCCAACACCTGGGCCTCCGAGACCACCTGATCCGAGGGAACTACGCGGTTGACCAATCCCAGGGTCAAGGCTTGCTCAGCGGTAATAGGCTCGCCCGTGAGAATCATTTCAGAAGCCCTGGATGGACCGATGATACGCTGAAGACGTTGGGTGCCGCCGAATCCTGGAATCAGACCAAGCTTGATCTCCGGGAGGCCGAGCGAGATCCCGACCGCCGCCACGCGCATGTGGCACGCCATCGCCATCTCGAGTCCGCCGGCGAGACAGGTTCCATTGATCGCCGCGATCACAGGCTTGTCGAAGCGTTCGATTCGGTTGAGCAGAGCTTGCCCACGGCCAGAGAGTTCGGCCCCCTCGTGTGCAGCGCCGAGCTTGGCCAGTTCTTTGATATCGGCCCCGAGGCAGAAATGGCGGCCGCGGGCTGTGAGGATAACGACGCGGACGGTCGGATCAGCTTCCAGCTCGCCAAAGACGCGGTCCAATTGTTTGAGGGCGGCTGTGCCGAGCAGGTTCGACGGCGGACTGTCCAAGGTCACGGTGCCAATACGGTCTGCGGTCGCGATGGTCACGAACTGGTCTCGCATGTTGGGCTCCTTGTACCGCTTATAGTAACAGAACCTAAACAATCCTGCCATCGCCAGTGGGTCCCTTCATCGCGGGAGCGGCACTTCCATGATCGCCGATCGCCTCGCTGACTATACCCAGACGCTTTGCTATGACCACCTGCCCGCTGATGTCGTGCATGAGGTCAAGCGGCGCACCTTGGACAGCTTGGGCTGCGCCCTCGGGGCATGGAACGCCGCACCGTGTAAGATCGCCCGCCGCCTGGCGCAGTCAGTCAAGGTCTCGAACGGCTCGACGCTCTGGGGCACGACCCACAAGACCCTGCCCGACCTCGCCGCGTTCGCCAACGGAGCCCTAGTCCGGTATCTGGATTTCAATGATACCTACCTTTCGAAGGAGCCCGCGCATCCTTCCGACAATATTGCCGCAGCCCTCGCCGTTGGAGAAACCGCGCACGCCTCCGGACATCGGGTTATCCAGGCCATTGCCCTTGCCTACGAGGTCCAGTGTCGGCTGTGTGACGCCGCTGCGCTCCGCCCCCGCGGGTGGGACCACGTTACCTACGGGCCGTTCTCGTCCGCCCTGGCCGCGGCCAAAGTCCTCAAACTTTCAACATCTCAAACTGTTCAGGCGGTCAATCTCGCCGGCGTGGCCAATGTGGCGCTGCGGCAGACGCGGGTGGGAGACCTGTCCATGTGGAAAGCCTGTGCCTTTTCGAATGCCGCTCGGAACGGCGTCTTCGCCGCGATGCTCGCCAAGCAAGGCATGACCGGGCCGTCGCCGATCTTCGAGGGCGAGAAAGGGTTTATGAAGCTGGTTTCCGGAGGACTCGACCTTCAGGAATTTGGTGGCAGGAGTAGCCGCGAAAGCCAGAAGCATTCAACAGCGATCCCCTTCAAGATCCTTGATACGTATATCAAGCAGTACCCGGTGGAATACCATGCCCAGACAGCGGTTGAAGCCACGCTCATCGTCCGGGAGGAACTGCTGAAAGCCGAGGGACCGCAAGCCCTCGAGCAAATCATCGAGGTCGAAGTTGGCAGCTATGATGTGGCGATCGAGATTATCGGGCGAGATCCTGAGAAGTGGCATCCCCAGACCCGGGAAACCGCCGATCACAGTTTTCCCTATTGCGTGGCCGTCGCCTTGCTGGATGGGCACGTGTCACTCGGATCATTCGCGGACAAGCGGCTTGCGGATCCAGCGCTCCGCGCGTTGATGCAAAAGGTCCGCGTCGTCGAACAGCAGGAGTTCGTGGGTTGGTACCCCGAAGCCATGCCCACCCGCGTCACCGTCCGGACAGCGGCGGGCAAGGAATACGTGAAGCAAAACGACTTCCCGTTCGGGCACCCGAGAAACCCGATGTCGGATCGCGAGGTGGAGGAGAAGTTCCGCCTCTTGACAGCCAGATCGCTCGATCGCGCGCAAGCCGGCAAGGTGATCGAAGCGGTATGGAAGCTGGAGACACTGAGTGATATCGGCCGATTGATGCCGCTGTTAAAGGTGAGGCGAGGCAGATCAAAAGGATAGGCTCGGTATGACCAAGCCACGACGTCTGCGGGAATTGCTGGCGCAGCGACCGGTTGTGATGCCGGGGGCTTTCAATGCGCTCACGGCGATCCAAATGGAACGCGCGGGCTTCGAGGCTGTGTATGTTTCTGGTGCCGGCCTCGCGGCCGCCCGAGGGTTGCCTGATATCGGTCTGCTGTCTATGGCCGAAACGGTCTCCGATTCCCGAACCATTGCCAACGCGGTGGCGATCCCCGCGCTCGCCGATGCCGACACCGGCTACGGACCACCGCTTGCTGTCATGCGGACGGTGAGCGAGTTCGAACGAGCGGGCCTGGCCGGGATTCACCTCGAAGATCAGGAGGATCCCAAGAAGTGCGGACATCTGCCCGAAAAACACCTGGTCACGACGACAGACATGGCCCGGAAAATCGCCGCGGCCGTGGAGGCACGACATGACCCCGATTTTCTCATCGTGGCCCGTACCGACGCGCGGGCCGTCGAAGGGCTGGACGCCGCGGTGAGGCGGGCACGGAGGTATGTACAGGCGGGGGCTGACGTCGTGTTTCCCGAGGCCCTGGAGTCGGCCGAGGAGTTCCGAGCTTTCGCGAAAGGACTGTCAAAGGAAGGGGTGAAAGTCCCGCTGGTCGCCAACATGACCGAGTTCGGCAAGACCCCATACTTGACCACCAGAGAGTTCGAGGATCTGGGCTATCGCATCATTCTGTTTCCAGTCACGGCACTCCGGATTGCCACCAAAGCCATCGAAAAGATCCTGCTAGAATTAAAAACGAGGGGCACTCAGCGGGAGATGTTGGATCAGATGCACACAAGGCTTCAGTTGTATGACCTCCTGCGGTACGGAGACTACGAGAAGCGAGACAAGGATCTGTATGAGCGGTACACCCGAGAAAAGTCCGACGAGCGGGATGGCCTATAGCCCCGGCCTTGAGGGAGTCCTCGCGGGAGAGTCAGCCCTGTGCCAGGTGGACGAAGGCGAGAGCGGTCTGCGCTATCGCGGGTATGCGATCGGGGACCTGGCCGACCGGTCCACGTTCGAGGAAGTAGCCCACCTGCTGCTTCATGGCAAGTTGCCGACGAAGAAGGAGCTGTCCGACTTCTCAGCCCAATTGAGCGCGCACCGGGCCCTGCCGGGACCAGTCGAGGCCTTCATCGGAGTGGTGCCCTCGACTTCCCATCCTATGGACATCTTGAGGACAGGCGTGTCGCTTCTCGGGATGACCGACCCCGACGCCTCTGACGGCTCACATGACGCGAATGTCCGCAAGGCCACTCGCCTGCTCGCCCTCCTGCCCATCCTTATCGCAAGCGCGTACCGCCTTGCCCACGCCAAACGACAGGTCCAACCCAGGCAGGACTTGGGGTTCGCCGAGAACCTGCTTTACCTCTTGACCGAAAGACACGGCGATGAGCAGGCCAGAGTGATGGCGCGTGTGTTGGATGTCTCGCTGATCCTCTATGCCGAGCACGAATTCAACGCCTCCACCTTTGCCGCTCGCGTGGCAGCCTCGACCCTGACCGATCTTCACGCAGCGATCACCGCCGCCATCGGCACACTCAAAGGCCCGCTGCACGGCGGGGCCAATGAAGCCGTAGCCTCCATGCTGCTGGAAATCGAGTCTCCTGACCGCGCCGAAGGCTGGGTACGGGGGGCCTTAGCGCGTAAGCAGCGCGTCATGGGATTCGGGCACCGGGTTCTGCGAGAAGGCGAGCCCCGTTCGATCATCATACAACGGCACGCGGCGGCGCCGAGCGATACGTGTCGCGAAACCCGTTGGTACCGGATCGCGACGATTGTGGATCGGATCATGCCGGAGGAGACAGGGCTGCACCC
>JACZQN010000108.1 GCA_022545705.1 Nitrospirota bacterium | reverse complement strand
TCACTTCAGCCGCAGGAGGTTCCCCTCGACCCTCGTATCCGCCACCAGCTTGCCGATACTCTCCGACAACACTTCGCTGATGAGTCGCTGCGCATCTTCGGGCTCGTACCAAAAGACGGTCTGTGAGCCGGTTCCATTCAGCGTCATACGGACGATGCTGCCGTCCGCCATGTTCTCCGCCTCGACATGGAGCTTCGTAGCAACCTTGATCTCCGTTGACCCGATCGTGCTCGTGGCATGCACCGAAAATGCGAGGACACTTCCCGAGAGCTTCACGTCCGGTTGGCCATTGAAAGCCGGCCCTGCCACTTGTGAAGGTTCCATCGCCACTGCACGCCACCCTTGATGTTGCAGATAGTCAGCGATAACCCGCGCGACCACCGCGCCTGGCTCACCGCCCTCGATGTCGAAGGAGGACGTGCCGCCCCACAGATGGGCACGTGTCCCTAAAGGCCCCTTTTCAGACCGTGCGTCCTGGAACGGCACGACCGCCACGCGTACTCCGTCACTCTCCTGCATGTGGGCCTGGCCGGCAGGAGGAACCGCGTGGAGCTCTAACATGACGACCTCGCCTGTCGCGGCGCAGCCCGTCAAGACCGTCAGGCCCAGATAGCAAGCAAACCGAACGATGCGCGATTTCACAAGCACCTCCTCATCAAGACAGCAACCTACCAAGCTGATGCCGGGGTTCGACTATAGCAGATTTCGTGCTTTCCTCAAGAGCGCGTTTGAACATTTTGCGATCCCGTGCTGGCCGCATATTGACTGCGTGAGCGCTCTTCGTTCATAGATATCCCGCACGGGCCCGGCGTCCTCTCCGGAGGCAGCGGGTCCCTTGATCGGACGAGGGCTCTGCTCACCTGGAAGGAGGCCTGAGCATGATTGAAGTCCAGGGCGTGACCAAACGTTACGGGGATCACACAGCCATCGAGCGGGTGACCTTCTCAGTGGCTAAGGGAGAGGTGCTGGCCTTCCTCGGTCCGAACGGGGCCGGGAAGACCTCGACCATGCGGATCCTGGCCTGTTATATGCCAGCCACTGAAGGCACAGCACGCGTCGCCGGCTTCGATTGCTTCGAGCAGCCTTTGGAGGTCAAGCGCCGCATCGGCTATTTGCCCGAGAACCCGCCCTTGTACCAGGAACTGACCGTCACCGAATACCTGACCTTCGTGGGTCGGATCAAGGGCATGAACGCTGGAGAGCTGCGAAGCGGGCTCGCGCGCGTCCTGGAACGATTGGCCTTGGGCTCGGTGCGTCGCCGCCTGATCGCCAATCTCTCCAGAGGCTACCAACAGCGGGTCGGGCTCGCGCAGGCCTTGCTGAATGATCCCCCGGTTCTGATCTTAGACGAACCGACACTCGGACTCGACCCAAAACAGATCATTGAAATCCGCGAATTGATCAAGAGCCTGGCCGGCTCGCACACCGTGATTCTCAGTACGCATATCTTGCCCGAGGCCACTGCGGTCTGTCAGCGCGTGGTCATTATTCATGCAGGCCGAATCGTGGCCGAAGACACACCGGAACAACTCTCCAGCCGGCTTCGCCGATCCGAAAAGATCAGTGTCGTGGTCAAGACACCCCCGCCGGACTTGGCTGACCGATTCCGAGCGTTGCCGGGTGTCTTGAACGTGTTCGCCTCCACGGAGACCGGTGGGTTTCTCCTGGAATGCGACCTGGGTCGGGACCTGCGGGAGGAGCTGGCCCGATTCGTGGTCGGGAACGGGTGGGGGCTCCTCGAATTGAAGACCGTCTCGATGACACTCGAAGATGTGTTTCTCCTCCTGACCCAGCATGAAGAAGGCATGGAGCCACGGGAAGATGGGGCAGAGGAGGCCCGGCAGGAGACAGCCCCGACGCAGGAGCCCAGCAGCACATGACACCAGTCCAGGCCATCATCGCGAAGGAACTGCGAACAGCGTTTGTCTCCCCGATCGTGTATGTGGTCGGCGCCGTGTTTCTGCTGATTTACGGGTTTCTCGCGTACCTGTATGTCGTGAACGCGGGAAGTCAGGCAGTCCGGCTCATGCAGCTCCAGGGAGCCGCGCCTCAGCTGAACCTGAACGAGCTGGTCTTCAGGCCTACTTTCTACAGCATGGCGATCATCCTGATGCTGGTGCTGCCGATTCTCACGATGCGCGTCTTTGCCGAGGAGCGAAAGCTGCGGACTTTTGAGCTGCTCATGACCTGTCCGATCAGAATGAACGAGGTGATCATCGGAAAATTTCTTGCGCTCTTATTCCTCTACCTCGGAATGCTGGCCTTGACCGGCATCGTCCCCCTGATCCTCGCGACCTACAGCAGCTTCGATTGGAACCCGGTCCTGACCGGCTATCTCGGGCTCGTGCTCATGGGAGCCCTGTTTCTCGCCACCGGCGTCCTGGCTTCCGCCATGACGGAGAATCAGGTCGTGGCGGCGTTCCTCAGTTTCGGCTTCCTACTTTTGGTGTGGCTGCTGGGGTTGCTGGGCTCCGTGCTAGGAGACACCCCCGTCGGCAACACGATCGCGTACCTGTCATTCATCGACCATTACGACCGATTGGTCCGTGGCCTGGTCGACAGTAAAGACCTCATCTATTACCTGAGCGGAATCGTCCTGATGCTGTTCTTCGCTCATCGGGTTCTGGATTCGCAACGATGGAAATGAAGCGACTGACTCCGGTGGTCGGGGTCATAGGCGCCCTGCTCGGCGTGGCTGGGCTCGTTGCGTACAGTCTCGCCCCCGAAAGGCTCTGGCTCGTCACGCTGACCGAAGGCCTGGCAGTGATCTGCTTCATCGTGTTCTTCGTGGGCCATCTCGAGACCCTGAAGACTTTCTCTGCCCGGCGTTCCACCCGGCTCGGAGTGAACAGCGCCCTGATGGCCTTGCTCTTCGCTGGCATCCTGGTGATCGTCAATGTCCTCGCCGCGCGTCACTCCACGCGGTGGGACCTATCCGAGACCCAAAACTTCACGCTGGCCCCTCAGACGCACCGGGTTCTCCGCAGCCTCAACCGAGAGGTCAAGATCACGGTGTTTTCCCAAGACCGGAGTGCGGGATTCATGACCTATCGGGACTTGCTGGACAGCTACCGGCATCACAGCCACTACATTAAAATCGAACACGTGGACCCGGACCGAAGTCCCGGTGTGGCGCGCCAGTATGGCGTCTCCCGCTTAGACACAGCGGTGCTCGAAAGTGGTCCTCGAACGACCCGAGTCACCGCGCCATCGGAGGCCGAGTTGACCAGCGCGCTGATCCGTGTCTCGAAGGACGCGAAGAAACGCGTGTTGTTTCTGGAAGGCCACGGAGAGCGCAGTGTGTCCGATGAGGAGCGCGGGGGATTCTCGCTCGCAAAAGAGGCCATGACGAACCAGGGCTATGACGTCGGGACCGTCGTGTTGCTCCTGGAGACCGCGGTTCCGGAAGATACCTCGGTCCTGGTCATAGCCGGCCCCCGCCGCCCGATCACGCCGGAGGAGAAGGACCGACTCAGCCGGTATATCAGCGGAGGGGGCCGGCTGCTGCTCCTGTTGGATCCTGAGTCCCAGGCTGAGCTGGACGATCTCCTGTTGCAGTGGGGGGTCAAAGCCGGTCGGGGGGTGTTGGTTGACCTGCAAGACCGGCTCGCGTTAGGGGATTTCACCGCCTTAATGGTCCGCACCTTCACAGAGCATGAGATCACGCACGATTTCAACTTCGCCGTGCTCTTTCCGGTCTCGCGCCACCTCGCCTTCGACGAGGAGAAGGGCAAGAACTGGGAATTCGTCCCGTTGGCGCGGACATCAGCCCGGAGCTGGGCCGAGATGGATCTCCAGGGCCGCGTCGTCCGCTATGACGCCAACGTGGACGTGCAAGGGCCCTTGCCGTTAGCCGCCGCGCTCACGCCCAAGAAAGACTCAAAGGATCAACAAGATCAGGAGGAAGCGAAGCAGCGAGCCGCGATCGTCATCGTCGGAAACTCCGCCTTCGCCAGCAATGCCTATATCAATTTTCCGGGGAACACCGATTTTCTGTTGCATGCTTTGGGGTGGTTGGCGGAGGAACGCGAGCTCATCTCGATCACACCCAAGGAGCCGGCTTTCCGCCCGTTCATCCCAAACCCGGCACAGGAACGCACCCTCCTTTATGTCCAGGTCCTCTTGCTCCCGTTACTGACCTTCGTTTGGGGCATGGTAATATGGAGAAAGAGGCGACGACTCTAGCGGAGCACCAACTCCTCACCCAGCCCTCTCGCCAGTGGGAAGAGGGCTGGGACAAGCAGATTATTTGTGACATCCCGCTCCAATGACCCCTCACCCTACTCCACTCCCCTCGAAGGGGCGCGTGTCGGGAGGGAGGTGAGCGACCTGTCTGGATCACACACGTTGGGAAGAGTGCGATGAAGCGATACTGGCCCACCATGCTCATGGCCCTGGTGCTCGCGGGGCTGGGCGGCTACCTGTACTTTGTGGAATTCCCGTCGGAGCAGGCACGCGTCCAGGCCGATGAGGAAGAAAAGCAACTGCTCCCGTTCGAAGAGCGGGAAATCACGGGCCTGACGATCCGCACGGAGACGGAGCACATTGTCCTGTCCCCGGGCACGGATCACTCGTGGAGGATCACCGCTCCCATGCAGGCCCCGGCCGATTCCCGGGAAGTGCGCGCTCTACTTCGGTCGCTTGTGCTGGGGAAAGTGTCCCGCGTGGTGGAGGAGCATGCCACGGCGCTGGACCCGTTCGGTCTCGACAATCCAGCCCTTGTCCTCACCGTCCAGGCGGGAAGCCGCCAAGAGACCCTGTCGCTGGGTGACGCCGGACCCATCTCCTCGACCCTGTACGCCATGCGGGACTCGGACCGCAAAGTCCTCCTGACCGACCTCTCCGCCAGCGCGTTCTTCAACAAGACGCTGCATACGTTCAGAAAGAAGGAAGTGTTGGACTTTGACCGATCCGAGACTGACCGTCTCCGGTTCACCTATCCCAACACGGAAATCGCGCTCCACCGGATCAGGGACCCCGGCACAAGGCCCTGGCAGATCAGCTTCCCGGTCGAAGCCAAGGCCGACCAGACAGCAGTCAACTTGATGCTGTTTCAGCTCGAAGACTTGAAAGCTCTTGGGTTCATCGACCCGGGACCGGAGCGCAAGACACTCGCCAAACGGCTTGGGAAACCCAAGGTCAAGATTACGGTACACGAGGACGGGGCTGCACAGACCGTCAAGCTGTTCCATCCTGACCCTTCGAGCGGCGAAGCCTACGCAGTGACCTCCAAGACCGACCCGATTTACCGGATCATCCCCTCAGTGATTCAACGGTTGACGAAGGATCTGTTTGCGCTTCGGGATAAACGCCTCCTCGGTGTGGACCAGGAGGACATCGTCATCCTCCAGGTCAAGACACGGGAGGACGAGTACACATTGATCAACCAGAGCGACGTCTGGGTTCTGGAAGATCAACCGCATGAGACTCTCGACCAGCAAGCCGTGACATTGCTCGTAAGCCGAGTGGCCGGTCTCCCTGCGGAACTTCGGGTGGTGAAGAAGGCGGGTCCGTTGGCTCCCTATGGGCTGACCGCGCCGTCAGCCGAGTTCAAGGCGACAGGCAAGGACGGGACAGTTCGCGGGCGGCTGGTGCTTGGCAAGCGCACAGGCGGGTTGGTCTATGCGATAGGACCGGGGCTCTCGGGGATCTACCAGGCCCGGGCTGATATCCTCTCGCAGATCCCGTCCAAGGGTGAACTCCTGACGAAGGATCCCGATCAAGAGGCGCCCGCGCCCTGAAATCTTGCCTTTTGGCGACCGCTTGATTATAGTGAGGCCCGCGTCATGATCGTGACTTAAGGGAGGGATCGGCACATGAGAATCTTTCGGTCCGGAACAATGATCCTCGCGATCGGGTGCTTGGTGTTCGCATCCGCGTGCGCCACTGCCGACAGGACGATGTCAACCGCGCCCGCCGCCACTTCTGCGCCTGAGGTAGTGCCTGGGCCTGTCGCAGCGGGAAGCTTTGGAGACACCCTGCAAGCCTGCATGAACAGAATACCGAAGGGCGCTTCGGCTGGCCAGCGTATGATGGCGGAGCTGAGTTGTGAGCGGGACCAAGCAAACCGGCAGGCAATCGAAGCCGTACCCGGCGGCAAATAATTTAAGACTTCAGCCCACCAGGTAACGTTCTCCGCAACGGGCAGGCAGTGCCTGCCCGTTATGTCTCCTCGCCCGATCGATCCATGACCGCCGCGGCGGCAGCTTCTGCGCCCACCCAAACTGGACTTTGCTAACTCCGTTCAGTATCGTACCCAGCGTGCCCCCGTAGCTCAGCAGGATAGAGCAGCGGTTTCCTAAACCGCGGGCCGCACGTTCGACTCGTGTCGGGGGCACCAAATTTTCAATGTCCTAGAATATGTTCACTGAATTCGGCAGGGCGATTGTGCTCGAAATTGTGTTCGTGTCCGGAAGCGGAGTACACAGTCCATGGGTACATGGGGTCATCATACATGGGGTCAGGTCTTGCAATCACACAATGAGGC
>JACZQN010000107.1 GCA_022545705.1 Nitrospirota bacterium | reverse complement strand
CACTACCGGTACTTCTGGTTTGCCTATACCTCCTCCGCCGATGAAGCGGTTGAGCTGGAACACAATTGGACCCATCGGTACCAGCCTTCTGACAACACCGGACCTTCATCGGGCATAGGCGAAACCGATTGGCATTGCACGACGGCGGGCTGTGCAACATGCGCGCTGTCCCGAGCTCGCTCCTGATCGCCTACGCCCTCTAACCTTTCCCCCACTCCCAACCAGAGACAGCTTTGTCAGCACTCTCCCCTCTCCACACTGGGGAGAGGGGAGGGTGAGGGGGACATTTCTATTGGGAACCGGTAATCTTATCTGGGGCATGGCATGAGCAATCGCATTGTGGAGTGCGTACCCAATTTCAGCGAGGGGCGTCATACTGAGACAGTCGGTGCGCTGGTCGAGGCCGTTCGGTCCGTTCCGGACGTGTACCTCTTGGATCAAACCATGGATCCGGACCATCACCGAGCCGTGCTCACCTTGGCAGGGCTTCCGGATGCGGTCGCCGAAGCAGCGTTTCGGGTGACGAAGGCCGCAACAGACCGGATAGATCTGAACAGGCATGGCGGGGAGCATCCACGCGTGGGAGCCACTGACGTGATCCCGTTCGTGCCGATTCGGGGCGTGACGATGCAGGACTGTGTCACCTTGGCCCGGCAGGTGGGACAGCGGATCGGGAATGAGCTCGGGATTCCGGTCTTCCTCTATGAGCGGGCCGCCGTGCGCGCTAAGCGTGTGCAACTTGAGGTCATCAGACAAGGCGGGCTGCGGAATCTTGCTGAGCGGATGGCGACGGATCCAGACTGGGTCCCGGATTTCGGCCCACGCGTGCCTCACCCAACAGCAGGAACAACGGTCGTCGGCGCGAGGCTGCCGCTCATTGCCTTCAATGTCAATCTCGAAGCGGAAGACCCTGAGGTAGCCCACGACATCGCAAGAGCGATCCGATTTTCGAGCGGTGGTCTCCCTT
Organism: Nitrospirota bacterium; assembly: GCA_022545705.1. GTDB lineage: Bacteria > Nitrospirota > Nitrospiria > Nitrospirales > Nitrospiraceae > JACZQN01. Next base: position 5,534 of record JACZQN010000107.1, on the reverse strand, counting down.
CCTTAAAAGCGATCGGGGTGAGTCTGGCAAGCCGGCATCTCGTTCAAGTCTCGATGAATCTGACGAATTTTGAGGAGACTCCCGTTCACGTGGCGTTCGATGCCGTGAAACGCGAAGCCGATCGGAGGGCAGTCCGTGTAGCCGGCAGTGAGGTGGTGGGGCTGATTCCCGAGCAGGCAGTGCAACGGTCTTCGGAGTTTTTCCGGACCATGGAGCGTTTCGATCCATCCTTCGTTCTGGAGAACAGGTTGCAAATGGCGATGAAGTCAGATTAGATGAATATCAATACTTTCAATATGATAGGTGTGCTCACTGTGATTCGGAGAGATGAAAATAGAATCTTGTCGCTTGCGATGGCGTGTGATAAACTAGACCGCTTCCAGTAGGGAACGAGGTGTAGAGACATTCCGTGAGGGAGGTGGTTTCAACCCAGTGGAGATCAAGGTCTTTAATAACAACGTTGAGAAAGCCCTGAAGGTCGCGAAAAAGAAGCTGGCCGGTGAAGGGCTGTTTCGCGAGCTCAAGCGTCGCCGTTTTTATGAGAAGCCGAGCGTGCGAAAGAAGGCTAAAAAGCGCGAGGCCCAGCGGCGTCGCCTGAAGTGGCTTGCCAAGCATAGGCCAGACTAGTCCGTTCCTTCTGGCGTACCACCCCCGCCAATCCACCCGCTGACTCCTTCTCTTAACCAGGTCATCTTCTACGCTCCATGCGTACGTCGCAGATTCCTGAGGCGATTCGGATCCTGAGACGAGAGGTGCGCCGCTGGCAAGAACCAATTGTCGGGGTCGTCGCGAAGGAATCACGCGATCCCTTCCGGATCTTGATCGCCTGTGTCCTGAGTCTAAGAACCAAGGACCAGACGACAGCCGAGGCAAGCGGGCGGCTGTTCGCGCTCGCGAAGGCTCCCGCTTCCATGCTGCGGCTCCCTCGCGGCCGGATCGAACGGACTATCTATCCGGTTGGCTTCTATCGAACCAAGGCCAAGCACATACACGCGATCTGTCGCCGTCTGCTGGCTGCTTACAACGGCGGGGTCCCGGACTCGATTGACGAGCTGCTCACCCTTCACGGCGTCGGGCGAAAGACCGCCAATCTCGTCGTCACGGTGGGGTATGGCAAGCCGGGGATCTGCGTGGACACCCATGTGCACCGGATCAGCAATCGGTGGGGATACGTGAAAACGAAAACACCCGAAGAGACGGAGCAGGCGTTACGCCGGAAATTGCCAGCCCGCTATTGGGTGACCTTCAACGACTTGCTGGTTCCCTTTGGGCAGCACCTCTGCCAGCCAGTGTCGCCGTATTGTAGCCGATGCAAGCTGGCTCCGTATTGCGATCGGGCAGGAGTGACGAAATCTAGATAACGAGTAGGCGAGAGGCGAGGGGCAAGAGGCAACCTGAAATGCCCATAGCCTCTAGCCTTCGGTCAGATGAAGAGCGTGGTTTCGGCGCCGGCTGTCAACGAGAGGATGGCGGGAAGCCCCATTACCTCGTCTACATTCTTTGCCACCACCTCCGGATCGACGCCCATATATTCGAGACCGGCGCTGCAGGCGACCAGCCTGAATTGACCAGCCTGCCGGGCTTCCTGAAACATTTCAGAAATTTTGGGTACTTTCTTCTCTTTGAGAAGGCGCCTGACCTCGTCCGCAGAGGCGCTGTACTCAGGCGGGAAATCCACGGCATCGAGTTGGCCGTCGGCCAACTTCTTGATCGTCCAAAAGAGCAGGACGACGGTCACCTGCTTGCCCATGGCAGCCGCAGTGAGCCCCAAGGTCGCGACCTGGTGGAGCTTGTCGTAGGTGGCATCGTGGGAAAAAATGACGAACCGAGGTGCTTGGCTCACGGAAACTCCTTTTCTGGCGCAAGCGAATTATAACCCCACACGCGATAAGTAACAAGCGTCGGTGACGAAGGGCAAAAGTAAAAGGGCAAAGGGCAAACAAGGCAAAAGGCAAAAGTAAAAAGGCCAAAGTAAAACGTTTCCTCCGGGTCCCACTTTTACCTTTTACCTTTTACCTTTTTACTTCGCTAGGCGCGCCTTGTGCGCTTAGCGCCTGCATGTTACGATCTCTCATTAATGGACGCATTGCTCCAACCGGAAGTTCTATGGACTCTGTTTGTTTTCACGATCGTCGGCTGGGTCGTGAGCCCGATCGTCATCCCATTCATTCTCGTTAGACTCCCCCCCCATTACTTCGATGAACGTCATCCCCGCACTTGGATGGAGAATCATCATCCATTGCTCCGCTGGATCGGTCTGGTGGTGAAGAATGCGCTTGGGCTTGTCCTGCTCCTGGCGGGGATCGCTATGCTCGTGCTTCCGGGTCAGGGAGTCCTGACGATACTGTTGGGCGTCGCGCTGCTGGACTTCCCCGGCAAACGCCAACTGGAGCGCAAGCTCGTCGGTCTGCCCACGGTGCTCCGGACAATCAATAAATTGAGAGAGAAATTTGGACGACCGCCCCTAACGGTCTACGGAGGATCAGGAGATAAGGTAAAAGTGTGAACAAGGCAAAAGGTAAAAGTGCAGACAAGGCAATAGGGAAAAGGCAGAAGTAAAAAAGTACCGCTAAAAAGTTTACCTTTTTACTTTTACCTTTTACCTTGCGTGTAGTCCCATGGCGACATCGGCGCCAACCTTCTACCTCATTGACGCGAGCGGCTACGTCTACCGCGCCTACTTTGCCGTGCCCCCGCTGTCAAACTCCAAAGGGCTTCAGACGAACGCCGTGTACGGTTTTACCACGATGCTGCTGAAGATCCTTCGGGAACACAAGCCGGACAGCCTGGCGGTGGCGTTTGATGAGAAGGGTCCGACCTTTCGCCATGAAGAATTCAAGGACTATAAGGCGCACCGTCCGGAAATGCCCCAGGGCATGCAGGAGCAGATTCCATACATCCATCGCGTGGTCGAAGCGTTCGGCCTCGCGGTGATTCGACAGGCCGGCTATGAGGCGGATGATCTGATTGGAACGTTAGCACGGAAGGCGGAATCAGCGGGGTTTGAGGTGGTAATTATCACCGGGGACAAGGACATGTTTCAGCTCCTGACCCCGGTAGTCCGGATCTATGATCCGGTCAAGAACAAGTGGTTCGGCGAGGCAGACTGCCTCGAGCGGTTTGGTGTAGAGCCGGCACGGGTCGTTGAGGTCATGGGGTTGATGGGCGATGCAACCGACAACATCCCTGGCGTCAAAGGCATCGGTGAGAAGACGGCTATCAAGCTGATCGGGCAATTCGGAACGATCGACCGCCTGCTTGAACGGGTAGGGGAAGTGACGGCCCCCAAGACCAGGGCGCTCCTGACTGAGCAGGCCGACAACGCCCGCCTCAGCCGACGACTCGCGACGATCCAGGTGCAGAGTCCCGTGGACTTTGATCCGGATCGGTTCCGGGTCACAACCCCTCAGGCTGAGCCTCTCGCCGATCTACTGCGGGAGTTGGAATTTACAACGTTGCTCAAGAATGTCGAGCCGGTGCCTTCGCCAGAAGACGCCCTGAGCCTCCATGTGGACCTGATCAAGGATGAGGCCGATGCGCGGCGGTTGGCAGACGAGGCGGCGACCAAGGAACTGCTGAGTCTGCAGTGCGTGTTGAAGAATGGGGATGAGGATCAACGTGTCAGGTCCGAGCTCCAGGGATTAGCGCTCAGCCTTCCGAACGGGAGAACGGTCTTCGCCTCATGGCCGAATCCTTCTGTGGCGGAACTCCTCAACAACCCGAAGATCGTCAAGGCAGCGCACGACCTCAAGCCCGCGCTGTTTGCCCTGCATCGTGCCGGTCTCGACCTGAAACCGCCGTGGTTCGATACGATGATCGCCACATACCTGCTGCACCCCAACCGGCGGACCCACACGTTGGACTCGGTGGCGCTTGAAGTCCTTGGGTCTCGCGTTGGCGCAGGCCAGCCGGCGGGCGAGGCATCCGCGCCGCAAGATCTGTTCGAGCAAGCCCTTTCTGGTCCGGCGTCCGAGGCTCCTGACTGGGCGGGAGTGGCCAAAGCCGGGCAGGCGGCCGCCCTGATCGTCCGGCTTGTGCCGGCGCTGAAAGCGCAGTTGGAGCAAGAGGGAAGTCTTCGCCTGTTCAACGAGGTGGAGATGCCGCTGGTGCCGGTGCTGGCGGAGATCGAACAGAACGGATTCGGCCTGGATGTGGCGGCTCTGAACGCGCTCAGTCAAGAGTTGGAGCGGGAACTGGATCGGATGATGGACACGATCACGCGTCTTGCCGGCCTGGAGTTCAATCTCAATTCGCCGAAGCAACTCGCGGCGGTCCTGTTTGATAAACTCGGGCTGAAGCCTGTTCGCAAGACCAAAACCGGTTACTCCACTGATGAGGATACGCTGACACAGTTGGCGACCCAACATGAGTTGCCGGCTCAGATCCTGAATTACCGGAGTCTCAGCAAACTCAAGTCCACGTATGTGGACGCGTTGCCTGCGCTCGTGAATTCAGCATCCGGCCGTCTGCACACGTCGTTGAATCAGACAGTCACGGCGACGGGACGGCTCTCGTCATCCGAACCGAATCTGCAGAACATTCCGGTCAAGGGCGAATTCGGGTTGCGAATCCGAGAAGCCTTCGTGGCTGCCTCCGGCTGCATTCTGCTTTCGGCGGACTATAGCCAAATCGAGCCGCGCATTCTGGCGCACCTCTCGCGGGACGAGCGGTTGTTAAAGGTCTTTGAGCGGGGCGAGGACATCCACACGGCGACCGCCGTCGAGATTTTCAATCTGGTCCCGGAACAGATTACCAAGGAGATGCGGCGTGTGGCGAAGACCGTGGTGTTCGGAATCCTATACGGGATCAGTCCCTTCGGGCTGGCTTCGACGCTGGGGGTGTCGCAACAGGACGCCAAAAAGTACATTGAGACGTACTTTGAACGGTATGCGGGTGTCAAAGCGTTTCTCGATCGGACCATTGAAGAGGCCAGGCAGCGCGGTTACGTGACGACAATCCTGGGGCGACGTCGCCCGATCCCGGAGCTCGCCAGCTCGGATCAAGTTCAGCGCGGATTCGGCGAACGCATGGCTGTCAACAGCCCGATTCAGGGCTCGGCGGCGGATCTCATCAAGATGGCCATGATTGCCGTAAGCCGGCGACTACGGGCCGAGATGCCGAGCACGAAGATGATTCTGCAGGTTCACGACGAACTGATCTTTGAGACACCTGCGGGAGACTTGGAGCAGGCCAAGCGCCTCGTGCAGACAGAGATGGAAGCGACGGGACCGCGCTTGGGGCTGTCCGTCCCGCTCAAGGTGGATCTCGGGTCGGGTCGCAACTGGCGCGAAGCACACCCATAATTTTGGCTCTTCAGGATCTTGTGTGAGAACCTGTAGTCTTCGGGATACTTGAGGCCAGGGAAGGGGTTCGCGCTTCCGCGCCTCTCGGAGTGACCCTACCGGGTCTTGCCAAGCGGAAGGCCTTCCGAAATTCGCGCGGCCACGGTCTGGCGACCGTGGTCCCTTGGTCAGTTTCGGCTTTCCTGCTTGGCAAGACCTCGGTGGGTCCCGAGCTCCTCCGGCGAAGTCAGC
>JACZQN010000106.1 GCA_022545705.1 Nitrospirota bacterium | reverse complement strand
GCAGTTTCAAGACCCACCAGGATCGCTTGGTGAAGAAGGTGTGGCTCCCGGGGGATCTCGACCCTCGCCGCGGCCAATGCGTTCCTGTGGGCGCACTATCTCCCGGCGCACAATGCGCGGTACGCCTAGGAGGCCGCCAATTCAACTGTGCGCATCGCCCCCTGTTGAGGACGCACGACCCTGGCCCGCATCCTGTGTGTGCGCATCGAGCGGACCCTCCGCGCGGACTGGACCCTTCGCTGTCGCAATCAGTGGTTTCAGCTGCTCCCGCAGCAGCCGGTGGCCTTGCGGCCCAAGGACACACTCGTGATGGAATTCCGCCTGGATGGCTCCATCCAGCTCCGGGCCAAAGGCCACACCCTCGCCTCCACGCCGCTGGCCCAGGCCCCGGCGCGCCGTGACCGCCACACGCGGGGCCTCGGGGACGCCGCGGCACAATCCGACGCACACACGTGGCCTAGGAACGACGATCGCCCGAAGGGGCAAGGTTACGGATACCCTTGGGCAAGGCCCACAGGTGCTGTCTGCAAGGGGCCCTCGCCGCACGCGACCCTGCAAGCCGGCAAAACCGGCACCGACTCATCCATGGCGCACAAGATGCTTGGTCGACTCACAAGCCAGACACACAACGTCACCGCCGCCGACATGAAATGTCTAAAGACTTGCAACATGTCTCAAAAGGGGGAGGTGGCTCAACCCGCGAGGGTGCTATTCGACGTTCGGTCAGTAGGTGGTGTATGCTGAGAAAGAGCGACGAACACAGTGCTACTCCTGCCGGAGGATCTGCAAGAGTGAGACGCCTGCTCAGACTACTCACGTTTTTGGCGCTCGTGCTGATGTCAAATTCGCCGGCCGTCGCGAGTGCTGCCACACCGGACGACTTCAAGCCTGTTCCTGAAGCAACGTTCCACGCTTTGGATGGTACGCCAGTGGCTGTCTCCACGTTTCAGGGCTCGGTTGTGCTGATCAATTTCTGGGGCACATGGTGCGCGCCCTGCTTTCAAGAGATCCCTGAGCTGGTACGCTTGTCGCATCAGTTCAAAAAGCGAGGGCTTGAAGTGGTGGGAGTCGCCGTGGATTCCGGCCGGCCGGAAGACATCCGCGAATTCATGGCTGAGTATGGGATGGACTACCAGATCCTCGTCGGAGATATGAGTATTGTCAAAAGCCGGTTCCACGTGCTTGGATTCCCGACGAGCCTCCTGATTGATCGCCAGGGATTGATACGCAAACGGTATTTTGGGCCGCAGACCGAAGAGGTCTTGAAAAAGGATGTCGAACCGCTCCTGGAATAAACGCCGCGCCACAGTGGAGCAGATTGAGACGGGCAGGCGCCGCTGGCTCGGCCTGAGAGGATGGGTCGTGCTGGCTCTGATCGGTGGGGGTCTGATTGTCGGGCTGTGGATGGCAGTGGGAAAGACCTTCTCCCTTTCCCCTGACGAAAGCGTTTCAGCCGCGCACCCACCCAGTCGTCCGCCAGGCAATCAGTTGGCTGATGCGCCGAGTCCCTATTTGCGGGAGGCTGCCCGTCAACCTGTGCACTGGCTGCCCTGGGGGCAAGAGGCCTTTCGCTGGGCACAAGAGGAAGACAAGCCGATCCTGCTCGACATCGGTGCGATCTGGTGCCACTGGTGCCACGTGATGGATGTGGAGTCGTATGAGAATGAAGACATTGCCGCGCTCATCAATCGAGATTATGTGGCGATCAAGGTTGATCGAGATGAGCGGCCCGATATTGACCGCCGGTACCAGGAAGCGGTCCAAGGGCTGACGGGCCGCGGCGGATGGCCACTGACGGCTTTTCTCACGCCGGATGGAAAGGTCTTCTTTGGCGGGACGTATTTCCCTCCTGACAATCGGGGCAGGCGACCCGGGCTCAAGACGCTCCTGCCCACATTGGCGGAGGCGTACAAGACCAGAAAGGCTGAAGTGCTGGCCAGTGCCGAGCAGCTCTCCACCGCCCTTACGCGGAGAGCTAGGCAATCCGTACAAGCTGGGACTATCACCGGAGAGCTCGTGGACGCGATTGTCGCCCAGATGGCCCAGCGGTTTGATGTGGTGAATGGCGGGTTCGGCACGGGGACCAAATTTCCTGCGGCCAGCGCGATTGAGTTGGCTCTGGCAAGATATTTCCTCGATCACGATCCGAAACTGTTGCAGATCGCCACCAAGACCCTGGATGCCATGGCTCAAGGAGGGGTCTACGATCAGATCGGCGGAGGATTCTTCAGATACTCAACGGATCCGCAGTGGAGAGTCCCCCATTTTGAGAAGATGAGTTATGACAACGCCGAACTCTTGGTGAATTATCTCCACGCCTATCAGGCCACCGGGAAGGCCCTGTATCGGGAAATCGCCGAAGGCATCATCGCCTATGTCAATGACATGCTCTCTGATCAAGACAACGGTGGTTTCTATGCGCATCAGGATGCCGATATGACCCGTGAAGACGATGGGGATTACTACACCTGGACCGTGCAGGAAGTTCGGCAGGCTCTTCCGAGAGAGGAGGCTGAGGTCATCCAGCGTTATTATGATATCCAACCGCGTGGTGAGATGCGAGAGAACCCGTTCAAGAATGTTCCATTCATTGCCTCCTCTCCGGAGGCCATTGCGACGGCGCTGAGTATCCCTACCGCAAGGGTCCAGTCGCTCATCGACCAAGGCAAAACGCGCTTGTTGCAGGCCCGGACGAAGCGAAAGACGCCGCTGGTGGACAAGACAATTTATATCGACCGCAATGGGATGCTGATCTCGGCCTATCTGGAAGCCTTTCAAGCCCTGGGAGATGAGCAGGCCAAAGCCTTTGCGTTAAAGACTCTGGATCTATTGCTCCGGACAACCTATCGGGAAGGGAAGGGAATGTATCATGCGTACTCCGAAGGTCAGGCTCGCCTGCCTGGGCTGCTCGATGATCAGGTGCAGATGGCTAAGGCCTTGCTGGATGCCTTCGGAGTCACTGGAGAGCGTCGGTACCTGACAACCGCCAAGGACCTCATGGACTATGCAATCACCCAGCTCTGGGATCCCACAGAGGGCGGCTTCTTCGACCGCCACCCACAGGGCGAGGCCCTGGCCGCCCTGGAGCGACCGTTCAAGGATGTGGAAGACAATCCCAGCTCCTCACCCAACGGGGTTGCCGCATTAGTCCTGGACCGGCTGGCCTACCTGACGAATGATGGACACTATGAGAAAAAAGCCCTGCAGACCTTACAGGCATTTGCTGGCTCAGCCAAAGGGGCTGGACGCTTTGCTGCCACTTACGCGCTGGCCGTTCACTACCATCTCAACCGCTCGGCCCAGGTCGTGATTATCGGAAAGAAACCTGATCCTCAAACACAAGCCCTCTGGACTGCAGCAATCAAGACCTACCGACCTGGCAAGCTGGTGGCTGTCTATGATCCATCCGAGCTCAACGTGAAGGATCTCCCACCGGCCGTAGCCGGAGCAGTCAAGGTGTTTGGAGTTCAGGGAGCGCCACGGGCGTATGTTTGCGCCGGCTCCACCTGTGCCCCGCCAACCAGCGATTTGGACGAGGTGGTCGCTCTTACGAAAAGCTATGGCCTTCAGAATTGAAACCGGAAGGCAGCAGTCAGCTCCGTCCCACTAAAATCCACAGTAAAAGCGAATGACGGGACGTTGTACAAAGCAAATCACTGTTCGATTGAGCTGTGGGTGTTCTGTGGTTCAACGATCGGGTGGGTAGGGCCTGTCTAAGTATTGCGTTGGGTGGCTTCTTCCACTTCATCTTGTAGTTCCTTTGTCGGTTCTTCCCGTCTTTCCGCTGCCCAGCGGGCCCGGTCCAATTCGCGTTCCAGCTCCGCGATGCGCTTCCTTGCCGATTCCAGTTCGGACAAGAAGATTACCCCTATGGCGAATAGTAAAAGCCCAATCGCAGTCAGCCACGCCCAAAAGCTCATACGGCCTCCGAGTTGAGGTCGCCAACGCTCTTACGAAAGTATAGCAGCCTAAGCTGGTACCCTCCTAAACATTTGTTCTCTACTGCGCCGGAAGATATGTTCGCCAGCGTTTAGGCAGTGTGGCTGCAGAGCTGCTCAATCTCGCTCCGCATCGGCAGTGATTCCTGCGCCCCACGCTTGGTAGTCGCCAGTGCACCTGCGGCGCTTGCGAAGATAACGGCCGAGTCAAGCGACCGGCCTTCGGCCAGCGCGCAGGCGAGGGCTCCATTAAAGGCATCGCCGGCCGCCGTGGTATCAATGGCGTGAACCGCAAAACTTGGGAAAGAACGAGAAGTGTCGCCCTGTCTCAGCAGGGCACCGTGCTCGCCCAACGTCACCACAACAGAGCGCACTCCGCGCTCGTTCAACATGCGGGCGGCGGGTTCGGGGTCGGTCATTCCGGTCAGGCCCGTAGCTTCCCCTTCATTGGGTGTCAGGACATCGACGAGTGTAAGGAGCGCATGCGGCAGGGCCACCGCGGGCGCGGGATTCAGGATTGTGAGCAGGCCGTGGGCCTTGGCGATTGTGAGGGCTTCCTGTACGGTGGGCAGTGGAACCTCGAGTTGGGTGAGCAACACGGCGCCCTGCGCGATCGTTGGGGAAGCCTGCTGAATGTGCTCGACGCCGAGCGCTTGGTTGCTCCCTGGTGCGACGGCAATCAGATTCCTGCCGGCTTGGTCCACCATGATCAGCGCCGCGCCTGTGGGACGCTGATCATGCATGAGTAAGGTTTCACCCGGAAGTCCGAGGGATGTGAGATGGTGCCTGATGCGCCGACCGTGGTCGTCCGAGCCAAGCATGGCCAGGAAGACCACCTCGGCTCCCGCTTTCCGCGCTGCCACGGCCTGATTGGCACCTTTCCCGCCGAACGACTGATACAGGTCTCCTCCCAAGACTGTCTCGCCGACCGTCGGGAAACGAGCCGCAGCGACGGTGAAATCCAGGTTGGCCGAGCCAACGACAATCACTTTCGACATAATCGGTCTTGAAACAGCGTCAGGAATCGGGGAGCGTCCACCGAAAGCGCAGCTTTCAGATTGGAGGACGGTTTGAGCGATTCCCTGATCGTCCGCCGGTCCGCAAGCGTCATGCCTTTCGTGAGCCGCCCTTCGGTTTCGACCTGGACATGGAGTGGGGTCAGATCCACAAGAGTCGGATCGATCGCCACGCCGACGGCCAGCGGATCATGCAATGGCAAGATGGCCTGTCCTTCCACCTTCTCGGAAAAATTCAGCGCGTGGCCCGTCGCATCACGGAGAAACTGAATGGCGGGGTTCGCATGTTGTGCCGCGAGGGCGAGAATCCTCTCACGATTCAGGACAACCTGGGTGGTGACGTCGAGCGGGACAAGCGTCATAGGAAGTCCCGACGCAAACACCTGTTGCGCGGCGTGAGGGTCCACAAAAATGTTGAATTCCGCTGCCGCCGTGACATTACCAGGGACCGCGACCGCCCCTCCCATGCTGATCACGTTGCGAAACTTCCGTATGATATCAGGGTTGCTATCGAGCGCGCGAGCCAGGTTGGTGAGCGGTCCCAGGGTGATGAGCGTAAGGTCTTCAGGGTATCGCTGATGACACTGCGCCCAGACCTCCTGTGCAGGCGGCAGTTCGGCGGGAACTTCAACGTTCGGATAACTCAGGCTCCCGTCCTCGTTGCGTAGCCGGTCCAGTTCGCCCAGACCATCTGCTCCGTGCACGTGGGTCGCAGTCTGTAAGGGCTCGCTCAGGGGCCGACTGGCCCCCTGTCCGATTAACAGATTCTGAGGCGTTCCTGCGAGCTTCAGGACTCTGAACAGGTTCCTGGTGGCCTGCTCGACGGGCACATTCCCACACACGGTGGTCACGCCGACGACTTCAAGCTCGGGCGAGTACAAGGCGAGGAGCAAAGCCAGGGCATCATCTACGCCTGGGTCGGTGTCGAGAATGACACGAGTGGGCCGCTCGGTTTTCACAGCGTTTCAGGTGTGGGGTGACACGTGCTTATTGCTACCATACCGCTGCCGGAATGTCCCGTAGATTGTCCGGCGGGCGGAATCGCATCAGGTCCGGATCAAGTGACAAGGCTGCGACGCTGTCGAGCAGGCCAACAATCCCACTCGCGTTGAGGGACCTTTTTAGGTACACTCCACCCTCTAACCGAGCCCCTTGATGAGGGAGAGGAACAGGACCCGTTCGGTTGAGTGCCGCGATTGAGCGCAGGAGGGAAGTCATGAAACCCGGCAACACTGTCATCGCGTCGTTGCTCGTCTTGGGCGCCGTTGGGAGCGGAGTTGTGAACCCTCAGACTTGTGGTGCCGAAGAGCCCACGGTGGAGCAGTGGATCACCGCTCTCCAGGATGAGGACTGGAAGATTCGCAAGGAAGCCACCGAGGCGTTGGAGCGGATGAAGGATGGCTATGCCGTCATGCCTCTGATTGAGACACTCAAGGATGAGGTGGTGGGTGTCCGCGCACAGGCCGCGTCGGCTCTGGGCGTCATTTCAGATCCTTACGCCGTACAGCCGCTGTTGGGTGCCCTCCGTGATCAGGATTCGTCAGTACGCGGGGAGGCCGCGGCCG
>JACZQN010000105.1 GCA_022545705.1 Nitrospirota bacterium | reverse complement strand
TCGCTTGGGGAGCCACGATCCTGCTCGCCTGCGCGACGAACCCTTACACGGAACGCTCACAACTTCTTCTCTTGTCAGAGTCCGAGGAGATGCGGCTCGGTGCGGAGGCCTACGAACAGATTTTGCAAGATCCGAAGGTGAGAGTCTCCCAGAATCCCCGTGAGGTGGAACCGGTCAAGCGCGTCGCGCAACGGATTATTGCTGCGGCTCAAGCGTCCCGATACGCCGAGAGGGCCAAGCGGTTTGACTGGCAAGTCACCGTGATCAAGGACGACAAGACCTTCAACGCCTTCGCGCTCCCCGGCGGCAAGATTGCCGTCTACACCGGCATCTTCCCGATGGCGAGGAATGAAGCTGGCCTCGCCGCCATCATGGGCCACGAGGTCACCCACGCTTTGGCTCGCCACGGGGCCGAACGGGTAAGCCAAGGACTTCTCGCCCAACTTGGGTTGCAGGTCGCCAGCATCTCGTTGGCCACCCGCGGGACCAGCCCTGAGACCCAGCGCACCATCATGGCGGCGCTCGGGCTGGGGGCAAATGTGGGAATCCTGCTCCCGTTTAGCCGAGCCCATGAGTCGGAAGCAGACTACGTCGGATTGTTGCTGTCAGCGCAGGCCGGCTACGATCCGCGTGAAGCGGTCAGGGTCTGGGAGAGGATGGAGCGGGCCTCACAACGACAACCCCCCGAATTTCTCTCAACCCATCCCGGCCACGGCACCCGTATCAAACAGCTTGAGGGGTGGATGGCAGAAGCCCTCTCCTATTACCGTCCTCAACCGGGCACGCAGGCCGCTGAGCTCCCGTACGAATCGGTTCAATAACGCCGAGCAGTTTTTTCCCCCAACGCCTTTCGCAACTCCAGCATGCCCAGAGTATCTCGTTCGCAATACCTGAGAAGGGCCTCGCGGATACGGACCTTCTCGACCCAGTCCGTTTCCATAAAGACCATCTGACAATAGTGGAGGACCGCCATCTCCCCTTCCTGAATGTCAAGATCCTGATAACCCAACGACGGCACGACAGCCGGCAGGACGGATTTGATCGAAAAGGAGCCCTGGAAGTCCGGGTGATAATAGTGGTCTCGGATGACAGAGAACAGGTCCCACAGACGGGTGATAAGCCCTTGCAGCTCCCGCCTGAGGGATGGGAGCGCGTGGCCCAATCGTTCCAGAATTGATCGCTCGTATGGAGAATAGACGCAGATGCTCCCCTCCTGCCCGACGGACTGCAAAAGCGCCAGGGCCAACTCTTCCCGCGGGTCCTTTAAATCCATGCAGAGGTACTCATGATGGTCCACCTCCCCGTCCATGGTTTGGATGTGGTTCGACCACTGCATGGGAATCGGCTCATAAGGTCTTGTCATCGGAAACTTGGGAAGCCCGACCATGAACGTTTCAAAGTCCAAATGATGGACCGGATACCGCGCGGTTTGGAGCACCGCTTTCAACCCAGGGCCAATCCACTCCACATTGTTTTTCACGCGGTGCTGGGCAGGGGAGAGTTTCACGCCTGCCGGAATCTCGTCAATGGTCTGGATGCCCTTCCTCGCGAGTTGCTGAATGGCCCGATCTCCTCCCGGCAGATAATAGATCCAGCGCACCGGTTTGTCCTTGGTGCAATGATCCCAAAATGGACACTCGTACGGTGTGTGGCAATGTCCATCCGGTTCAATTTCCGGGGGAGACGGCAAGGCCAACGTAGTCCTCATCTCCGGGAGGCGAGCCTGCACGTCGGCTCGTCGGGCAATGGCCACTGCCGTGAGATCTTGCAGGGCGAACAATTGTAAGAGGTCATATTCCCCGCCTTTGTAGATATACTGAGTATTGATGTGCAGGATATACGCTCCGGACAGAACGATGCCCGCGCCCGTGAGGACATAGGCCTGCACTGATAGATCATTCAGATGGACAGCTTTCACCTTGGTCGAAGATTTGACCTCGATCAGCCGCCAGGTTGCCGTTCCATCATCTGTGACGCCAGCTCGTTCCAGGATATCCACTCGTACCAGGACCTGGTCGAACTCAAACGCTCCTTCAAAGATCGCCGGTACCGTCGGATCGCGAAGCAAGTCTTGCGTCCGTTGCAGCGCTTCTGTGCGATGACGGTAATCCGCCTCCACCAGCACGCCTCCCAGGAACCGTTGGCGGGCCAGTTCACCAAGCTCCGTTCCTCGATCCAGCAGGGCCTGCATGGCCTCGTCCCGCTCCGCGGCCAGTTCCGGCTCGTGGATTTCTAGGTAGATCCGCTTCTGACACTGAAGCCCGGAAAGGTATTTCGACTTGGAGAGACGGAACGTCTTCGGGGCGTTGTCGGGCGGTCGTTCAGGAACCATCAGCATGGTGACGGCACAGGCTACTTCAGACTTTAGAAAATGTCCAGACGCCCCGATGAAACAGTGCAACCACGCCCATGTCGATCCAGTCTTCTGATTAGGATAGGTGACTTCCTCAACATGCCCTCGCTCGACCGACGCTGAACGGTGTAGAGCCCATGAACTCAAAACCCAACCAGATCCGCCGGGCCGTGCTGACACTCGCGCTACCCGTGACCGTGAGCAGTCTCCTGCAACGGACCGAAGGCATTCTGGACATTTTTCTGGTCGGCGGCCTGGGAGCTACGGCGATCGCCGCCGTAGGCATCGGACAACTGCTGGTGTTCTTCGCGGTCACGGTCGTCGCCAGCCTCACGGTGGGCGCGACGGTCGTGATTGCACAGCTTTGGGGAGCCAGACGGTTCACCGACGCCGGCCAAGCGGCTGTGCATGTACTTGCGCTTGCCCTGGTCATTTCGCTGGCGCTCATGGCGCTTGGGATCCTGGTCAATCGGCCCGCGATGCAGTTGCTGGGAGCAGCCCCAGACGTGGTCACATTGGCCGGGCCTTACCTGGATATCATCTTTCTTGTCATCCCCTTTACGATTGTCATCCAGGTTCTGTCGGGCATCCTGCACGGCACCGCTGACACGCGCACCCCCATGTACGCCATGATCGGAGTCAATGTTTTGCACGTCTTGTTGGCCTATCCCTTGATTTACGGACGATGGGGGTTTCCAAACCTGGGCATCAACGGCGCAGCAGTCGCCGTGGGAGCTGCGGAAAGCGTCGGGGTGCTGGTGCTCTTGATCCGTTGCTCTACGCTGTTTGTTCGTCCGACACGGCTGCGGCGCGACCTGGCGCGTGCAGTCTGGGATGTGGGCCTTCCCGTGTTCGGTGAGCGGGTGATGCAGCAGGTCGGTGTGTTGCTCTATACGAAGTTGGTGCTTATGTACGGGACCGTCGCGTATGCCGCGCATCAGGTGGGCTTATCCATCGAAGCCTTTTCATTCCTGCCCGGGTATGGATTCGCCGTCGCGGCCGCAACGATGGCCGGCCAGAGTATCGGCGCCGGCAAGTACGCCCGTGCCAAGCTGGAAAATTGGGAGGCCAACCGTTTGGCCGCATGCGTCATGGCCGGCATGGGCCTCCTGTTCTTTTTCTTCCCGTACGCCCTGCTCCGGGCCTTCACGGACGACCCGGCCGTGATCGAACTCGGCACGCTGTTCCTGAAAATTGTCGCACTATTACAGATTCCACTCGCGTTGACCATGGTCCTGTCCGGCTCGCTGCGCGGCGCCGGAGATACCCGCTATATCATGGGGACGACCATCGTCGGCATGTGGGGAGTCCGGTTGCCGCTGGCCTGCATTGCAGCCTTGTGGCTGCACCTTGACCTCATCTTCGTCTGGAGCGCCATGGTGGCGGACTGGACGATCCGGATGGGGCTGCTCATTGTACGGTACCGGTCGGAACGGTGGCACGGGATCCAGGTCCTGCGCTAGGACCGCACAAGGTAAAAGGGCAAAGGTAAAAGGGCAAAAGCTCCAACTTTCCTCCGAGTCTCATTTTTTACCTTTTACCTTTGACCTTTTCCCTTCTACTCCCTTGCTCCCTTTCATAGAGGGCCGCGTATCCTTGCCCGGCCCTGTCGTCAGCTCGATGCGCGCGAGCCCCTTCACGTTCGCACAGAGGTCCCCAAGTCCGGGGGTCACCAGTCGGAAGGGCCCGCCTTCTTGCTCAGGGAGCGGTCCCTCATCGAGCTGATAGATCAGGATGCCGTGTTCCTGTGCCTGCTTCAAGGTGAGCGATGCGGCAAACTGGCCGTCATGCGAATGAAAGGTGGCGTGATCGGCGCCGATGGCCAATGCCGGGACTTCAAGCAGACCCCTGACACGGATTCCACGTCCACGCATGCCGGACATGAGCACGCTGACATCCGGCACCTGGAACTCCATCGGCAGTCTGGCCAGCGCTGCCCCATCCAGCGTGATCGGCTGAACCACCGCCCCTTCGATTCTCAGAACACCAGACCCGCTCTTTTCCCGCTCGGTGATCACCTTGATCATCGCGGTCAGAGCCTCGTTCACAGGTGTCGGAATCCCTAAGTCGCGACCCTTTCTGACGATATACCCGTTCATGAAGTCAATTTCAGTCGGGCGACCGGCCTTCCAGTCATCATACATGGAGGTATGGATATCACGAATCTCCTGGGACCACTGCACCACCTTGTCGGCGATATCCTCCGTCAACGGTACCTTGAGCCCTGCTGCGACCGCCGCGACCTCCCCGACAATGTCATGAATGACATTCAGCATTTCCGGGTGATCGAGTGCCTTCGACACGCGGTCGTTGATGATCACCGTGAGCGGGTTGAAGGCGCAGTTCCAACACATCTTCTCCCATTTGTCGCGACGAATATCCCCCACAATCTGGCACGACAGGCCGGCCTGCTTGAAGAGGTCGGCGATCAGACGTACCCGCGGGCTCTCGTGTCCCATCAGCTCCCCGACCGCGAGCGCCCCGCGTTTGTAATGCTCAATGACCCCGGGCGAGACGTTCTTGGAGTAAATGAATGCGACTCCGCCAACCACGCAGTCGCGCGTGAACCGTTCGAGAAGGCGGTCTTCGGCCTCCACGCCGTTTTGCAACGTCAAGAATACAGTCCTGGAGTCCACCACCGACTCGATCTGATTCATCACTGCGGTCAGGTCATACGCCTTGACAGACAGGATGATTAAGTCGGGCTTGGGAAGATCATGCGGATCTGACGCGGCCGGAGGATGAACCGTCAGGCTCCCGTCGGCGCTGCGGATCGTCAAGCCATGATCCCGGACGGCTTGGAGCGTCCTCGGGCGCAAGAGAAACGAGACATTGGGATTGCCCTTCGCCAGATGCGCGCCGAAGTAGCCCCCGACCGCCCCGGCTCCGACCATCATCACCTGTCGCATAGCGCACTCCACTCGTTCACCCAACTGGGTGTGGTACTATAGCATGCCGTTTTTCACCAGTATAAGTACACGGCCCTTCTCTGTGCAAGGAGCGTGCATGCCCGATCAGGACAGAATTCGACAAGTCGCCCAACGGCTGGCGCGTGCCCGCGCGGTCACCGTCTTGACCGGCGCCGGCATCTCAGCAGATAGCGGCGTCCCGACATTCCGTGGAGCCGATGGTCTGTGGCGAAACTACCGAGCTGAAGATCTCGCCTCGCCCGAAGCCTTCGAACGGAACCCACGCCTCGTATGGGAGTGGTATAACTGGCGCAGGGAGCTGATCGCCACCAAGAGCCCGAACCCAGCCCATTATGCCTTGGTCCAACTCGAACAACGTGTTGGACGCTTCTGGTTGATCACGCAAAACGTGGATGGTCTCCATCGCGCAGCCGGCTCGCAGAACCTCTCGGAAATTCACGGCAACATTTGGAAGGTACGATGCACAGCGTGCGGCCGCGTCGATGAGGACCATACCGTGCCGCTCGCGCTCCTCCCCCACTGCCCCCGCTGTCAGGGTCTGCTGCGGCCGCATATTGTCTGGTTCGGGGAATCACTGGCTCCAGAGGACCTTGAGAGGAGCCATGAGGCGTTACGGTCCAGCGAGGTGCTCCTCATCATCGGGACATCGGGCGTCGTGTATCCGGCCGCCTCGTTTGCGCCGATCGCAAAGGCCGCGGGCGCGTTCGTCGTCGAGGTGAACCTCGACGCCACTCCCCATACAGATCTCGTGGACGTGTCCCTACAAGGTCGAGCGAAGGATACGGTCCCCAAACTGCTTGCCTAGCCCGCAGCATTCATGAACGCTTCTACTACAATCGCGGATTCGCTGCTGCGACCAGCCTGCATGCGGCTGCCGCGGCATGCAGCCGGGCGGGCTCGCCGCTCAGTCGGTCAACGTACCGTTGGGGGTACGCCTCCCTCCCTCGTGGCTCCACACGCCCGTCTCGCTACGCGACTCCCGGGTACCCGTTGCGCTGCTATTGCAACGGGTGGAACGCGACGAACCGTCATGAATACTGCGGGCTAGGAGCCTGTCCGACATTACGTAAACCCGGTTGATATGCCACAACATCCTGTAGCTGCGCCATCTCATGGCGCCATATTTGGCAGCATAAGATGCTGCAGCTACCAATGTCGGACAGGCTCCTAGGGCAACTGCACTCGATAGATACCCCCGCCTTTACAGGCGGGGACCTCACGCTGGATTTTAGAGCGAGCGGACCAGGTCAGGGAGTTCGGCCAACGTATGGATTGTGCACG
>JACZQN010000104.1 GCA_022545705.1 Nitrospirota bacterium | reverse complement strand
AGGATTGGGCGCGGCGGTCGTCCAGGGTCAGGCCCGCTGTCTGCGTTGACTGTGGCGCACGGGATCTGGGGCACTTCTACACGACCAGGGGAAGGTGGCTATTCGCTCTGTCCGGGCTGCTTTCAGGGCCGGGTTGAGCCAGGCGGCGTCAGCGCGTAGCTGGTGCGGGAGGGTTTTTAGCGGTGTGTGACGCCACGCTGGTTGTGTTGATCTCTGGCACAGGCCGAAAGGGTCGCGGGATGGGAGGGGAAGGTTTTCGCGAGGGATGAAGAGTGATTGTTCGGGATACGGGTTGTCCTGGTCAGGAAAGGGCGAACGCCCGAATCTCCTACGAGGAGATTCGGGCGGTTCGTTCGGTCTGCCCCAGGATCGGAGCCTTTACGTGAATTTCACGTTTTTTGTCACCGGGACGGGCGTTTTTTAGGCCCCCTTTGCCAAAAGCCTCCTCAGATCCGGCCTCGGCCATGAGTGAGCCACGACTATCTTGACAGGGGCCGGGGAAAGAGCTAATCAAAGGCACCTTCTGAGGCTCCTGTGGGCGCTTGGGGCCGCTCAGTCCAAAAGGAAATGTTATCATCATTGGGAGTATCAGGAGCTTCAGAGGTGGCTCTCATCCCTGAAGCACATTTCAACCCCCTTGGGTGATGACGGTGCAATCCTCCCCTTCAGAAGGGGAAGTCCACCTTCTGTGCTGGAGGTCCCGCTCCCAAGGCAAAGACCGAAAGAAAGGGCAGTACTGTGTCGGATCGTCCGTCGACAGATGTCTTTATTGTAGGTGCGGGTGGTATCGGTTGTGCTGTGGGCTATGCCTTGCGGGCAGGCGATTTTGATTTCACCTTCGTCGAGGTGGATGAGCAGAAGGTCGAGTGGGGCAAGCGTCACGGCGTGGGGTTAGATGAGCATCCGCTGCTCCCCGCTCGATTCGTGCATTTTGAGAAATGGCACCCTCCCGAGGGATCGTTAGTCCTCCTCTGCACAAAGTGCTTCGACAATGCGACGGTCCTGGCCCGGTTGCCATCCTCGGTCGGGGTCATGCCGATCCAAAACGGGTTCGATCGGGCATTGATGAAACGCAGTGTCATCGAAGGCATCTCGTCATTCGTCTCTGAATGTCTTCCGGCACGCACCCACACCAAAATCACCAGGGACGGCGATCTACATATCGGGCGATGGGGCGGGAGTGAGGGAGGGGAAATCCACCCCGCCGTGGAGCCGTTGATCCAGGTACTGGAACGACACGGCCACTTTCAAGTGAAGCGGGTTCCGGATGTGCTGCCCTTCAAGTATTCCAAAGTGATGTACAACGCCGCAATCAGCCCCCTCGCGGCTGTGGCAGGATTGGATAACAGCCAGCTCTTGACGATCCGAAAAGCCCGCACACTGTTCTTTCAAATCTTGCGGGAGAACTACGGCATCCTGAAGGCGGCCGGCGTGCCCATGGGGGTGGTTGGCCCGTTCCACCCCGACACGGTAGACCGCATCCTGCGTTTGCCGGTGATCGCCCGGCTCATGGCCTGGCCCTTCTCCCGCTCGTTACGACATACCTATTGCTCCATGTCGGGCGACATTCCCAAGGGCCGCACTGAAATCGATTACTTCAACGGTCACCTCATCGAGCTCGCCGGTACCCGTGACATCCCCCTGAATCGACTCGCCTACGACCTGGTCAAACGCATGGAAGTGGAGCGAGCCACGCCGGCTCCCCACTGGCTTGACCAACTGGTGACCCCGCCGAATGCGATCGCACCCGCCTTGACCACCTGATGTATGGCTGACCCTTTCGGAAAAGTACTCGTGACTGGGGGAGCAGGCTTTGTGGGCTCTCACCTGGTGAATCAACTTGTCGCGGAGCACCGGGCTGTACGTGTGCTGGAAAAGCCGGGAGTCGCGACGTGTCACCTGCCGACAAATGAGATTGAAATCGTCTACGCCGACCTACGCGACGAAAAGGCCGTCAAGGAAGCCGCAGTAGGGTGCGGCGTGGTCTTACACCTCGCCGCAAATCCCAACCTCTGGGCCCGCGACCCCAACGAATTCGAACAGGTCAATCACCAGGGGACGCGCCGAGTATTGGCCGCCGCCCGGGCCGCCGGGGCCCGGCGCGTCGTACACGTCTCGACGGAATCGATCCTTACCCCGCTCGGGCATAAAGACGTCATTACCGAACAAACCCAGACCACCCTGGACGACATGATCGGCCCCTACTGCCGCAGCAAATGGCTGGCCGAGCAGGCGGCCCGGGAAGCGGCCGAGGCCGGAGACCCGGTGGTCATCGTTCGCCCCAGTATCCCCATTGGCCCCGGTGACCGGCACTTGGGTCCGCCGTCTCGCATGATTTGCGATTTCTGCAATGGCCGCATCAAGGCCTACCTCGACGGCGACCTGAACTTCATCGATGTCAAGGACGTGGCTGCGGGGATTTGGGCCGCCGCTCAGCGCGGGGAAATCGGCCGTTGCTACCTCTTGGTCCACGAGAATTGGACCATTCCCGACCTCTTGCGCTTCCTGTCAGAGCAAGTCGGTCATCCCGTGCCGCGTTGGCGCGTGCCCTACGGCATCGCGCTTCTGTTCGCCTACCTTGAAGAGTGGCTCCGAACGCACGTCCTCACCGGGCATCCCCCCATGGCCACGGTCACGGGGGTGAAGCTCACGAGACGCTCATTGCACTTCGACGGAGGACAGTCCAGGATCGCCCTGGGCTTGCCGCCCATGCGCGACTGCCGTCAGGCGATTGCGGAATCCATCGACTGGTTTCGCGCGTCAGGTCACATCAGAATGCCCTGCAAGTTGCGGTAGAATGGATACCTCCACCCAGTTGGTCATACTGCCTTCTCATCCCGCCTCCAGTGTGTCGGACGCACCCGTCTCGCCCGAACAGATGCTCTTCGGCCTTCCCCTGATCCGCCGGAGCGTGCTCTCCGCCGTTCGTGCCGGCATCGATCGGGTAATGGTTGTGACGCACGAACCGGCTGAGATGAAGCGTGTCCTTGACGGAACCCCTGCGACGGTCGTGTCTTCACATGAGCCGATCACGCTCAACCCCAGCCGCGTTCTGCTCCTGGCCACCCATGTGCTTCCGGATTCCCATTGGTTGAAGAAGCTGGTGGGTATGTTGCTGGCGCCTGAGCAATTGTATAAGGACGGCGATCTGGCGGCCGTCATGGATCTCGAAAAACCAAAGACCATAGATCCCAAGGAGGCATCGCCCCATTCCGCCCAAGGTCTTTTCAAGACGCTTGGTCAGGAGTTCAAAACGGACACCCTCTCCCAGGATCCCAAAGGGAGGTATGTGTTGGCCTCCCCAAGTGATATCCGACTGGCGGAGGACTGGCTTATTCAACGGCTGGTCAAAGAGACTGAGTCCTTCATGACCCGCCATTTCGAGCGGAAGATATCTTTGGCCATCTCCCGCCGACTCGTGTCCACGTCCATTACCCCGAATGCGATTACCCTCTTCAGCCTTGGGATCGGCTTTCTCTGCGCCCCGTTCTTTCTCTCAACCCAGGTCACCTACCAGGTCATCGGGGCGATCCTGTTCGTCTGCCATGCCGTGATCGACGGGTGTGATGGGGAGTTGGCACGGTTGAAGTTCCAGGAGTCACGCTGGGGGATGATTCTGGATCTCTGGGGGGATAACGTGGTTCATGTGGCTGTGTTCTCCTGCATGGGGATCGGCTGGAGCCTGACCGCGCAGGCCACCTGGCCGTTGCTGGTTGCGGGGATGGCCATCGTGGGGACGTTGGGGGCGGCCTGGGTTGTGTACCGACAGACTGTCCGATGGACCAGCAAGGGAATTCCCGCCTTTACCTCGGTCGTACAATCCCGGACGTCTGCGATGTCTCGTATTATGGATGGGCTGGGGAATCGAGACTTCATCTATTTGGTGCTGTTCCTGGCGGCCTTCGGCAAAGCCCACTGGTTTCTCCCCCTCGTCGCGATTGGCAGCCCCATTTTCTCCTTGGTCTTGCTCTACCTTTCCCGCAAAGAGTAAGCCCGGTGATCAAGAAGTGGCCGCGGCCTACCGCCGTAGAAAGGCGATCCACCGCCACAGGTTCAGCAGACTCGCCAGGGAGGCCGCCACATAGGTCAGCGCGGCGGCGGTGAGGATGCGGCGGGCCCCCTGCATGTCTTGTGGAGATAGGTAATTTCCTTGCTGGAGCACCGGAAGTGCGCGCCTGAAGCTTGCGTCCCACTCGACCGGAAGCGTGACCAAGTGCACCAGTGCGGAGATCCCCATCGTCGCCATCCCTGCAACCATGACGAGTACACCCGCAACAGGGGTTCGCGCCAAAGCCGCCGCGATCGGAATGCCCATCATCACCACCACCCCGGCCTTTTCTGCTACGTGAGCGACCCGCACGAGCCGCGTGCGCTCCGCGAGCGGCTGGTAACCTGTATGGTCTTGAATCGCATGCCCGACCTCGTGGGCGGCCACCGTGATGGCTGTGAGGGATTTCCCATTGAATTTGTCGGGCGTCAGGCGGACAGCTTTCGTGAGCGGATCGTAATGGTCGCCGACCTCAGTTGTTTCCACCTTGACGTGCTTCATGTCGAACCGATCGAGCAGGTGCCGCGCCAACTCCCCCCCGGTTCCTGAATAGTCAGGACGGGGCACACTATATTGGGCAAACACCCGCCTGGTCCATAGTTGCGGACCAAAAATGACGATCACGACAACGATCAACAGCAGGGCTATGCGCACCATGAGACTCGTTTACTTGTCAAATAAAGACTCCCGACACCAAGCGCTATGAGAACGAGGCCACGGCTTGGCCATCAGCTTCCCACCCGGCCACCACCTCGTCGGCGAGCTGGTTGAACACCCGAGAGAGGCTCGCCGCTTTGTTGCAGGGATCGAGATGGTCGTCTGACATGGGTTTTCGTGCTGCGCGCCTTGTACGGACAGTTCCCAGGGCGTCGGGCTTGAGGGATTCAGCCCTGATACCTGTCTGACAAAGGTAACAGTGTACTGCCAGCAAATTGTGACCGCCAGGCCTGAATGAGGTCGCAAGAAAACGCAGGCGTCATACGTTACTCATAGCGCGAGCTTTGCCAGCCTAACACCTCTCAAGGTTGGCCGACTCTTTCATCTATTTTTTTCAATAGCAGGCTGGCTATGCTGAGATATTCGAGCGCCTGATACGGGTCATTCTGTTGGACAGTATCCTGTGCTTTCGGGTTCCTGATACCTAACGCCGCCCCCCCCAAACATAAGCAGAAAGCTTTGTTGTTCGTCTTTCTCTGATTGGGTAACAAGATTGTTCAATTTGATCTTTGGGTTGGTCACAGAGAAGGCCTGGTCCATGAGCTTTTTCCCGTCCAGGTCTCTCAATCCAGACACTTCACGTGCAGTGACAATCACTTCCTTGAAGGCGTTGCGAATCGCCTCGGCATAGTGACCATCCTCAAACGTTGCTCTACTGACTCGGTCGATTCTGGGATGAAGCTTCAAGGCGTCAAAGAGTAGAATGGTGTCTTCTAGCAGAATAGATTCCTTGCCTATGGCTTCGTAGTGGCCGATTATTCTACTTAATTCCCTGGTGAGCATTCGCAATGATTGCTGTTTTCTTGCCGGAAAGTCGTCAACAAAGGCGGATGTCCAAGGGTTTACCGTTATCCCCTCATCAATAATAAATTGAATTGTATTCAGCCTCACAATGAAGGGTCCCAATCTGCCGAACTGACGGGACAGTTGTTCTTCTTGGTCGTCAAGTTTCTGCTTTTTGCCTGGATCGAGTCGAAGGAGGAATTCCTTATAGAGTTTGTCATGCTCTTTCAGGTCTCTCAGGAATGTTTCGAGTTCTTTGACCAGCTCCCTGGTTTTCATTACGCCCCCACTGTCTAACAGTAGTAGTCAAAAGGGTTGTGACCTAAAAGGAGGACCGATTGGAGCATTGCACCAGCCAGCATGAAGAACGCGCTTGAGACCGATTAGCTCAACCTCGCTGAGATGACGCGAAGCCTAAGCCGCCCGTGGGGAGGTGTCAAGGGTGGGACGGCGAGACCATAAGATGCTGCATGTGATCTGGTGCCGTGGCAGGGTAGCGGCCCGTTGTGAATCGAGATAAAGCGAGTGATGGACTTGACGGGCCAGCCGACGCAGACAGAGTCTGAACCCGACCAGGACCCCCTATCCCCCCTACACCCCCTTGTTGGCCGAGCGATCCGGCACTCGCCCGCGCCGACGCGATTTGTGAACCAGGTTCCGCCTTCGCCTCGAGCCAGAGGGCGTGACGTCTACCTACTCTACGGCTTCTTTTACCTTCTCAGCGGTTTCCTCGGCTGCTTCTTCTAGTGCTTTGCCGACTTTCTTGGCCTTTTCCAGGGCAGTTTTCCCTGTTTCGAGCACCGCTTTGTCGATCTCTTTCCCTGCCTTCTCCGCTGGTCCCTCTTTCTCGCAGCCGACAACACCGATCAAGGCCAGCGAGGCAACGAGGACACAGAGACTGCTAGCATACTTGCGCATGGCGTTCTCCTTTCTATCTTACAATGGAATCTTCCTTCCACACCGTCCATCACACGGCGGCACAACGTGAGGATCAGCCCACAGCCCGCGCTTCGCTTCTCTGGCTTCTGCTTCCTGATCCCCAAGGCTTTGATCGTCTGATTAGCG
>JACZQN010000103.1 GCA_022545705.1 Nitrospirota bacterium | reverse complement strand
AGACCGTGGTCAGTGGGGCGTCCAGCGTGGCGGAGTGGGGATTGCCGTTCTGGTCCACCGACACGATTGGTGCCTCGGAATACTGTAGGATACCCTTCAATGGTCCCTCACTGGCTTGCCTGAAGGCCGCATTCACGGATGTGACGTCGCAGTCCTGCTCCACCTCCGCCGTGAGGTCCACCAGCGACACGTTGGGCGTCGGGACGCGGATGGCCATGCCGTCCATCTTGCCTTTCAACTGGGGAAGGACGAGGTGCAAGGCTTTGGCGGCGCCTGTCGTGGTCGGTACCAGGGAGAGCGCCGCGGCCCTTGCCCGGCGCAGATCTTTATGCGGGAGATCCAGAAGCTGCTGGTCATTCGTGTACGAGTGAATGGTCGTCATCATGCCGTGCTGGATGCCGAACTTGTCGAGCAGCACTTTGGCCACTGGCGCCAGGCAGTTGGTGGTGCAGGACGCGTTAGAAATAATGGTATGCTTCCGTGGGTCAAATGACTGTTCGTTGACGCCCAGCACGAGGGTCGCGTCCGAATCTTTGGCGGGGGCTGTAATAATCACCCGCTTGGCGCCCGCTGAGAGGTGACGGCTTGCTCCCTCCCGATCCGTAAATCGCCCCGTTGACTCGATGACTAGCTCCACCCCCAGGTCTTTCCAGGGCAACTCCTTGGGATCTTTCTTCGCGAGGATCTTGATGGGTTTTCCATCCACCAGAATCTGATCGTCCTGGACTTGCACATCGGGCTTGAGCGTCCCATGGATCGAGTCATATTTCAGGAGGTAACCCAGGGTCTGGGCATCGGTGAGATCGTTGACGGCAACGAACTCAAGGTCAGGATCGCCCAGCGACGCGCGCAAGACATTGCGCCCGATCCGGCCGAACCCGTTGATGCCGACACGAATCCCCATCTCTGTCTCTAAAGAAAAAATGCCGGCCGAACCACGACCGGCACCAGGAGCTGCATCCTATCCACGCATCCGCACGATGTCAAGCGAGTTGAGGAGGTCTGATGTCAGGCGAGATTTCGCACTCCCTACGGGCTTCCCGGGAATTCGGCAGTGGCCTTCTGTGGCTCTCTATAATCTCATCGCTTCCTGCGCTTCTTCGAGCGTCTTGTGGGAGACCGCTGCTGCCCGTCGGCACCCTTCCTGGACGATCTCCTCGATCCGTGTCGGCTGACGACTCAGCGCTGTCCGGGCTTCCCAAATCGGCGTCAGCCGCTCGACCATAGCATCGGCGACCAAATGCTTGCAATCAATGCAGCCGATTTCGGCGGTTCGACATTCGCGATTCACGCGCTCCACCACCGGCGCCGGTGAGAAGATCTTGTGAAAGTCAAACACCGGACACACCTCGGGATTCCCGGGATCGGTTCGTCTTACACGGGCTGGGTCTGTGACCATGGTCTTGAGCTTCTGACGGACGACCGGCTCGGCGTCGGAGAGATTAATCGTATTCCCGTAGCTCTTACTCATCTTGCGACCGTCGGTCCCCAACACTTTCGGAAATTGGGTGAGGTGTTCCTGGGGCTCCGGGAAAACAGGCCGATACAGGCTGTTGAAGCGGCGGGCTAGCTCACGCGTGAGTTCGAGGTGGGGGAGCTGATCTTTGCCGACCGGCACATAGTCAGGCTTGTACAGCAGAATGTCCGCTGCTTGAAGCACCGGGTACCCAAGAAACCCGTAGGTGGACAGGTCCCGTTCTTTGATTTCCTCCTGCTTTTCCTTGTACGTGGGATTCCGCTCCAGCCAGGGGATCGGGATGATCATCGAGAACAACAGATGCAGGATAGCATGGTCCGGCATGCGCGACTGGATGAAGACTGTGGATCGCTCGGGGTCGATCCCGGCGGCCAACCAGTCAATGAGGAGTTCGCGCGTAAACTCGCGGATCCTGCTCGTATCGGCGTAATTCGTCGAGAGCGCGTGCCAGTCGGCCACAAAAAAGAAGCAATCGTACTCCTTCTGTAAGGCCTTCCAGTTGTCCAGCGCTCCCAACAGGTTTCCAAGGTGGAGCAAGCCGCTCGGTTGCATGCCGCTCAGAACCCGTTTGCGTGTGCCCGCCACATCTACACCAATACGCCCCAAAGAATGGCGCCTGCCAAGACGTTCACGATCGTGCCCAGGATGGTGCTGATCACATGAATGTGGGGATCCAGGACGATCAAGGCGACGATAATGAGCATCCCGTAAGGCTCCAGACGGCTCAGCGCGGTCGCTGACCTGGCGGGGAGCAAGCTTATCATGACCCGTCCGCCATCCAGCGGGGGAATCGGGATCAGGTTGAATGTCATTAAGAGCACATTGATCAAGACGGAATAGGAGGCCATCGCGGTCAACGGGAGGAGGATCATCCCAAGCAGGTCCTGGCGGGGCTCCATGCCGGGGTGTGGCGGCCAGGAGGCGGCCAGGGAGGGATCGATCCGGAAGAACAGGCTGATCAGGAGGGCGCTCGCGATCGCTAGCACCAGATTCATGCCTGGCCCAGCCGCGGCCACCAGCGCCATGTCACGGCGCGGATTCCGCAGCCTGGAAGGATTGATGGGGACTGGCTTGGCCCAGCCTAGTAAAAGCCCACCAGGCATGATCAGGCAGATGAGCGGAAAGATGACGGACCCGAAGGGGTCCACATGCGCCAGCGGGTTGAGGGTCAATCTCCCCTCCATGCGCGCGGTCGGGTCCCCGTATCGGTTTGCCACCCAGCCGTGGGCGTACTCGTGCAGCACAATTGCCAGGATCAGTGGAAGCAAGACGTAGGACAGTGTGTACAGGATCTGAGACAGAGAGCTCATCGTGTGCCAGCGACCCCAGCGAGGGGGCGTTAATCGATCTGGACTATCTTGCCGCGCTTCACTTGCATGACGAACACTTTTCTGCCAAGGGTGCCGCTGGAGTCGAACGCGGCTGGCCCACTGAGTGCCGGAAGGTTCTGGAGTCGCTCGAGCTGATCACGCACTTCGCGGCCCGACGAGGCCCCCTGCCGCAACGCTTCCAAGACCAGTCGTGTGGCATCGTAGGCCTGGGCGGCAAAGAGGGAGGGATCAGACCGGTAGCGTAAACGATATCGGACGACGAATTCGTGTAGATTGGGATCACGGCTGTCCGAGAAGAATCCGTCCACAAAAATGCTTCCCTCGAGCGAGCGGTCAGCCAGTCGCAGAAGATCTGGGGAATTCCAGGTATTGGCGCCCAGGAAGGCTACTTTCACATCGTGGAACCATAGCTGGGCCGTGATCAGCCCGATCTGGCCGGGATCTCCCGGGAGAAAGATCGCGTCGAAGCCCGGGGTGTAACGTTCGCGGATGCTCCGGTCTTTTTCCTCGGTCATGATGACCTGGCCATCTCGTCCGAGATCTTTCGCCTTCAGTCGGTTAATCTGTGGAGCGAGGTCGGTGTCAGTCTCCTTGTAGGATTCCACTGCAATGATATCCCCACCGAGCCGTCGCACTTCCTGGCTGAAGAGCCGGGCGAATTCGTGGCCGTACGGGGTCTCGGGGTACAGGATGCAAAACCTGTAATAGTTCAGTCTGTAGATCGCATACTCCGCGAGGCGACGCGTCTGCTGCTGAAGCGTGATGGCCGTGCTGAACAAGTAGGAACTCAGCCGACGGACATCGGCCGTTGTGGCGGCGGGCGTGATGAAGGGAGTCTCTGACCGCTCCGCGATTCCTGCCACCAGTGGCAGTCGACTTGAGAGGAGCGGGCCAATGACCGCGACGGGACGATACTCGGCGAGCATATGGGCCAACTCGAAACGGAGCTGAAACTTGTCCGTCGCGCTGTCCTTGATGGCCAATCCGACGTTGCTCATGCCCAACGTATCCTTACCCTTCTCTAAGGCGAGCCGTATGCCATTTAACGCTTCGGTGCCGAAGTGAGCAAGACGCCCTGACGTCGGAACGACCGCCCCGATGACATAACGCTGGGCTTTGAGTTGCGATTCGAATGTCCGGAGCGTGTCGAGGGCTGTGGATGCGTACTCGTGTATGGGAAAGCGGATCAGGAACGTGCGGAGGGTGCGTTCCGCGAGATGCAGTGCTTCCCGCTCGATGTGTTGTTCGGCCAGACGAATCAAGACGATATCCCCCGGGAACGTAGCCGGATACGCATCACCCAGCCGGAGCAGCGCTCTCCTGTCCATGTTCTCCCGGATCACATTGCGAATGCGCTCGCGGATCTCCTCCCGTTCCCCTTCTGGAACGAGATACATCTCGTCCAGCCACGACCGAATGCCTCGTTGGAAATCACCCCGTTTCATCAGGATGGCGCCCGCCAGCCTCAGCGCATCGCGCTGCGTCTGTGGCGCAGGATCAAGGCTGCGGGCTTCGGCCAGTATGCGCAGAGCGGTGTCCGTACTGCCTAGCTCGGCGTGCGAGA
The DNA here is from genome assembly GCA_022545705.1 of Nitrospirota bacterium. GTDB lineage: Bacteria > Nitrospirota > Nitrospiria > Nitrospirales > Nitrospiraceae > JACZQN01. The sequence continues at coordinate 2,254 of JACZQN010000103.1, read as the reverse complement.
CGCCCAGTATCAGTTTGGCACGGCCAGTCAAATCCGACGTGGGGAATTCTTTGAGCAGGAGCTCGAGGTAGAGAACCGCTTGCTCGAAGTCCTTTTTGTTGCTGAGTGCGTTGGCGAGGAGCAGATAGGCGTCATCGAGGTGCGCGGACTGGGAATATGTGGCAATGAACGTCTTCAGCCTCGCCACAGCGGCGTCTTCCTGGTTGGTGTCGAGCAAGGCTTTGGCCTGGTTAAGGGCGGCCTCGGCCAGGCGCTCGCTCTGAGGATCGGCTTGTTCGGCCCGTGCATGCGGGCCGAGAGGTGAGGATCCGTTATAAAGGAAGACACTCGCGGAGAAGCTGAGGACGAGACACACGCACCACGTCACCATGTGCCTGAGGGCAACTCGTGGCTGGTGAGAAGCCGGATTGGCCATCATCCTCGATCATAGACAGGCTCGCCGGAGCAGACTTCTCACTATATAGGAGACGTACCCGGGCGTGTCAAGCTGAAGACGGTTCGGGTTTTTGCTTGACAGGCGCGGACGAAATGGTGTGAAAGTGGACCAGCCGCGATGAAAAACCCGTTGTCAGAGTCCGCGACCCGGACTGACAGGACCCCTCTCCCACCCTCTCCGATCGAGACGCTCATTGACCGATACCTCAGTGTACTGCGTATTGAAAACGGTCTGGCGCAGAACACGCTGGATGCGTACCAAAGGGATCTCCACAAGCTCCAGACTTATTTGAGGACGAGGGGGACCCCGGACCTGACTCAGGTCACGCGGCAAACGGTTGTGGGGTTCCTGGGTCATCTGAAGCGGTCCAATCTCTCGGCTGCGTCGAGCGCGCGATGCATGGCCGCGCTTCGTGGATTCTATCGTTTCCTGTCGAAGGAGAAACACGTGCCTGAAAATCCGCTGACTGACCTTGAGGTGCCGCGTCCGTGGATGAGGCTTCCCAGGGTTCTGACGCAGCGGGAGGTGGCTCAGCTTCTGGAACGATCCGCTGGAGCGCGGCCAGAGGACCAGCGAGACGCGGCCATGCTCGAGCTGCTCTACGCGACCGGGTTACGAGTGTCGGAGTTGGTGAATCTGGAGTTGTCGCAGTTGAACCTCGCAGTTGGGTATGTGCTCGCAACGGGCAAAGGATCGAAGCAACGGGTCGTGCCGATGGGCGAGCTCGCTCGAAGAAAGGTGGAAGCGTATTTGGAGTCAGCCCGTGGCGTGCTGGTCAAGGGGCGGGCATCGCCGAACGTGTTCGTGACGCGAAGGAGGCGGAAACTGACGCGGCAGGGCTTGTGGAAAATCCTCCGCGCCAGGTCCCGGGAAGCCGGGATTGCCAAGCGCATTTCGCCACACATGCTTCGTCATTCCTTCGCGACGCATCTCCTGGACAGGGGAGCGGACCTGCGCTCCGTGCAAGCGATGCTGGGCCATGCCACCATTGCGACGACCCAGATTTATACGCATGTGGAACGCGATCGGCTCAAGCGGGTGCATGCAGAACTGTTTCCCAGAAAGGAACGGCGACATTCCCCAGCGTCCCGCTGAGGGGGTGGACGCCGGCAATCATACGTATAACTACCATAATAGCTATTCGGCTGATCCCGTTCAGTTGACAAGCCACGGCGGACTTGATAGGATTCCTAACCATCTGGCAACTTTGAGATTTCGGGCGGATAGCTCAGCTGGAAGAGCGCTGCCCTTACAAGGCAGAGGTCACAGGTTCGATCCCTGTTCCGCCTACCACTGCTTGTGGGTGGGGCGATCACGTGGGAGGTGATCCTGCAACCCTGGCCCGAGCTTCTTCGTCGAGACTCAGTACCGGTTACGCGTGACTCTTAGCATTCTTCCCTTAAAGACGGGGCCGTCGTTCAGCCTGGTTTAGGACGCCAGATTGTCAATCTGGAGGTCGCGGGTTCAAATCCCGTCGGCCCCGCCATTATTATTCTCCAGCGCAGTCGTGGTACGCACCGTGCCCGGGTTCCGACTGACCGAGGAGGAGAGGCTGGAGCCCACATCATTCATGAACACTTCTGCTGTTCACCCGTTGCATCTTCGAAGAGCAACGGGTGCCTGGGATTCGCGGCTGCGACCAGCCTGCATGCGGCTGCCGCGGCATGCAGGCTGGCGGGCTCGCCACTCAGTCCCTCAACGTACTGTTCAAGTACGTCTCGGTCCTTCGCGGCTCCGCGTTTTCGCGACGAACCGTCATGAATCATGTGGGCTAGGCCAATGACGGAGAGCGGTTCCATAGAGTTTCTCGGTTCGCTC
>JACZQN010000102.1 GCA_022545705.1 Nitrospirota bacterium | reverse complement strand
CCTGCCTCAATTCTGGACAGATCCAAAAGCTGGTTGATCATTCTCGTCAGTCTTTCCACGTTGTGCTTGGCCCGGTCCAAGTAATACGTCTGTTTTTCCGTCAGGCCTCCAGCTAAACCGTCCAACATGTTCTCCACGTAGCCTTTCAGTGACATCATCGGGGTACGTAGTTCGTGCGACACGATCGACACGAACGCCGATTTTTGACGGTCCAGCTCTTTAAGCCGTGCATTGGACCTTTCCACCGCGGCGGTCCGCTCATGCACCTTAGCTTCCAGTCCGACATTTAATTCCTCGATCTCGCGATAGGCGGCTGCATTGTCCAGCGCAATTGCCACATGGTTGGCCATCGTGACCATAAGATCAAGGTCGCCTTGAGTCACGCTATGCTCCGTAATCCGATAGACCGTCAGGCAGCCGATCACCTGGTCTTTGACCTTGAGTGGCACGCAGATCATGGATCTAGCCTTGATGACCGAGATCACGTGCTGCTGAATCGGATGGAGGCGGTCCCATAGTTTTCGGATGTCCTTCGCCAGGATTGGTATCCCCTCACGAAGCACTGCGCGCTCAATCCCGTTCGGATCCGTGATCGGGACCTCAATCGACCGCACGTGGGCTTCGAGGTCGTCAGAAGCGCCGACGATCCTGGCATCATGCTGGACCTGCCGGACAGGATCATAAGAGGCGATGATCGCACAGTCATAATGGAGATCGTGGGTGATGGCCTTCAAGACATGCTGCAGGAGCGTCTCGCGATCCAGCGTCGAACTGAAAATGAGCCCGGCGTTGTGCAGCGTCGTCAACTGAGCGATCTTCTGCCTGAGCTCCACAGTAGACTGTTCACGGTCGAGGTGGGCCTCGCGAAGTTCTTCGTGGCGAGATTCCACAACGTGCAATTGGTCCTGGATCAACTCTGTTCGAGCTTGCGCTTCTTTGCGAAGGTTCCTCCAAGCGTGCGCCAGCCATAGCGTTGTGGCCGGGAACAGGGCCACCACGAAGGCTTCCACCAGCGTGATCTGCGGATGCTGAACGCGTAGATATGCAAACGCTGCCGCGCCCGCCAGAAGTCCGGCAGCCTGCCAGGGCAGGCGGCGCCGTGATCGGGGTTCCCACGAGAACTCCCACTCGCAGTACTCGGCTCCGTCCGCAATGCACGTAAGATCTTTGACCGATGCCGCGCTCAAATGCTGCACCCGCTCAGGTACAGCGGAGAGGCCGGCCTTTGAGGACTGGCAGATCAGGTCGGCGCAGGCAGCGCGGTAGGGGCCGAACTGCTGATACACCTTCTCAGTGAACTTCATACGCAGGATCGCTGAGTGTGTGGTGACGGTCACCACCTCGAAGTGAATCGAGCCCTTGGCGAACTTCTCGCCGAAATGCGGGAACATCTTGTAGATCTGGGAAACGGAGAACGGCTGAGCCAAGGCCTGGATGATTGGCGGAATGAATTTCTCCTGGCCGACGTGGAACGCAAAGAGAGGATCCCCTGTCAGAGTTTTGCAGAGCTCGCCGAGGAAGCAGACAAACTCATAGGAATAGCTGTTCCAGGGATTTTTCAGAAACGCCGGGCTCACGTGGTAGGCCGGGTCGCGGATGCGCGCGTTCAGGAGGCAGGCTAACTCTTCGACCGCGCGAGAGCCGGCGTGGGAACCTTGGAGTCGGCCTATCACATCTTCCAGGTATTCCACATTGGCCCGGACCGTCACCCCGCTCACATCGCGGATTTTCTCCCCGAGCTCGTCCACGCCGAAGGGCCGATACTCCATGAGGCCCTTCTCGAGAATGCGATGATCCTTAGAGAGGAGCTCGGTCATGGACCTGGGTGCCCTCTTGCTGTAATCGTTGTACCAAGATGACCGTGTTCATGAGCTGGCGGTAAGGCTTTTTCAGGCCATCGCTCAGGTCAGAGCGAGATCTCCTGTCCGGTTCCCTCCAGGTGGTCTGCATGAAGTCGCCGAAAGGGGGCAGTGGGCGAAAGCCGACACTTGGAGATTCTGGCGTACGATGGTGTTCGTTCTTTGAAAAAAGATGATCACGATTGCACGCGTGAGCGGCTTTGTCAACGACTGGCGAGCAGCAGTGATCCAAAGCGCTGCGCCTTGGGAAGGACTCCGCTGGGCTCGGTTTTAATGAACTCCTTAGAGCATGGTCCGAGGTTTACCTCCGGCATACGTCCATCTATTGGATTTATAAAGCAAACCTGCCTCTGCGTTTCAGCCCGTGGCTCAGAGTTCCATTGTCGCCCTTAAAATAGGCCAAAAAGCCAGCCAAAAACACCAGCCTTTTCAGAGGCTTTCGCAACCAGACCAGGACGGCGAGCACCTGGTATATTTATTTAGGGTATGCAGTGTGACGAACAGCTGACAGTCACACATGATGTGATGGTTATCGGCATTCCTGCCCCTGGCGGCTGGCTGTCCCCACCCTCGATAGCTCGACTGAGGGGCGCCCTCGCCGGATGGGCCACTAGGCAGGAAGCGGCCTCATCAGGGCCGCATCGGACAGGAAGGCCTGGGCTGGCGCTCGGGGCGGAACTTCTCTCCAAGCCTCTCGGACCTCTCGTGGAGGTCCCTCAGTCTTGGTCTGGACCGCTGATGCGCATGTTGCCGGGTTGCTTGGTCTTTGGGACCTTGGACGCACCGTCTCGTCTTCGAGCAGGAGTGCGCTGCGCCCGACCCGCGTGACCTGCATGAGAGCAACCACCGGCTCGGCGCGAATGTCGTGGCATTACAGATGAAACCAAAACCAGTCTTCCTAGCGCTCGTCATTCTCGCTACATTCATCGGATGCTCGTCTGAACAAGACACCACCGTTCCGGCCGGTTTAATAGGTGTCTGGACAACCGCGGCTCCACAATACGAGGACCGCTTCCTCCAGTTCACCAAAGGCAGCATCATTTTTGGAACTGGGGGACCCTCCTACGATATCCACCCGATTACGAAGATCGAAAAAGTCCATGAAGCGACACCCAGCTTGTACACCATCTCCCACATGAATCCAGAAGGACAGGAGTACAGGTTCTCCTTCTACTATAACCCCGCACATGATGGTGTGATCACGTTCAAGAATCAAGAAGACCTCAGGTGGACGAAGGAGCGGCGATAACTCATGAACTATTCATTCAAAAGACGGCGCATTTTAATAGACAGCTTTCAACTTCGGTTCTTTGGCGTCAACTTCCTCCATATTCTTATCATCCTCCTGGTCTTTGCGGCCACCCTCTTTGTCCCCCTGATGATACAGTTGGAAAGCGAGACGCTCTCTTGGGTCGAGAGGGAACAAGTGGCCAATCAGTTCTTAGCGCTGCATACACAGGTGTGGCCGCCGCTGTTAGCTATCTTCGTGCTCCTCGCCATCCATTTGATTGTGTTCTCTCACAGAATTGTGGGACCACTCGTCCGGTTTCGGATGATCTTTAAAGAGATTGCAGAGGGAAACCTCACTGTGCGGTCGACCATTCGGAAGCATGACTATCTGCAAAAAGAGGCCGATTGCATTCAAGAGATGGTCTCCTCCCTGAGGACGAAGGTCAAAGGCATCGAAGAACAGCATGGGGAAATGCGTGAGGGATTGGCCGAGCTCAAGAGAGCAGTTGCGAGCGGTTCTGTGGAAGACATGAAGCGGAATCTGAAGGGCCTGGAGGCGCAGATGGAGCGGTTAAAGGCGTACGTGGATCAATTCAGAACGACTCCATAGCAGACACGCGCGGAAGCGATGTCGCTGGTACCGTTGTGTCCTTAGCGACGTCGGGGCCCAGCCACGATCACGTATGCGTAGGTGATGTCCCAGTGGGGGGAAGAGGGGAAGCGCGCCCCGATCCTTGGGTGCCAGGAGGCGTACCTGCAGGCCGAAGTGTCAGACATGAGGCAAGCCTGTTTGCGAAGACCGCGATGCCCTCAAAGCACTACTCTATCCTCTCGCCAGAGGCGAAAGGGCCGTCGCCGTGGCTTTACCCTGATCGAGCTGATGGTGACAGTCGCGCTGCTCGCGACGCTTGCCGCCATTGTGATACCCGTATACCAAAATTACCTGAATAAGGCGGCTACCGCGAGGACCATCGCGGAGGTTCGCATGCTGGATTCGGAGATCAAGGAGCATGAGGACTCCTACGGAGAGCTGCCTGACACTCTCGCCGAGCTGGGAAGAAGGGGAAATCTTTTGGATTACTGGGGCAACCCCTACGAATACATGAAAATCACCTGTGAGGGGTCCAGCAAGGGGCAGGGCAAGTGTAACGCCCCCAAGGGAGCGCGGAAGGACAAGTTTCTCGTTCCCTTGAATTCGGACTATGACCTGTACAGCAAGGGCGCAGACGGGGACAGCAAAGCACCACTCACAGCCCAGGCGAGCCATGATGACATCATCCGGGCCAATGATGGGTCATACGTGGGTCTGGCTTCGGAGTTTTAAGTCGGGCGCTGATCATGAAATTTGACACGACATTCCTCCGCAGCAAGGTGGCGCGCCGCATGTTCATGCTGTTTGTCTTCTGCGCCCTCCTTCCCCTCACAGCCCTGGCAATGATCTCCTTCAGCCACGTGTCGAAACAGCTCCATGCGCAGAGTCTGAAGCGACTCCACCATCAGAGCAAGGCCGTGGGGATGACGATTTACGAGAGGTTGTTGTTTCTTGAGGGCGATATGAAGATGATCGCCTCCAACCTCCAGACAGGCCCCAACGCTCACATCAGGCCCCCGGTTGAAGGATTTCGTGCAGACCTGACAGAACGCTTTACCGGCCTGGCACTCGTGACGGATGCGGGGATCTCTGTGCGCTTCTTTGGTGAGATTCAAAATCCGCCCGAACTCACTACGGCGGAGCGGAAACACATTCGCTCCGGCAAGTCTCGTGTTTTTACCCAGCCGCGTCCGGATCTGCCGTCGCGCATACTTATGAGCAGAGCGGTCGACCCACAGCGTCTAAGCCGGGGAATGCTGCTGGGAGAGATCAACAACGCGTACTTGTGGGGCATCGGTGATCAGACTACGTTGCCGCCGATGACCGAACTGTGTGTGCTGGATCAGTCGGCTACCGTGCTCGTCTGCTCGCTTCCAGGCCAGGTCTCCTTCAAGGAGCAGTCTGCACTCTACAAGGCACGCTCCGAATCCGGCGAATTCGACTGGCGTCACGGGGGGGAAGAGTACGTGGCAAGCGTCTGGTCTATCCCTTTAAAGTTCAACTTTTCTGCCCCCTTGTGGACGGTGGTACTGAGTGAATTGAAATCCGATGTGCTGGCCCCCATGGTGAATTTCAAATATGTGTTCTCACTGGTCGTCCTTCTGTCCTTGTGTGTGGTCTTTCTGTTGAGTACCAGCCAGATCCGAAGGAGTCTGGTGCCGCTCGAGAAGCTTCAGGAAGGAACCCGGCGCATCGCCATGAAGGACTTTGCGAGCCGGGTGATGGTCAGGAGCGGGGACGAGTTTGAGGACCTTGCAGCATCGTTCAACACAATGGGCAGCCGATTGGGCAGACAGTTCCATGCCCTCGCGACGATAGCCGAGATCGACCGGGCGATCCTTTCAGCGTTAGATACCGAGACAATCCTGGAGACGGTGCTCACCCGGATGCGCGATGTGTTTCCCTGTGACTGTGTCGGCGTGACCCTGCAGGAACAGAACGAGACGGAGACGGCGCGGACCTATCTGAGGGACGGCAACTCCGCTCGTGAAACGCTGGTGGAGTCTAGCGAGTTCACGCCCAAAGATAGAGAGTCACTGCGCGCCAATCCAGAATATCTGTTCATCGCGGGCGGGAACATCCCGCCTTATCTCGCGCCCCTGGCCAGGCGTGGCCTCACATCCTTCTTGATCCTTCCCATTTTTATCACCCAACGGGTGTCGGGATTCATCGCCTTGGGATACCTCGATCAACCTACACATAGTCAGGAAGACCTGACCCAGGCCCGTCAACTGGCTGACCAGGTGGCGGTGGCCTTGTCCAATGCCCGTGACGTCGCCGAGCGCAAGCGGGCGGAGAAGTCGCTCCAGAAGAGCAACGAGCAGCTGGAGGAAGCGCAAGTGGAGATACTCCAGCGCCTCGCGCTCGCCGCGGAATTCCGGGATGACGACACAGGAGAACATACCTGGCGGGTGGGCCGCGTCTCGGCGATGCTGGCCCACATCCTGGAATGGCCTCCGGACCAAGTCGAGCTGATATTGCGAGCGGCCCCGCTGCACGACGTCGGCAAGATCGGCATTCCGGACCGTATCCTGCTCAAGCCTGGCAAATTCACCCCCGAGGAGTTTGAGCAGATGAAGAGCCACGTCACGATCGGGGCTAACACCCTTGCCGGCAGTCGCTCTCCCCTCCTCAAACTTGCCGAGGTGATCGCCCGCACCCACCATGAGCGCTGGGACGGGACCGGCTACCTGCAGCTCAAGGGAGAGGAGATCCCGTTAGCGGGGCGGATTGTGACTGTGGCGGATGTCTTCGATGCGCTCACGCACGCACGCCCGTACAAGCGGGCGTGGCCGATTGAGCGGGCGAGAGCGGAGATCGCAAAAATGGCCGGCACCCGGTTCGACCCCCAGGTGGCGGAGGCTTTCTTGCAGTTGCTTGACCGCGAAGGGGAGCGACTGATTTCCGGTGCCCATGAGCAGAAATTCCAGTCCGAACTCCTCCCCCGTGCCACAGCAGACCGCTCCTACGGTGACCTCTACCAGAGAGAGAGAGCCATGGCCTGGCAGAGAGAGACGTAGCGCCAGGTACGATCCTCTGCGGACATTCCGGGTGCCGAGGATCTCCCAACCGCCCGCCAAGCCGTTGAGCGCCGTACCCTCCCCGATGATATGATCTCATGGGACATGGAACGGGAACGCGTGGGGATCTGCGTCGATCCTGAGGAGATCAGTA
>JACZQN010000025.1 GCA_022545705.1 Nitrospirota bacterium | reverse complement strand
CATTGACGCGGGATTATTCATAAAAGCCGAGGGGAAGATGAAGGTTACGGATTGGGGATTCAGCTCCTCCAGCCAGGCCTCGAAACGCGCACAGCGCTGAGGAGGGAGGCGGCTGTCATCGAAGGAGAGCTTCGAGTTCAACCAGTGGTAGCGCGCAATAAACGCGCACTGCGCCGGCTGGCGGGACCGCCCGACCAACTCTGAAGAAAAAAACCTTGCGAGTGCCGCTTCTAGCTCCGCCTGAGGATCGGTCTTGCCGGTCGGAGCCAGAAAGAAACCGGGATCATCCACTTCACTGGTAAAGCCGCCCCACACGTTGCGGCGATAGTGGAGCAGGAGGTGCCAGTACCGCTCTTCAGCAAGTTTCGCTTCGGCTGACCGGCGAATCACTTCGGCCAGGTACGGGTTGGCCGTGGTTTCAGCGGCCGTTGCGCTTCGGGCAACTGTGACCACGGCGAGAAGGCCGAGCGCGAGTCCAAGGAATGTCCGCAATGCCGGTGAGGAATGAAAGAAGAAACTGGGGCCCCGGCATTCAGACCGGAGCCCCCGGGTCATCATCAGCGGGCCGTGGAAAGTTGCGCGAGGACGGGATGCGTCTCCATGGCGTCGTGCAAAGCTCTGAGCATCGCGACCGGCGTTGTCTCTCCGGACTGGATCAGGGTCGTGTAGTTGTCTTGAGCCAATGTGAAGAATTCTGCCTGCTGATCTTCTGGTACCCCCATCAGGGTCGCCAGGGAGGTCAGATGCTCACCCTGCCCTCGCGCCATGTCCTGGGAGACATTCTCAAAATTTGTTGCTGCGAAAACCTTCACTTTATGCTCAGCCATGATTGTCCCATCATTAGTACAACCCGAGGTTCCGGTAGCAATGGCAAGCCAACTGCTGAACGTCGCGTTCGTCAGAGCCATCATCATTTGCGGTGCAATGTTCTTTTGACTTTTGTATTCAGCCCATGCCATCTTCCCCATTCCGCATCCTGGACCTGTATCCGCATTGGGTTTAGCCAGCGCGACAGCGGCCTGAAAGCTTACCACCACCAGTACGAGCTGCACGATGAGTAGCTTTTTCAGCATAGAGACTCCTCCTTTGGGTTGATAGCTAACACGGCACCATTGCTGCCGCACAGTCGAAGCATATCACTTTTTTCCGCCTGCGCAACTGAAAACAGGAGCGGGCCAAGCGCACGAGGCATTCAAAAGCGTTTGGGATCAGATGCCTCAAGCTGCATGAAACGGAGAGGCTCTGAAATACAAGCCGTTTCACTGCCTGCCGGGCCACTTGTTTACGTATAATTACGTCATTGACGGGCGAGCAGGATCCGGAGCATGCTGGTTCTCCCGCTCCTAAGGCAGGACGAGGGGACGAAGCACGGGCGCATGGGCTGAAGCTGTTGTATCTACCTCGAATGACCAGTGGTCTTGATCGCCCACGTCGCTCTTTTGATCGAAGTAGGCTCTATTTCTAGGAAAGGAGGTCCGTCATGAAGCTCTTCATTGCTACAGTGACCCTTGTGGTCGGTGTCGCGTTCTGCTTACCCGACGCGCTCGCGCAGATGTTGCCCCCGAAACATCCAGGCTATTCGATGGATGCTGCCACGTCGCCAGTGACAGGACAACCGCTGACGAATGACGCAGGGCAGTCGGAGGTGTACGGTGACGAAGCACTAGCGAAAGCGGCGGTGTCTGATGTTTCACACACTGTCCAGGATCTCGAGTTCAATCTGGACAATATGAGGATCCTCACCAAGTCGGGCGCTGGCCAGCTGCCAAAAGTCGAGGGTCCCGACTTCAAAATCGAACCTCCCGTGAAGGAAGCGACGAGAATGAAATAACGCACCACTCTCCATCGGATTGCTCCGACGTACAAAGGGGGAGACGCACTGAACGCGTCTCCCCCTTTTTCATTCCCCTTATCAGCACTGAACTTGGTGAACGCTCTTAGTGCTTCGATTCGCAATTACGGTTACGTATTTAAATCCGTAAATTCAACGCCGGATGCTCCCTCAGCACTAAGTCCTGAGGGAATAAGTTCGTCCCTCGATTTCCCTCGGGATGACCCTGAGCCTGTCCCTCGACTCTGCTCGGGACCCTGAGCCCGTCGAAGGGTCGAAGGGTCGTCATCGAACTTATGAATCGATGGACTTAGCGAACCAGCACCACGCTGACGTCGCGCTGGAAGTCTCCATCATTGTCCTCGCCGTCTTTCCCCACACTGTAGAGCCGATTTTTTGACGGGTTATACACCATCGAGAAGCCTGTAAACGGATCATCATATCGTGGTCCTGACCGGGCGATGCGTGAGGCCAACTCCTTCTTTGGCGTCCCGCGTAAACGCGCCTGGAGGAGCACGAGGCGAAGACGGGCGTCGGTTTCCAGCAGTTCGCGAGCGCGGTGTTCCCAATCGACCTTCGGCCGGGCAGGCAACAGATTATCAACGGGGTTCATCACAAAATCCCATGGCATTTTCGCGGGGGTATTCGCGAACTGATATAAGCTGGGCCAGTCGCTCCGAGGCCGGTCCGACGCCTTGATCACCTTCTCATAATAATCGGCATAGGCGTTCAACGTTCGCTGCCTAGGCAGCGGCATGTGCTCGAGCACCTGGACGAGGAGTGAAGGCTCCTTGGACGTGGACAGGGGCGTCTCTGAGTCCAGCAGCTTGGCCCGCAAGGCCAGGTCATGTTGGAGCGGCCAGCGCAAAGAGCGTTCCGGCAGTTCCATGGGCTTCATCAATTTGAGCAGGCGTGAAATCTTCTGGTCGCTGACTTCCTTTCGGTTCAGCAACCCGGACAGAATCCTGGCATCGTCGTTGACAGCTGCGGCGGCCATCAGTTTCATCGAGAGCGTTTTGGCTCGGGGCAACACCGCACGCCATTTCTTGACATCTTGCTCAAGTAGGGACAGCCCGATTGAGAGCCCTCGCGCAAACCCGTCCGCCACATACAGCCGGTGAGCCGTTAAAATTTGGGTGCAATCCGGGTTAGCAAAACGCCCGTACCCCCAATCGTCAAACGGCATTCCCAACCACTTCCGGTAGCGGGCGAGCAGGACCTCATGCTTCTTGGACCAAGTTTGCAGTCGGCCCTTCATCTTCTTAAATTGACCTACGGGGTCCGGCTGCCGAAACCAATCCGATAGACTCTGCGCTTCCCCATCAAACCAGAGGGGGAACGGAGTTCTCCCACCAGCTTCAAAGCACTGCGGGTGGGCAGAGCTCCCCGTCGCTTCCCACTGCTTGTGTCCAGCGGCCAGGGGATCCTGGGTTTCCTCCACGCCGAATCCAAGGAGCAGGAAATACCCGTTCTCCTTCGGATTCTGTAAGACACGGGCCGGAGGCTTGGTCAGGCTCTGAAATGCAGCATTCGGCGACTGCCCGAGTCCGACCCAGACCAGCGCGGTCAGGCCAAGGGGCACGACCGTCACAGAGATGATGAAGGTGAACAGCCTGATGACTGCTCGGTTTGCCCGGTTCACGACGTTCGCGACGCGGAAAGTCCCGCGCCGACTGGTGAGGGAAGGGTGAGCTGACGCCTCGGGGCCATGCTGCGTTGGATGCGGGCGGACTGGTCTGCTCCTGGGCCGTTCAGCAGTTCGGCGGCGCGGCGCGACACCGGGCGGGACAGTGGCCGTCGCTTCTTCCTGTCCTGGGCCTGTTTCAGCTTCACGTGTCGCCGTCTCGTCTGAGGCCAAAGCAAAACTCGGGGTGGATTGCGCGTGCGTGACCTCTTGGTGAGGCATTCCCTCCAGCTCGTGAAACTCTATGACCGGTTCCTGAGGTGCGGGAGCCTGGGGCACGTTCACCGACTCCTCAGCCTCATCCGCCCATCGGCGGACGGCTGTTTCACCTGTATCGCCGGCGACTCCCGGCGTGGTGGCGATCACAGACATATCGCCCAGCGTGGTCGCGACTTCAGGATCGTTCGCTGAGACGCCTTCGAGCTCACCCTCAGAGACCGTGTCCACATCAGCAGGAACCAGGTTGGTCTCATTGAGGTCAAGCTCTTCAAGGGGACCGATCGCAGGTAAGTCATCCTGGATCTCTTCTTGAGGAGTAGGGACCGAAGTTCGAGCCGTGAATGATACTGTCTCTGGGCCTCCCGTGTCAGCGGATGGGGCGGGAGAATCAGGGACAACAGACTCCACTTCAGGCTCGGCCAGCCATGGAGGCTGAGAAGCCCTTGCAGCGGCGACCGGCTCTTCCGAGACATCCGCCACCGTGTCCTGGGCCGCAGCGTCAGCTCCGGATCCCGCCGTGATCGGCGATACGTCGCGAGCCTCCGATGGAGCACTGAGGGGTGCTTCAGCCACCGGCTTGTACGACCTTTTTGGAGGGGCCGCGCTCTCCAGGAAACGAAAGCCTGTCTTCCATTTCGGTTTGTGTGGCTTCTCTTCTGAAGGTGGCGGAGTGATCTCCTCCTCTACTTTTTGCTCTGGAACTACTTCGACAGGCTTATCCTGGACCTCCTCCGGTCTGTCCGAAACGGCAGGCTCAGCAGTCAGCGCAGTGACCAACTCGGGTGCGCGCATAGCCGGCTGCAAGTCGGGCGTCTTTTGATTCTCTAGAGGCGCCGCTGCTGCGGGCGCCTCTTCTACAGGCACCTCAGCAGGTAACGCGGGAGGTGCTTGCGGCTTGGCAGAAGGCTGCGCGGCTGGTGCCAGAGGTACCTCCACCTTCTTTGCACCCTCCCGCCTCGGAGCAGCGGGTTTCACTTCCGAAGGCTTGACCGGCGCTGCCGACCGCCCGGTCCTCACTTCCTCCTCAACCTGTGCGGGGGGTGGCGCTTCAGCCTTTACGGCCTCGACCTCCGGTGCTGCCTCTTTCGTCCCGGTCCGCTTCGGGCTCTGTACTGGCGGCAAGCTGGCGGCACCCGACGCTTCCTTCGCCTCGGGTGGACTCCCTGGAAGTGGAGACTCTACGACTGGATGGGCGGCAGCAGCCGGCGGAGGCGCTTGCGGTTCTGTCAGCGTGTCGGGTTCCGGCGTAGCAGGAGGAGCCGCCTTTATCTCGACCGGCTCGACAGACGCTTCCACATCTCCGGAGACCCTCTGCTCGGGAACCTCCAAGGGCGGCGTCGAGGAGAGCGCGGTAGGCTCCACGACTGGCTCAGCTTGAGCAGTCGGCGGAGGCGCTTGCGGCTTGGCAGAAGGCTGCGCGGCTGGTTCCCGAGATGCCTCCACCTTCTTTGCGCCCTCTCGCCTCGGAGCAGCAGGTTTCACTTCCGAAGGCTTGACCGGCGCTGCCGACCGCCCGGTCCTCACTTCCTCCTCAACCTGTGCGGGGGGTGGCAGAGCAGAAGCTGCCGACTCCTTCGCCTTGACTGGAGGCCCTTGTGCACTCGGTTCCGCGACCGGTTGGGCTGGTTCAGCCGGTTTGGGCGGCTCGAACATGGTTGCGAACCGGCCCACCACCGGGTCGGTCAGATCGAGTTCCTTGATCTTGGCATAGAGCTTGGGCGGCAGTTCCGGATCCTCCGTGTCTTCATCCTCGATCAGAATCGTGAGAGCCTTCCCGTACTCCACCACCGCCGCCCTGCGATTCCCGCTCTCCTCACACACCTGACCCAGCAGCTGGAGAAACGGCACATACCGGGGGCCGGCCTCAAGATATTCACGGAGCAAGGACTCCGCGAGCCGCCGATCCTGGCTCCCCAAGGCCTCCTTGACCAGCGTTTCAAACAAGGACTTTGCGGTGATTCGGTTGCCAAGCTTAAGGTTGAGCGTGGCGGAGAGACGACGCGCTTTCTGGTCCGCAGGCTCGGAGGAGAGGAGTTCTTTCAGCAGCTTGGACGCCTGGCCATACTTGCCGGCGTTCATTTGCCTCGTGGCGTCTTGGAGTAGAGCTTTTCGACGATCCGGTGTCAAAGGACCACTCTCTGGACTCTCAGGAGCTTCCGCTGCTTGCCGGTCGGCTCCAGCTTAATGCAAGGTCCAAGGTTAGAGCTCCGAATCTATCTAGTGTATCATCCCAGCACAAACTTGCAGGTACGTTGAGTGTGTGCTTCCTCGCCGTTGCAGAAGCGTCGCTGCCCATGTTTAAATATTTCCCCAGGTTGTACTTGTCTTCGGGGAGGTAATTGGTATATACTTCTGATAAGTTGGGCCTCTTGCGACATCCTACTCTTTCGCACGAAGGCGCCCGTTCTCATAGCCTTCGAGGACATGACGGTCTTTCAGGGCGCCTGCATCTACGCTTCACGGGGATATTTCATTATCTTCACCCATCGCGTCGATGCCTATTTCAGGCCCTAGTGGAACGGCGGACCACTTGATGTGGGGACTTGGCAAGCCGCGGATCGGCCAGGCTTTGCTGATTGGCTGTACCGTGGCCATTCTGGCGGGTTCCTGGCTGACCTTCCAACGCATTCCCCTCAACACACTCGGCTTATGGACCAAGTACCACGTGGCCAAGGGCTTAAATAGCATCGGGATGTCCTACTACGAGGTGACTTGGCCGGCAGAGAGTGGCAAGGCTCTCACCACTGTTGAGGAACTCATCCAGACCCCAGGCCTCCAGATCTGGGCGGATCACGTGTCCCGCAAAGTTGGCATCGTGGTTGGGCCTGCGCTAGGGAGTGGCGCCATGGCATTCGGTCTCCTACTCCTGTGGCCTGCCTTCAACAGATCGTCCACGAAGACGCAAGACCGACCAACTCCGGCCTTGAAGGGCTCCAGCCTTGATTCACCTCATACCCTACAGCCTGCCACGCAGAGGGAGCTCCCTCCCAAGGATCCGGTCACACCTGGCGAGGTCCCGCAGCCTGCGCCGGCTTCAGCAGCGAGCGTGGCTCAGTCAACGGCGAGATCTCGGGTCAAACCGAGCGGGAAGGCGCCAATCAAGGCCGTAAGCCCCTCGGAGCAGACACCTCTTGCCGAACCTCCTGCCACACCGACGCTGGACGCCGTCCCGACTCCACCCGCGGAGCCCGTCAAGCTTGCGAAGTCCTACTTAGGTTACTGGAGTCTCGCGGAGTTGCCGTTTGTGAATGTGCCCGATTCGAAATACTACTTCCCCTCGCCCATGCATGAGGAGGCCCTTCACCGCCTCCTGTACGGAATCGAGACCCAAAAAGGGGCTCTCATGCTCACCGGAGAGATCGGATGCGGAAAGACCCTGCTCAGCCGGGCGCTCTTTAGTCATCTGTCAAGCCAGGAATATGACTTGGCGCTCATGGTCAACCCTGCCCTCGAAGTCAACCAGTTCCTCAGCGAGACGCTCTATCAACTTGGGATCCAGGCGAGTGGGCCCAAGGTGGAGCTGATCCATCGCCTGGATAATAAGCTGCTTGAGAACCACAAACGCGGGCTGAGAACTGTCCTGGTGGTGGATGAGGCTCATATCATTCAGGATGAATTGCTGTTCGAAGAGCTGCGCCTGCTCCTGAACTTTCAGTTAAACGACCGATTTCTCCTCACGCTTGTGCTGATCGGCCAGCCGGAACTTAATGAACGTGTGCTGGCGATCAAGCAGTTCGCGCAGCGGATTTCGATCCGATACCATCTGGGCACCTTCAATGACGATGAAACCGCTCAGTACGTCAAGTTCCGCTTAAAGGCGGCCGGTTCTGTGAAAGAGATTTTCACTCCGAGCGCGCTGCACGGGGTCTTCAGGCATAGCGGAGGGATCCCGAGAAACATCAACACGCTGTGCGACCTCGCCCTCCTGACCGGGTACATGGAGAATGCGACCAGCATTGACATCCCGACCGTCGAGCGCGCGGCGGCCGAACGCGAACCCCATGTGGACAAGCGGCGCAAGGTCGCGCGGGGGAGCTGGACGGAGGGCTAGCGGCGAGTGGCCCGCTTCGCGTCCTCGCCTTGTTCGACAGGCCGGACCCGCCTCTGGCCCTGCTAGTGCCGTTCCAACTTAAGAAACCTAAGGAAGACACACGTGCCCGCGGGGTGCCGCAAAAGATGAGGAGGTGAACGGCACCAAGGGGAAAGCCTCCTTAAAGGGCCTATCGGGGTCCAACAACTTGGAGCGGGACTTATGCGGCTAGCTACCACTTGCAGACGAACCGTCGCCCCTGGTTGACACGAGATAGCAACACTCTTGCCCACTGCTGGCTACTCTGTTAAACTTGTCTGGTCGTCAGGACCATTACGGCAGAGTCTGAGGAGGGGAGACCAATGGGAGAAGCAAGCCCAACTCCGGAAGTTTCAGCACGAGTCATCGAGGATCTGACAGCGATGGAGGTGGACCCGAATAAGGGCGAACGCCTTTACAAGGCCGCGTTGATTCAGACCAGTAAAGGTGTATCGTACCGCATGCTGGCAAAGTCTGACCAAACCGGGAAGCTAGATCTCGTCCACTACGGTTGCGACCTTGACTCGGAAGGCAAGCCGACGACCAAGTGGAGAATTCGCCGCATCCTCGAACAAGCTCCTGAGCGGTTCGAAAAGGAGATCGAAACCATCAAGAAGGCCGTTCGCGATGACGGTGAGGAGGTCGAAGGCGAGTGGGTGCACGATCTGACCGGACTCCCTGACATTGCTGCTCAAAGCCAGAGCCTGGAAGAGTGGACAAGCAAGATGGCGGCAGAGCTTGGCAAGAAGCCGTCAACAGCAGCCTCCTGAGCCAAGTTTCCTCTCTCTCGACCAAGCCCGCCTCGCCCGGAAGATCCGGGCGCTGACGACTCGGTTAGAATCTGACCGCTCTCCTGCCCGTACCCGGCACCGGGTCCCCTAGAACGCCTGCAGGCGTCGTGCTGACCACGACGTCAAGATGACGATGCGCTTCGCGGAGCGCTGCCTCAACCCTCTCCGGCGTGTCATCGCGAGCGACCATGAAGCCGAGATAGCGCGTCCCTTCCGGCAACGGCACAAGGGGTTCGCCCGGCACCGCGGTGATTTCTAGTGCCTCGATCCCGGGCACGGCCCGCGCCGCGGCCAGACCGCGGACCCCGCTGAAAATCCCCCCATAAGGGATAGGCAACATCATGACGCCAGCCGCCTGTCCTACCCGTTCGAGCGCAGGAAGTTCCATTCGAAAGGCGTGGCGCAAGATCAATTCTTCGAGCGACAGGCCGGCAGCAAAGCGCAACGTTTGAGAGCATCGCCCGCCGATCGAGCGTGCGGCCAACTCGATCACCCAGACGCCCCGATCGTTGATCCGGAATTCGCCATGCACCGGACCCTCGCGCAGCCCCAGCGCGCGCGCCGCCCTTCCGGCCCAGGAGGCGATCTCCGACTGGAGGCTGGCCAACAGCCGCGAGGGGGTGACATAGATCGTCTCCTCAAAGAACGGTCCATCGAGAGGGTCCGGTTTATCGAAGAGGGCGAGGGCGTGAAGCTCGCCGTTCGTGAGCAGGCCTTCCACAGCGACTTCGCGGCCCGGGACAAACTCTTCCACAAGAAGCTGACGGCCGGCGTCCTCCGTCGCCGCCAATCCTAGTTGCCTGAGGAGTGCAGCGGCCCGCTCGAATGCGGTTACGAATTCCTCTGCATTATTTGCGCGGATCACGCCGCAGCTTGCCGATAGGATTAGCGGCTTTACCACGCAAGGATAGGAGATGGTTCCGGCAAGAGCAACCGGATCGGCATCGAGACCCCACACGGCGAAGCGGGGGACCGGCACTTCCTGCTCGTGTAACAGTTGCCGCATGCGATGTTTATTGTGCGCGGCCTCGACCGACTCCGCAGAGTTGTGGGGCAGCCCCAGGGCCGCCGCGATGCGGGCCGCCAGGACGGCTGTGCGGTCGTCCACGCCGATGACGACATCAACGGGATGTTGCCGCGAAAACGCCGTTACCGTGCGGACCGAGTCTTCGAGATCGTGGAGACGGAGGGGCAGGAAATCTTGATATTGCCGCAAGTGCTGAAGGATGGCCTCGTCAGAGGCGACCGTCACATCCAGCTTTAATCGGTGGGCTGCTTCGAGAAACGCCTCCGCTCGGTAGGTCGTTGCGGGAAGGAGCAGCAGCAGTCGAGGCATTCTAGGATCAAGCCCGGGCACTCAGCCGCGAACGGTGGAGCAACTCTAGCTGCTGGTTGGCTTGAATAACCGTCGACAGACGGGTCACCACCTCGCCGAGGTTCATCCCCGGGATGGCATAGTAACTTTCTTCGTCCCTGAGGCCTGTGTACACGCGGTTACCAATGCACCCGAAGCTTACAGTGGTCTGGCCCGACTGCATCGTCTGGGGGAGCACCGCACAAGTCGGTCGGCCCCTCGTCGCACCAGAGCTTGCGATCCCTGCCGATTGAGAAGCTTCTGCCAGCAACATCATTTGCTTCGCGGTTCCGCGCACCAACACCACGTCGGCCGCACAGGGTAAGTCATCGAACGGAGCATAGATCGCCACGCCGAACGTGCCCGGCCGACGCGGTAGCTCCTGCACCTCCTGCATCGTGATGTACTCCATGCCGACCATCTTCTGTACCAATCCACTGAGCTCATCGGCAATCGCGGGAGGGAGGTCGATGCCATGGGTATGCGCGCCGATCGGACACGAATAGTGATCCGAGGCCTCTGTATAGAATACCTGCCCCTCCGCAGCGAGCCGCCAGTACGCGCAGCCGGCCGGCGATGGGGTTTCAATCCGACGCACGTGCGAGGGAGGCGTAGACCGGAATGCAATCCCGACCGGCGGGAGGTTTAATTTCAGAAGCTCCTGCAACTGAGCTCCGTATGTGGTCGAGTCTTGCATCATCGCATGATCCTGCCTTTCTACCTCTATCCCTCCCCGTGCCCTTGGGGTTGCAGCGGACGGAATTGCCCCGCAGTGGGCTCCGCGCAACAAAACCAGGACTCCGTGAGCCGCGGGAGCCGGCGACGCGCCGGCCCCCGATTCGATAAGACAGAGTCTGCAGGTTGCCGGTCAGCGACAGCACAGGCAAGCCCGCGGAGGCGATCGAAGGTGACGGCCGGATCCTCGTCGGTTCCGGCGGTTGCTTCAACGGCCGCCGTGACAGACTGATGAAGCGCGTCCATGCGAGGGTCCGGATGGGTCCACCGGTATTGAAAGTTCTCTTGATCGAGCGGCTCCAGGAAGCGTTTCACCTCGGGCTTGGCGAGCAATGCGGAACCGGGCGGAAGCAGGAGGCGAATGGAGTACTGCACCGGATCAACCGCATCGATCAGGTCCTCAGCCTCCACAATCTCGAACATCTCGAGGTAATCTTCGAGCGTCGTCCACGGGGTAAACGCCACGAGCGAAGGCCGCAGGGTAATCCCCGCCGAGCGGACAATGTCCACCCCGGCCAGTGCATCAGCGCGGGTGTGGCCTTTCTCGAGTCGCGCCAAGACGGCGTCGCTGAAGGACTCGACCGCGGAGACGACAAACACACAGCCAAGCGTGGCCAGATCAGGAAAGAGTGCGCGGCGCTTGAGAATGTGCTCGATCTTCGCGGTGAAATCAAAGGTGAGGTGGGGGAACTCCGCATGCATCGCGCGGAGGATGCTCAACGAATGCCCGGGGCCGTTGAGGAAATCGGGGTCCCCAAACGTGATGTGCGTCGCACCGGACTTGACGAGGCGCCTGATATCCTCGAGGACGCTTTCCTCGGGGATCAGAAAGAAGCGACCGTGGTAGACCGGCACAATGGGACAATGGAGGCAGTGGTGCAAGCACCCCCGGCTCGCTTCCACATAGCCGACCACGCGCTGCTCGCCGTCACGCTCGAGCCGCGCGTACTTTTCAAGCATGGGGAGCCGATCGCGGCTCGGCAGCGGGACGCTGGCCGGCATCCGTCGTAAGAGCGGTGGTACGATTCGACCACGGGTGCTGACGCCCTCAATTGGGCTGATCAGCCCTCTGCGACCGTTCGAGCACGAGTGTTCGAGCGCTTCCACGAGGTGGACAAGAGGGATCTCGTACTCCCCGCCGATGACCGAATCGGCGACATGCTCCAGTAAGTAGTCCGTATTGAGCGAAGCATAGAGCCCATAAAAGCAGATATGGCAATCCGAGTTCATGCTCCGGATCGTTTCGGCGACCCGCGTGCCGAGGCGAAGCGCCGTGTGCATCGGCACGGAGATTCCAACAAAGCGTGCGCGACCGACAGGTCTCTCGTCAAAATCCTCGACCGCAATGTCCATGGCCGCCGGGGCATACCCGGCCTGCTCAAGAAACCCCAGCGGCTGAGCGATGCCTATCGGCTGATGGCCAAGTTCGTAACAGGAGACCAGCAGAATGGCACCAGCCTCCCGGAGTGAGGTCAGCTCGCCAGCTCTTGCTATGGTCGGTTCCATCGCAGATCCTTGCACGGTTCCCACAGCACCACTCGGGAATTCTACCCTATGCGAGAGGCCTACGTCGCCTGCTTTTGTTCCGTTTCAAACGTCAAATTCGGCTCGAGGGCCTCCCGCAGCTCTCGAATCAGGTTCGGGTCCCCACCGCATTCTTCGCGTTCATGCTCCCGCGGCGTGCCGCGACTGCGGGACAGACGTGCGCAGACGATCCTGTTTGGGGAAAAAATTCATTGCATTCCGCATACGGTGCTAGTAATCATGCTCTCCCAAGACGCCTCGACTCTATCACCGGCCGCCTTTCGGCGACCGATGGGCGGAGGCACAAGCCGGCAACCCTGACTGCATCACAAAGAGGAGGCGACAGTGCTCCGTGCCATAAGTCTTGGCGTTGCCCTGTACACACTCTGGCTGCTCTTATCCGGCCACTTTGAACCCTTGCTTCTCATCCTAGGAGTGCTCTCATGTCTCGTGGTGGTTGCGGTTGCTCACCGCATGGAGGTGATCGATCACGAAAGCCATCCCATTCACATCACGCCGAAGTTGCCCTTGTACTGGTTCTGGCTGCTGAGGCAAATCGTGAAGGCGAATCTTGCTGTGACCAAAATCATCCTCAGTCCAAGGCTGCCGATCAGTCCCACCGTCGTGCGAGTGCGGGCGGGCCAGAAGAGCGACCTGGCCAAGGTCATCTATGCGAATTCCATCACGCTGACTCCCGGTACTGTCTCGATCAATCTGGACGACGACCACATTGAGGTCCACGCCCTGACGAACCGCATGGCGGCGGACCTTCAAACCAGCGAGATGGAGCGACGCGTCTCGAGACTGGAGAAATCTCGCTGATGTTTTCCGTTGCAGCAGCAGCGGTGCTTGGCACCATGGCCTTGGTCCTCATTCGGGCGATGCTGGGACCAACGGTCTATGACCGCATTCTGGCGGTCAACATGTTCGGCACGAAAACCGTCTTGCTCATCGCCGTCCTGGGGTTTTTGACCGGGCGGCCGGATTTCCTTGACCTCGCCCTGGTCTACGGGCTCATTAACTTCATTGGCACCATCGCCGCCCTCAAGTTTTTCGAATACAGCGATCTCGGGCATGCGGGCCAAGACGCCCGCCGAGGTGAGTCCTAATGGCGGTAGCCGTTGAGGTCGCGAGCTGGGTCGCTATCCTTGCCGGTTCCTTCTTTGCCCTGACAGGCGGGGTCGGCATTCTCCGCCTCCCTGACTTGTTCACCCGTCTCCACGCGGCTGGCGTCACCGATACGATGGGAGCCGGCCTGATTCTGTTCGGCCTCATGCTCCAGGCTGGAATGAGTCTTGTCTGTATCAAGCTCATCTTGATCCTCGCTTTCCTCCTGTTGACGAGCCCGACCGCAACGCATGTGGTGGCCAAGGCCGCGCTGCACGGTGAGCTCAAGCCCTTGCTCGGCAACTTCCATTCGGCATGGAAAACCTGATCGATATTTGCCTCCTTGGATTTTTGGCCGTGACCGCCTTCGGCATGGTGCGGCTGCGCAACCTGTTCGCCGTGGCGATGCTCGCCGGCATTTATAGTCTCCTCTCCGCAGGACTCTTTGTGGTACTCGATGCGGTTGACGTGGCGTTCACGGAAGCGGCGGTCGGCGCCGGCATCACGACGATCCTCATGCTGGGGACCCTCGCGCTGACCACGCGGGAGGAAAAACGGAGCGCCCCTCGGACGATCCTCCCGCTCCTTGTCGTGGCGGTGACGGGCGCTGCGTTGATCTATGGGACACTCGACATGCCTGCGTTTGGCGATCCGACGGCCCCGGTTCATCAGCATGTGGCGCCTCGTTATCTGGCAGCCACTCCGACCGAAATCGGCATTCCGAACGTGGTGACCGCAGTGCTCGCGAGCTATCGGGGATACGACACGCTCGGCGAGGTGGCGGTGATTTTCACGGCGGGCATTGGCGTGATGATCCTGCTCGGCCTCGGCCGACGTGCCGGGAGGAGCGGTTCATGACCCATCACCACGTGCTGCGCGTGATCGCCAAGCTCATGATTCCCTTCATTTTATTATTTGCCCTCTATGTTCAATTTCACGGCGACTTCGGGCCCGGTGGGGGCTTTCAGGCCGGCGTGATCTTTGGCGCGGGCATTATCCTGTACGCGCTCATTTACGGCGTCGAGACGGCGAGCCGGGTGCTCCCGCCACGGATTGTCCGCGCCGGCGTCGCCCTCGGGATCCTGCTCTATGCCGGGGTCGGGCTCGCGGGACTCTTACTTGGCGGGAACTTCTTGGAGTATGGCGTGCTGGCTTCGGATCCCACACGGGGGCAGCATGTCGGGATCACCTTGATTGAGTTTGGCGTAGGGACAACAGTCGCCGCGGTCATGATCACGATCTTCTTTGCCTTTGCTGGCCGGAGAACGCAGTCATGAGCATCCTGGGCCTCTACAACTACTGGATCGTCATCCTGCTCATGATGACCGGCTTCTATATTACGATTTCACGGACCAACTTGGTCAAGCAGATGGTCGGGCTGTTCATGTTCCAGACTTCCGTGTTCATCCTCTATATCAGCATGAGCAAGGTTGAAGGGGGTACCGCCCCGATCATCGCCGAAGGCCTGACCCTCTATTCCAACCCGCTTCCCCATGTCCTGATTCTCACGGCGATCGTGGTCGGTGTGGCCACCAGCGCGCTTGGTTTGGCTCTGGTGGTTCGTATCCAGGAGGCTTACGGCACCGTGGAGGAAGACGAGATTCTCGATCAGGACGAGGAGCCGTGATCGCCGCCCACCTGCCTGCCTTACAAGTCGTCATTCCCCTGATCGCGGCGCCGGTTTGCCTCCTCTTGCACCACAGCGGGCTTGTCTGGGGTTTCGCGCCGCTGGTGAGCTGGAGCACGCTGGGCATCGCCGCCGCGTTGCTCGACCAGGTGCTGGCCTCCGGCACGATCTCCTACGCCATGGGCAATTGGGCCGCGCCCTGGGGGATAGAATATCGCATCGACGTCCTCAATGGGTTCGTCCTCCTGATTGTCGCTGGCATCGGTGCGGTTGTCATGCCTTTTGCGCGGACCAGCGTCAGACGGGAAATTCCAGCCGACCGAATCTCGCTCTTCTACACCGCGTACCTCCTCTGTCTTGCCGGTCTGCTGGGAATCACGATCACCGGCGATGCCTTCAACCTCTTTGTGTTCCTGGAGATCTCATCGCTGTCCTCCTATATCTTGATCAGTCTGGGGAAGGACCGACGGGCGCTCACCGCTGCCTACCGGTACCTCGTCATGGGAACCATCGGCGCTACCTTTATCCTGATCGGCGTGGGGCTCCTCTATATGATGACCGGCACGCTCAACATGGCCGATCTGGCGAACCGGATCCCGCCGGTGGCCGATACCAGGACGGTTCGCGCTGCCTTTGCGTTTCTCACGGTCGGGACCGGCTTGAAGTTGGCGCTGTTCCCGTTGCACCTGTGGCTCCCCAATGCCTACGCCTACGCCCCGTCAGTCGTCACTGCCTTTCTCGCCGCCACGGCGACGAAGGTCGCGGTTTATATCCTCCTCCGATTTTTCTTCACGGTCTTCGGCGCCACGATGATTTTTGAAAGTCTACCGTTCGGCGAAATCCTGATGGCGCTGGCAGTCCTGGGGATATTAGCTGCATCCAGCGTGGCGATCATCCAGAACGATGTCAAACGCTTGCTGGCCTACTCCAGCGTGGCTCAGATCGGCTATATGGTCTTGGGGATCAGCTTTGCCTCGGTCACGGGACTGACAGCGGGTATCGTTCACTTGTTCAATCACGCCATGACGAAGGGTGGGCTGTTCCTCGTCATGGGGTGCCTCGTATTTCGAGCTGGCTCCGCCCGGATCAGCGACCTTGAAGGGATCGGGAAACAGATGCCGTGGACCATGGCGGCCTTCGTGGTCGGTGGGTTAAGCCTGATCGGCATCCCGTTGACCGTGGGCTTTATCAGTAAATGGTACCTGATCCTTGCAGCGATTGAGCAGGGATGGTGGCCTGTGGCTGCGGTCGTCTTAATTGGCTCCTTACTCGCAGTCATCTACATCTGGCGGGTCATCGAGGTCGCCTACTTCCGGCCCTGGCCCAGGGACAGGGCACCAGTCGCAGAGGCCCCGCTCGACATGCTCATACCCACCTGGACGCTGATCGGCCTCACGATCTATTTCGGCCTTCACACTTCTCTCACCGTCGGTGTGGCAAGCCAGGCAGCCGAATCTCTCTTGGGTGCCACACCGTGACTCCTGACACGATCGTCCTGCTCGTGCCTCTTGTCCCCCTCGTCGGCGCCATCCTGATCGGATTGTCACACCGGCATCCCAATATCAGGGAGGCGGTCACGCTCATCACCGCCGTGCTGCTCTTCAGCCTGGTGGTCTCGCTCCTGCCCGCGGTATTAAGCGGCGCGAGGCCTGCGGTCGTCCTCGCGACACCGCTCCCGGGCCTCTCGATCGCGCTCGAGCTTGAACCGCTCGGTCTGCTCTTCGCACTGACATCCAGCTTCTTATGGATCGTCACTTCGATCTATTCGATCGGGTACATGCGCGGGCACCACGATCGACATCAGACCCGCTTTTACACGTATTTTGCCATCGCGCTCGCAAGCACCATGGGTGTGGCTCTCGCCGCCAACATGCTGACGCTGTTCGTATTCTACGAAGTGCTGACGCTTTCGACCTATCCTCTGGTCACGCATCTCGGCACTCAGGGGGCGAGACGTGCGGGCCGGGTCTACTTGGGGTTCCTACTTGGCACCTCGATCGGGCTCCAACTGCTGGCCATTATCTGGACATGGCTGCTGGCGGGCACACTCGACTTTACCCTTGGCGGGGTGCTGGAAGGGAAGGCTTCACCGCCCGTCATCGGACTCCTCTTTGTCTTGTACGTCCTGGGCATCGGCAAAGCAGCGCTGATGCCGTTTCATCGGTGGCTTCCCGCTGCGATGGTGGCGCCAACGCCGGTCAGCGCTCTCCTCCATGCCGTCGCGGTGGTGAAGGCGGGGGTCTTCACAATTCTAAAGGTGTCAGTGTATGTCTTTGGCCTCGATGTCCTCTCGAATCTCGGCACACGTCAGTGGCTGATGTATCTCGCCGGAGTCACGATTCTGGTCGGCTCCTTGGTTGCCATGAGGCAAGACAACCTGAAGGCCAGGCTTGCCTACTCCACCATCAGTCAGCTCTCCTACGTCATCCTCGGCGCCTTGCTGGCGAACACTTGGGGTGTCGTGGGGAGTGGTATGCACATCACCATGCATGCCTTCGGCAAGATCACCCTCTTCTTCTGCGCGGGAGCCATCGCGGTGGCTACTCATAAGACCGAGGTCAGCCAAATGGATGGGTTAGGCAAGACCATGCCGATCACCATGGTTGCCTTCCTCATTGGCAGTCTCAGTGTGATTGGATTGCCCCCGATGGGGGGTATGTGGAGCAAGTGGTACCTCGCCCTTGGCACCCTGGAGGCAGGACAAGTTCTCCTGCTCGCGATCTTACTCCTAAGTGCACTTCTCAACGTGGCCTACTTGTTGCCGATTCCCGTGCGCGCGTTTTTCAAGGATCCCCCACAGCCAGAAGCCTCAACAGGCATGAAGGAGGCTCCCCTTCCGTGCGTGATCGCGCTCGTCATCACCTCGTTGGGATGCCTCCTGTTGTTCGTCTGGCCAGAACCCATCTATGAGTTACTCTGTGCGGTCCTTCCAACGTGCCCTGGATTGGAGGCGAGGTAATGAAAGAGCAACCAGGCTTCTTGGACAAAGCCGAAAGCGTCAAAAAGCTCCTGCGCGTGTTTTATGCGATTTGCATAGGGGTGTTGCTCTTTGACCTTGTCTATCACCGACATGTCGCGCACCCATGGGAAAATCTCTGGGGCTTCTACGCCCTCTTTGGGTTTATTGCGTGTACGGTTCTCGTGCTTGCTGCAAAGGAGATGCGCAAGGTTGTGATGCGCAAAGAAGACTACTATGAACGGTAGTGTCCCACCCTTTGCGATCTTTTTCGCAGGAGCACTCCTCGTTCCGTTGTGCCGTGGCTGGCTGCGCTCTGCCCTGCTCCTTCTGATCCCTCTCCTCAGCGCCCTGCAACTCTGGGGAATGGAAGAGGGGGTGTCCTGGTCCATTTCCATCTTGACCTACACACTGACTCTCTCTCGTGTTGACACGTTGAGCCTCCTGTTTGGGTATCTGTTCCATCTCGCAGCATTGCTGGCCATCATCTTCTCACTCCACGTGCGGGATACGGGCCAGCAGGTCGTGGGCTTGCTCTATGCCGGGAGCGCGCTCGGCGTGGTGTTTGCCGGTGACCTGATTACGCTGTTTGTGTTTTGGGAACTGCTCGCGATCACGTCGGTGTTCCTCATTTGGGCCCGGCGCACGCCCCAAGCCCTGGCTGCTGGATTCCGCTATCTGATCATCCAGGTCTTTTCTGGAGTGCTGTTGCTGGCTGGAACCCTGCTCCACCTGTCCCAGACCGGTTCACTTGCATTCGACTACCTCGGGCTCAGTGGGCCCGCATCGTGGCTGATCTTTCTTGCGTTCGGGATCAAGTGTGCATTTCCGTTTCTGCATAACTGGCTGACCGACTCGTATCCGGAGGCGACCCCAACAGGGAGCGTGTTCCTATGCGCCTTCACCACGAAGGTGGCGATCTACAGTCTCGCCCGTGCCTTTCCCGGAACCGAGATGCTCATTTACATCGGCGCGGCCATGACCTGCTTCCCCATCTTCTACGCCGTCATCGAAAACGATCTGAGACGAGTCTTGGGCTACAGCATGATCAACCAGCTCGGCTTCATGGTCTGTGGCATTGGCCTCGGGTCTGCACTGGCGATCAACGGAGCTGTCTCTCACGCGTTCAACGATGTGATCTTCAAGGGATTGCTCTTCATGTCTATGGGGGCGGTGCTCCATATGACCGGGCGGATCAAGGGGTCGGACCTGGGCGGGCTGTACAAGACCATGCCGATCACAACAGTCTTCTGCATTGTCGGGGCCTGTTCGATTTCGGCATTTCCCCTCTTCAGCGGATTCGTCAGCAAGTCTATGGTCATGAGCGCCGCGCTCGAAGAAGGTCACGGCTGGATCTGGCTGGCCTTGCTCTTTGCCTCGGCAGGCGTCTTCCACCATGCCGGGATCAAGATCCCGTTCTTTGCGTTTTTCGCGCAGGATGCCGGCATTCGCGTGAAGGAGCCACCGTTGAATATGCTCATCGCCATGGGCCTCGCGGCAGGGCTCTGCATCTTCATTGGGGTGTATCCGTGGTTGCTCTACAGTTGGCTGCCCGCGCCGGTCGAATACATCCCGTATGAGGCCACGCACGTGATCGCCCAGTTGCAACTCCTGTTCTTTGCAGCCCTGGCGTTCTGCTGGCTCAAACTCTCGGGGCTCTATCCCCCCGAACTGCACTCGGTCAACATTGATGCAGAATGGGTCTATCGGCGGCTCGGGCTCAGGGCGGTCCAGGCTGCCCTCATGACGGGTACGTACCTCAGGACTGAGCTGCGCAAGCGCATTCAACAGGGCACTGTGGTCAGCCGAATCACCAGGAACTGGCATCCTCAGACAGTGAGATGGCTCAGTCACACCTGGCCAGCCGGATCCATGGTCCTCTGGGCTGTTGGGCTGCTGGGCCTCATTCTCCTCTCCTACTACATCCGGTAGGAAATCAGTCCCCACCGAACGCTCGCCATTCAGACAGCCTTAGACTGCGTCATCAATCAGCAAGCTTCTGGTGCCAGGAACACTTGCAGCTTCTGGGTCAACGATTGCGGGAGCAGCCACTCCGGACTAGCTATGGGTCGCGCGTGGAAAGGGGACTGGGCTTCCGAGGATGATGTGCGAAGGCCCCGTTGATGGTCAGTCGTCAAAGCGAGTAGGATTGTTCCGCCTGATCCGTCACTCTCACGGTGAGGTGCGGGCCGACCGTGCCTTAGCGGCTGTCTAAGAAGACTCTTGCTAAGAGTACATTGCATGATGTTTCGTCGGATTTCCCGCGCGACTTGCCTCTTGCTGGTGGCATCTGTCATTGCGGCATTGCCGGCCGAGGCAGAGATGCGTGAATCCAAATTGGGGGAAGTAGAGTTTCCGACCTCCGGCTCGGAACAGGCGCAACAGCACTTCCTTCGAGGCCTCGCCGCGCTGCACTCATTCTGGTACGAAGAAGCGTTGGAGGCGTTTCGCAAATCCACGACAGTCGACCCACAGTTCATGATGGGGTACTGGGGCGAAGCCATGGCGCACAATCATCCGCTGTGGCGGGAGCAAGACACCGAGGCCGCCAGAATGGCGCTTGCAAACATCAGGGACAGTAATAAGGTGACTCCAAGAGAGCACGCGTATCTGAGTGCGGTGAAGGTCTTGTACGGAGCAGGCGATAAGCCGACCCGGGACAAGGCGTATGCCTCTGCCATGGAAAACATTTCTCGGGACTACCCTGAGGATCTAGAGGCAGCCTGCTTCTACGCCCTCTCGTTGCTCGGCTTAGCCAGACAGTCTGACGATGCGTATCGGCTCCAAATACAGGCCGGCGCGATCACGCTGGATATATTCCGCAGACACCCTGATCATCCGTGCGCCGCGCATTACACCATTCATGCGTTCGACCATCCCGACCTGGCAATTTTGGCGCTGCCTGCGGCTCGGCGCTACGCAGAGATCGCTCCGGAATCCCACCACGCGCAGCACATGCCGGCGCATATTTTCCTCCAACTTGGGATGTGGCCGGAGGCCGCTGCCTCGAACGAATCCGGGTGGAGGGACTCTGTGGCGTGGGTGAAGCGCGAGAGTCTTCCCATGGGCCTGCGTGATTACCATAGCCTCCATTGGCTCCTCTACGTGTACCTCCAACAGGGCCGCTACAAAAAGGCCGAAGAGGTGCTCAACCTGAAGCGGAAGGACATGATGGAGCCTGGCGGTGGCCGGCAATCCAGGGAAGCCGGGTTTCATCGAAAGGTGGGGCGCTACTACGAGCGCATGGCCTCGGCCTTGATTGTTGAGACCCAGCGTTGGGAGTTGGCAGCGACGCTCGCGGAGCCGCCTGGATCGACCTTGCATGATGCATCAAAGGCTCCTCTGAGCTTTATCCGTGCTCTGGGAGCCGCAATGAAAGGTCGGCCGGAAGCCGAAGGACAGCTCGGGGCACTGCGATCACTCCGCAAGCAGCGCTTCGAGCGCGATCCATTTTTCCGACCGGAGAGGCTGGAGATCTGGGAGCTGGAGGTGGCTGCAGTCAGTCAGGCGTCGAAAGGGAACTACCAGGAAGCTATTGCATTGATGAAACAAGCGACTGCCCTGGAGGAAGAGTTGCCTCCACCCTCAGGCCCTCCTCGCGTGATCAAGCCCACGCACGAGCTCCTGGGCGAAATCCTCCTGCGCGCGGGACGTCCCAAAGAGGCTGCCCGGCAATTTGCGATCTCTCTCAAGCGACACCCCAACCGGGCGCGGTCATTGCTCGGTGCTGCCCGGGCTGCTGCCCAGAGCGGCGATAGGAGAGGCGCGGTCGATGTCTACTCTCAGTTGCTCGAGGTATGGGCACAGGCCGACGCAGAAATGCCGGAGTTGCACGAGGTGCGTGAATATGTCGCCCAGGCAGGTGAAAAGGTGGGGTGAGTGACGGCATGGTTATGAGGTATGAGCCAAGAATGAGTCGGACAGAATAGGCCAACACGGGCCACCTGTCCGCAGAGGTGGAGCGCCCATGCGAAGCCCATCCCCGGGGATCACCTACCGACTGTTGGATCGCCTGAACCGCCTCTTCTGCCGCGTCCTGTATCGGGTCACTCCCCGGCTGCCACCTCCCCTGCCGGAGAGTGGCCCGGTGCTGTTGGTATCCGATCACTCGTCGTTCAGCGATCCGATGGTGTTGGCCGCCACAGCCGGGCGCCCTGTCATCTTCCTCACCGCCCGCGAGGTCTATCAACACAGGTACATTCGGTGGTTGTGCCGAACCCTCCACTACATCCCCGTGAGCCGAGGCACTCACGATTTTGGAGCTGTGCGGGCCATGCTCCGCGTCTTGGGGCAGGGCCAGGTCGTCGGCATCTTTCCGGAAGGGGGTATTGACGCACACCGGGAAGAGCAGGGGCATCAGGGCA
The DNA here is from genome assembly GCA_022545705.1 of Nitrospirota bacterium. Lineage (GTDB taxonomy): Bacteria > Nitrospirota > Nitrospiria > Nitrospirales > Nitrospiraceae > JACZQN01. Next base: position 1,438 of record JACZQN010000025.1, on the reverse strand, counting down.
TCGGATATCTGGCACTCAAAACTGGTGCGCCAGTGGTGCCTGCCTCAATTGCCTGGGACAAAGCTCGGCCCTTCAATCTGGCTCGCAGTCTTCTCACCCCAGGAAGAGCCATCGTCCGATATGGCACCCCCATTATTTTGCAGCCTGATCCGAACCCTGATCGTAAAAAGATAGCCACAGTTACGGCAAGCATCATGCGGGCTATTCGAGAGCTGAGGAGCCTGCAAGGGTAAATCCGGGAACAAAACACACGAATCCCCCACCCGCAGACGGGAGGCTCTTCGCGAATGAACCCCGCACGATGCTAGGTCAGCTTGTCCCCTTCGTCGCGGCTTCTACAATAACGAAGTCTGACACGCCGCCGATTCCGTTGCGCAGGATTGGGCAGGAGGAGACCTGCACTAAAACTTGTGTCCTCATTATTTCTTCTTTGGAGGCCGCCCCCTCCGCTTCAACCCGCGCATGCTAGCTGTGAACGTCGTCCGCCTCTTGCGTGGCCGTCCTGGTTTTCGCCCTCGGCGTTGACCCCTCCGCCGCACAGGTCGCACGATGGAATCCGTTGGAACAGCCGAGTACCCGATCTTTGAAAGGACCCTATTTATGGCTTCGATTAGGCCTTTTTGCCGCACCAGCAATGCTCGTTTCTCGGCCAGAACCGCCTGAACGGATTCGAAGAGTTCCGCTCTCTTGGATTTGTTCCTCATAGTGAACTCCTCTCTGATCTGATTAGGAGTCTATCTGCCAAGGCTGCTTTTCCTGAGTCAACTGTCTATAGCCCTGGTTGCTTTCATGATCCACCCTGCTAAGTAGGCTCTCATAGGTCGCCCAGGCTAGGCCGTCCGTGGGGGGCGTGTCAAGGAGCGAAACTTGCCACCTTGCCGCTAGCACGAGGGTCGTCGCTTTATCCGCTTAAGTAAGGATCGGAGCCGGCACCTTGGCCTGCACGTCTGATACAGTCAAGAGATAAGCAGTGGGAAAGATTGGGGTGGGTACGTGGACGATTTTCGAGTTTTCTGTACAGGAACTTTGATCCTCAAGCACCACCGACGTTCCTGCTTTCTGAATGCGAACTCGCGCGCTTTTTCAATGAGACGAAAGTGTCATCCAGAGCGAGCCGGACCGGACGTAGAGCGAAGGGAAGGGCCAGAACCGAGGGGGAGTGCATGCAGCATGAAGGGCAGAAGTCAAATACGCGAGGAGACAAGGCCGCAGAAACCCCAACGCTCGACAGCCTCCCTGGCTTGTGACCCTGCCCATGTAAAAAATGGGCGGGGACACCCTCTCCGGGCATCCCCGCCTTACCTGTTCGGGATCCGCTCCATCCGCTCACCGGAGGAGCCCCCGAGGCTCGCCGTGCGCTACCAGCGGTCGCGCTTGCCCCCGCCGCCGCCCCCGCCGCCGCCCCCGCCGCCGCCCCCGCCGAAGCCCCGCCCGCCTG
>JACZQN010000101.1 GCA_022545705.1 Nitrospirota bacterium | reverse complement strand
CAGGCAAGCTGTGGATAAATTGGCCCAAAACTACCATCTGTGCAAAAAATCGTGCAAAAGTCGTGCAAAAGTTTTTGGTCGGTCTTCGGAATGACTCGTAAGTTGTTGATTGTATGGTGCCGAGGGACAGAATCGAACTGTCGACACCAGCCTTTTCAGGGCTGTGCTCTGCCAACTGAGCTACCTCGGCACGGGCGCCACGATAGCAAGCGATCTCAGAACGTGTCAAGCAGACCTGATGGAGTCTTGACGGGCTTCTCAACCGCAGGGTATGCTGATTTCGCAGTTCAGCAACACGGAATCACACGCCTGCTCGGGTGACAGCAGCCCAAGCAGGTGAGGCCCGGAGGAAAGATGGACACACCGGCTCCACCGACGGAACAGGAATCCCCACCTACATCACCGCAAGAATATGTCGAGACCCTGGCCAAAAAAGCCAAAGCAACTGCTGCTCAAGTCGCGACGCTCTCCACCACGATCAAAGATCGGGCGCTGCTGTCGATGGCGGAGGGCTTAGAAGCGAAATCGGAAGAGATTCTTGCAGCCAACGAGCAAGACTTGGAGTCGCTCGGGAAGGAGCAGGAGACGCAGGCACTAGAAGATCGGCTGCGGCTCACGCCGGAGCGGATCGCGGAGATGGCAGCGGGCCTTCGAGAGATTGCCAAGTTGCCGGATCCACTTGGGCAGGCGCCCAAATTGTGGCGGCGGCCGAACGGGATGCAGGTGGGCCGTGTGCGCGTTCCGATCGGCGTGATCGGCATCATTTACGAATCCAGGCCCAACGTGACGGCTGACTCCGCTGGCTTGTGTCTGAAGTCGGGGAACTCCTGCATCCTGCGCGGCGGCTCCGAGGCGGTCCATTCCAACACAGCGATTGCAAAGATCCTGGCCGAAGCAGCCGAGAAAGCCGGTGTCCCGGCGAACGCGATTGCGTTCGTGGAGCGGACGGAGCGCGAGGCCGCCCTCGCCCTGCTGAAGCAGGATCAGTATGTGGACCTGATCATCCCGCGCGGGGGCGAGTCCCTGATGAGGACGGTCACGGAACAGTCCACGATCCCGGTGATCAGGCACGACAAGGGCGTCTGCCACATCTATGTGGACGCCGATGCCGACCCGAACATGGCGGAACGGATCTGCCTGAACGCCAAAGTGCAGCGCCCCGGCACCTGCAACGCAATGGAGACGATGCTGGTGCACCAGACGATTGCGCGCACCCTGCTCCCCAGCTTAGTGCAGAAACTGAATGACGCGAAGGTGGAGGTGCGGGGCTGTCCTCGCACTTGCCAACTGTGTCCGGAAGCGAAACCGGCGACGGAGAGTGACTACGGCGCCGAGTTCCTGTCGCTGACTCTGGCGGTCAAGGTCGTCAAGAACATCGCAGAGGCGATGGAGCACATCGCCACGTTCGGCTCCCGCCACACGGAGGCGATTGTGACGAGCGACTACAGCCGGGCCTTCCGCTTTTTACGCGAAGTGGATGCCAGCGCAGTGATGGTCAATGCTTCGACACGGCTGAACGACGGGTACCAGTTCGGCTTGGGCGCCGAGATCGGGATCAGCACGAGCCGCATCCACGCAAGGGGCCCCATGGGGCTGGAGGAGTTGACGTGCTCCAAGTTTATCGTGCTCGGGTCGGGCCAAATCCGCGAATAGATGAATGTGGACGTTGCTGACGTCTCAGCGATAACTCGCAGCGGCAACCTTTCCTTCCCTTCGAACCTTCCCTACATGCGCGACTTCGCAGCGACCGGTGGAGAAGTCCGCGGCCAAGCCTGCGGGCATCGCGTCTTTTACGGGGCTCACGGTCGCCGAATCCTCGCGACAGACCACGAAGGGAATCCCATACATGAATGCGAGTGGATCATCGCAGATGACGGGACGGCCAAACTTGCCCGGGCACGCGTGCGACTGGACTGGGGGACATGGGTCGGGATCAAACGCGAAGGCATCGTCAACACCATCACCCTGGATCTTTCGAGGAGACCTGGCTGGGAGCGGACGCAGACTGAGGATTTGCGTCACATGGCAGCACAAGCCTTGCAGGTCCCATACGAGGAAATCCGATTTTTTTACGGGGAGGACGATCTGGTCATTGATGCGCGAGGCCAAGCGACCATCGGGCACAAGAAGGATGCGCTGTACATCTTGGACGACGGCACGTTTGAGCGGTCTCGGTTCATGGCTTGCATGGGGGCCATGCATTGGGGGCAAATTGATTTCCTGCCGGTCGTGGAGTTGTTTCAGTCCCTGCTGCCCGGGACAGGAAGCGCCGTGTTCGAACTCATTCGCGGCCTTTACGATGACCAGAACACCGGGACTCATCGTCCGCTCCGTTACCGAGGCATTCCCACCTATCCCTCTGAGGCCGCCTTTCGGCTCTTCAGCGCGTTCTTTACCCCCCAGAGCCCGATCGGGAGCGATCCGTTTTCGGTGTTTATGGATGCACCACGGTCCCATCAGGTCACCTGGCTGCCGGCGCCAGATCCGCCCCGGCGGCATTTCGACACAGCTCGACGTCTCTGCGTCACCGTGAAGGGGAATACGATTCAGAAGGCCACGCTGGCCGATGATCCCACAGGCCTGTCGTTTGTGCTGGCCCACTCGCAAGGGGTGGCGCCAGGCGAGCGGACAGTCGAAGTCGAAAAGGGCATGTTGGTGCTGAACGACCGGGACACGCGCGTGGAGCTGCCCTTGAGCCCGGTGTGGGGAACAATCTCTGATTCCCCACCACCTCGACCGGCCCCCGCTCCGATCGGTTGGCGAGCCTTTTTTGGGGGATCGCCACCCAAGGTTTCCCCCACCCAGGCCTTTTCCGCAGTCCTGCTGTATCCGGATGATGACACCGAGATTGAAGAAGCCGCGACACAACCCTTTGTCGCCGATTACTTGCAGGACACCCTCGAGGAATCTCCCGAGCTCGCGGCCCACCTCGCCCGTAGTAGTCGTGTCCTCATCCATAACTTCGATGCCGCACTCATGTCCTGTATCCACCTGGACCGCGCGAGGGACTATGCCATCCTGTATCACCGCCCCGAGTTCGCCCAGAAGCACGCGCAGTCATTGTGGAATCTGATGGCTCGAACGCAACGCCTGGACTGGGCGAAGCGGATCAGGCTCTTGCCGGCCGATCGTTCTCGGCAGGAGGCGTATCAACAACAGTACGACCTGCTCTACGAGTGGGTACCCTTCTCACAATTCAAGCACCTCATGGATCTCGAAGAAACGACCCGTGCTGTGGCAAACGCGCTGACCTCTGCCGGAGTGGCCTTCGTGGTTGGCCCTCCCACGATGGGCGAGCTGCTGCAAGCGCATCGGGTCCGGCTGGCACGGGTGGAGGCTGTCGAGACGCTCCCGACTTTCCGCATGCACCAGGCAATCTTACCCAAAGCACGGTTGAAACCAGAGCTGACGCTCTTCCAGATTGTGAAAGGCTAGTGGCGATCCGGACGTCTTGACACCAGCAGGCGAAGCCGGTAAGATATGGGCACCTTTAACGCTCATCCCGCGAGGTGAGCAAGGAGCGTAGCCGATGCGGTACGGCTCGTCCGCGACGGACTTGAGCGTGGAGACCTTCTCACTTCAAAGAGGTGAGAGGGTTTTTTTATGGCCTGAGGCGCTATGATCGCCGGGGAAAAGAAGGCTCATCAACAAGAAAAGCTCGTGATGGACTCGAATGACGTGGCGCGCGCGCTGACGCGGATCGCCCACGAAATCCTTGAGCGGAATAAGGGCACTCAGGATCTGGCTCTCGTCGGCATTCGAACGGGCGGCGTGCATCTCGCCCACCGACTGGCGAAACGCATTCGCGACATCGAACGGACTGATGTACCCATCGGCGAGCTTGACATCACCCTGTACCGCGATGATCTCGCGGTCCGGAAAGATCAGCCCGTGCTCCGGAAGACCACGATTCCGTTCAACATCTCTGGTCTGAAAGTCGTGTTGGTGGATGACGTGCTCTTCACCGGGCGGACGATCCGAGCGGCCATGGATGGCCTGATTGACCTGGGACGTCCAGCTGAGATCCAGCTCGCAGTCTTGGTGGACCGAGGGCATCGCCAACTTCCGATCAAAGCCAGCTACATCGGGAAAAATCTTCCCACGTCGCGCGAAGAGAACGTGCGCGTCTTCCTTGAGGAAGAAGGCGAAGACGATCGGGTGGCGATTCTGACTGAATTCCGAGGAGGCCGCTCATGAGCCTCAAGCAGAAAGACCTGGTCAGTATTGAGTCTTTGTCGGCGGATGAGCTCAGGCTGATCCTGGAGACCGCTGATTCCTTCAAGGAGGTGAGCGGGCGCGAGATCAAGAAGGTTCCGGCGCTCAGAGGCAAAACCGTCGTTAACCTGTTCCTGGAGCCCAGTACTCGGACGCGCACCTCCTTCGAGTTGGCTGCGAAGCGTCTCAGCGCCGACGTGATCACCTTCTCCCCCTCGTCCAGTAGCATTGTGAAAGGGGAGACCCTCCTCGACACAGCCCGCAATATCGAGGCGATGCAAGCCGACATCATTGTCCTGCGTCACCCAGCCGCGGGCGCTGCCGAAACCTTAGCGCGAGGCCTGAAGTCGTCTGTGGTGAATGCCGGCGATGGGTGGCACGAGCACCCCACCCAGGCGCTCGTGGACCTATTCACGCTGCGGGAAAAGCACTTAGACTTTCCGGGGCTCCGCGTCGCCATCGTTGGAGATATCGCGCACAGCCGCGTGGCCCGTTCCAACATCTATGCCCTCACCAAGCTGGGCGCGGAAGTGAGGGCGGTAGGGCCGCCCACCATGATCCCGTCCGCTCTCGACCGGCTCGGTGTGCGCGTGTATCACAAGCTGGATGAAGGCTTGCGTGGGGCTAATGTGATCATGATGCTGCGGTTACAGCTCGAACGTCAGGGGAAGGCGTTGTTCCCAACGATCAGGGAATACTCACAGTTCTACGGCTTGACGCCCGAGCGGCTCAAGCTGGCGGAGCCCGGGGTCTGGGTGATGCATCCAGGCCCGATCAACCGAGGCGTGGAGATCGCGCCGGAGGTCGTCGACAGCTTCTCCTCGGTTATTCTGGACCAGGCCGCAAACGGAATTGCGGTACGCATGGCAGTGCTGTATTTGCTCTCAGGAGCCAATACATAAGGTAAAAGTGAAAAGGTAAAAGGTAAAACATATAGAGAAGAATCAGCTAATTTTTGCCTTTGCCTTTTGCCTTGTACAATCTCGGAGTGCTGATGGCGATATTGATTAAAGGGGGGCGGGTGATTGATCCGGGGCGCGTCAACGGCCCAGCGGATGTCCTGATCGAGCAGGGGAGGATTGTGTCGGTCGGCCAGAACCTTGTTTCATCGCGGGGACGGGGCGCAGCCCACCCGACGATCATTGACGCGGCAGGGAAAGTCGTCCTCCCCGGGTTCGTCGACCTCCACGCACATCTGCGTGAGCCTGGCTTCGAATACAAGGAGACGATTCAGACAGGGACCGCCGCGGCCGTGGCCGGGGGGTTTACGTCCGTGTGTTGCATGCCGAATACAAACCCGGTCAATGACAACCAATCGGTCACGGAGTTCATCCTCGAACGGGCCCGCAACGCCGGAAACGCCCACGTGTTCCCAGTCGGTGCGATTACGAAGGGATCTGAGGGTAACGAGCTGGCCGAGATCGGCGAGCTTCGAAAGGCTGGCTGTGTGGCCATCTCGGATGACGGGCGACCAGTCATAAACAGCCTCGTGATGCGCCGCGCGATGGAGTATGCTCTCGTCTTTGACCTTCCGGTCATCGACCACTGCGAGGATCTGCATCTGGCCGAAGGCGGGTGTATGCATGAAGGGATCGTCTCGACCCAACTCGGTCTCCCGGGGATTCCGGCTGCGGCGGAAGAGGTGATGGTGGCGCGCAACCTGTCGCTCGCACACCTGACTGGGGCACGGCTGCACTTGGCGCACCTCAGTACCGCTGGGTCGGTGCGGATGGTGCGCGAAGCGAAATCGCGGGGGATTGGCGTCACAGCCGAAGTCTGCCCGCACCACTTCTCGCTCACGGAGGATGCGGTACGCGGCTATAACACTCTGGCCAAGATGAATCCCCCGCTTCGGACCTGGGAGGACATCCAAGCGATCAAAGAGGGGCTATCTGACGGGACAATCGACGCCATTGCCACCGATCATGCACCCCATGCGGTGCAAGATAAGCAGCAGGAGTTTGCCGAGGCTCCCTTCGGGGTCGTAGGGCTGGAGACGGCCCTGCCCCTGACGTTGACGCTCGTGGACGAGGGAGTCTTGTCGCTCGAGGCGGCAGTGGCGAAGTTATCCACCGAGCCTGCTCGAGTGTTTCGGCTCAACAAAGGGACCCTCGCGCCGGGAGCCGATGCGGATGTGGTGGTGGTGGACCTCGAAGCATACTGGGAGGTGGACCCGACTCGGTTACGCTCGCGAAGCCGGAACACGCCGTTCGCCGGCTGGAAGGTCAAAGGGAGGGTGACAACCACGCTTGTTGGGGGCCGGGTGGTGTACGAGGCCGTGTAGCCAATTCTGAGATGGTGACGAGCCGCGCAGCGCGCGCCGGATTGATGGTCTCCTATACCTGCGAACTGGTCGCGCTGGGAATTTGGATCGGCGGGTTGGTGGTCATCATCGCCTCGGTGATTCCGGCAGTGTTCAACTCGTTTGGGATGGAACCAGGAGGACGGTATCTGACGAGAGTGTTCGATGGGTACAACCGTGTAGTCATGGCGGCGATCGTCGTCATGGTCGGAGCCGCAGCATTTCGGTTCTGGGCTGCCACCTACGGCGGGATGACGGATGCTGTGCCCACGAAGGCTGAGCTTACCCTGTTAGGCGCGATGATCGTGGTGGTCGCCCTGATCGTCTTTGCCATCGGGCCCGAGCTGGCGGCGCTCCAAGAGCGCGCCTTCAAGGCTCAAGATGAAGCCACGAGGAAAGCGGCGTTCAACGACTTCTTCCGATCGCACACCATTGTCCGTGGGTTGTATCTGTTGAACCTCACATTGGGCGTTCTGC
>JACZQN010000100.1 GCA_022545705.1 Nitrospirota bacterium | reverse complement strand
CTGCAGCATCTTATGCTGCCAAATATGGCGCCATGAGATGGCGCAGCTACAGGATGTTGCGGCATATCAACCGGGTTTACGTAATGTCGGACAGGCTCCTAGCCCGCATTATTCATGACGGTTCGTCGCGAAATCGCGGAGTCGCGTAGCGAGACGGGCGTGTGGAGCCACGAGGGAGGGAGGCGTACCGGGGACCCGTTGCTCTGGCGATGCAACGGGTGAACGGTACGTTGACCGACTGAGCGGCGAGCCCGCCCGCCTGCATGCCGCGGCAGCCGCATGCAGGCTCGTCGCAGCAGCGAATCCGCGATTGCAGTAGAAGCGTTCATGAATAATGCGGGCTAAAGTATCGGGATGACTCCCTTCAACCCCTGGATTGCTGCGACGGCGATCACCAACCCAGCCACTAGCGCCGTTTCCGAAAATATAGTCTTGTAGTCGAGCGTAGCCTGTTGGACCTCACCAAGCTGAACTTCGGTCTCCCGAGGCGCCAACCACTGCGCGGCACACACGAACACAACAAGGGTTGTCACCAGCCCAGACCCGGTCGTCAGGGCAAGACCGACCGCAATCAGCACATTGGCCGTCGGAAGCCGCAAGGCCTGCACCACAAAGCGAGTGCTGAGGACTGAGGACTGAGCCTCAGTCCTAAGTCCTCGAACCTCAGTCCTGCCTTCACCGCTCACCCCTAGCCCCTCGCCTCTTGCCCCGTGCCTGCCTAGGGTCCATACCCTATTGAACAGACGGATGGCTATGCCGAGCGCCAGGGCCGAGATACCGGCCGATAACATGAATGTGGAAATCAGTTGTCCGGGCGAGGGGTGAACGACGATCCAGAGCAGGGCGAAGGTCCCGACAAGGTACGGTGTTAAGTGCATCAGCGCCGAGCGGATCGAGGCCTGCCACTCTCGAATGGGGTTCGCGACCACATAGCCCACAAGCAGACCCAGCGCCGCTCCCACGGCCACGTCAGCCGGAAAATGCGAGCCGCGCACGACACGGCTGATCGCCACCAGGAACGCTGCGCTGTAGACGATCCACCTAGCCCTCGGAAAATGCTTGACGAGGACAGCCGCCACCGCAAAGGAGGCCGAGGCATGGCCCGATGGGAAAGCATCTAAGCCTGAGTCCAAGGACGGCCAGAACTGAAACTCGCTGACTCCGTGCGTGAAGCGTGGCCGAGGTCGCCCGACGAGGCGCTTGATCGTTTGCGAGATCAGCCCTACCGCCGCATGCGCGATCAACCCTTGGAGTCCAGCCCGGCGCCAGGCGGGCCATTTGCCCAGCAGACCGACGGCCAGCATGACTCCGCTGAACGCGAACAGGACGGCCCCGCTCCCGAGTCGGTTCCCGGCATCGCCCAAAATCTCCAACCATGTCACATGAAGGGATCGTATGAACCAGACCAGCGGAAGATCCAGTTGCAGGAGACACCAAAAGACAATAGCCAGCGCTGCGCACGAGAAGGCGAGGGGCAAGAGGCGAGGGGCGAGGGGCCGTAGTTGTGACGCGTCACGCATCACGGATCACGTCTCGCACACGCGTCACGGTTTCACGGAATCCAATCGGCGAGAAAGAGATTGAACTCGCTGGGCTTGGTCGCGCTACGGTCCGAGACCCACACGAGCTGCTTCCCATCGGGGGAGAACATCGGAAAGCTGTTGAACGTTCCTGAAAAGGTGACGCGTTCCAAGCGCGAGCCGTCATCGCGGATTAAATAGAGGTGGAACGAGCGACCGCGACCGTGCACATTGGACGAGAAGATAATGTGTCGGCCGTCGGGGTGGAAGAATGGCGCGAAATTCGAGGCCCCATTGGCCGTCACCTGCCGCTTGTCGGTCCCGTCGGCGTTCATCACAAAGATCTCCAGTTGGCTGGGCTCTACCAAGTTGCGCGCGAGCAGGGATTTGTACTGTTCGATTTCGGCCGGGTCCCGTGGGTGGGATGCCCGATACACGATCCGCTGATTGTCGGGTGAGAAGAAAGCCCCACCGTCATACCCGATTTCATGCGTCAGACGCTGGACATGAGTCCCATCCAAATGCATCGTGTAGATGTCCACATCCCCGTCCCGGACCGACGTGAAGACAACTGTCTTCCCGTCCGGCGAGATCGTGGCTTCGGCATCATACCCCTTCGTCGTCGTCAACCGCTGTATCTGCTGGCCATCCACCCTGACCGAAAAGATATCGTAGTCGTCGAGGGCCCAGCGATAGCGCCCTTCACGCTTGGGCTTGGGCGGGCAGTGGAGTCCCGCGAGATGAGTCGAGGAATAGAGTACGCGGCGATCTCCGGGGAAAAAATACCCGCACGTGGTCCCTCCGAGGCCGGTGCTGACCAGCCTCGTGCGCCCCAGCTCCAAATCCATCACATAGATCTGGTAGCAACCCAGTTGCTCGTTGCTGGATAATGGCCAGGTCGCTGATTCCCCGGTAGTCCAGTTGTTCGTGGACTGGAAGATCAGTTTCCTTCCATCGTGGGAAAAATAGGCTTCGGCATTCTTGCCACCGGCTGTAAGCTGGCGAATGTTGGCCAGGTGCGGTTCGGATAAGGACTCAGGACTGAGGACTGAGGACTGAGGCCCAAGTTCAGGACTGAGCGGAGAGGACTGAGGACTACTCTCAGGACTGAGGACTGTGGACTGAGGGCTGAGGTTCCGACCTGAGGACTGAGGCTTCAGTCCTGTCGCCGACCCAGCCGGAAGGATGCTGAGCAGGACGGCCAGTACCGTAACGCGTAATATGCGGTGGCGCTCAACCATTGAAGCGTACCTCCAGTTCACGTTTCGGGGGAGCAAAGTCCCCTCGCGCCACCACAGAGCCATCACGGAAAATCAGGTAACTCTGCCACCCGTAGAAGAACAACAGGCGCGCGACCTTGGCAGCCGCGGGCGGCGTAAGACCATAAAACAGCGAAACCACGCTTTCGGGTCGATCCGGGTGGCGACACGTGACCAGGAGTGCCATGCCTGACCCCTTGTGCAAGCGGCCCTCTACGGTGAAGGCATTCGCTCCCAGTTTAACCCTGTTGCCACACCCACCGACTGCCCAATCCGCCGCACGGTTCTGACCAGGGCCTCCTAAGACCAGCACCGAGCCGCGCGCCGCACGGACATCCGTATCGGCAACCTGGGCAGTCACAGACCTTTGTCTTGAGCCTTGGCCCTGCTGCTCCAACATAAGCCGCTCGGCGACTCCACGATAGGGTGCATCCGTATCCGCGGCGACACCGGGGAGCACAACTGCCCGCTCTGAGTCCGTCACGAACAGGTTCAGCATGGGGGGGAGATCCTCTCGCGAGATCCGCCGAAAGCTTTCATAATTAGGGTCGATCTCGAGCGCGACCGGCAAGGCGGGAACTGCAACGTTGAACGTCTCTTCAGCGGACTCCACCTCCACCCTCGTGGTGTGGACTCGTCCACCCGACATCTTCACCCGCGCCTGCAGGTGCAGCCGATAGGGCGTGCCGTGCTGCTTGACCCGGAAGCTGACCACATACCCTCGGTCGTCTTCCGCCGCCGCGTTGGCTGGAGCAGGCCGATAGTCAGCATCCGTGATCTGCAACCGAGGTGCGCCGGCACGTTCCACCCACTGCGCGAAAAACCAGCGAAGGTCTTGCCCACTGGCCTCCCCAAAAAGCTCCTCGAGAACTTTCCAGTTCGCATAGGCCCCGGCGTACTCGGCGACCAGTTTCCTGATCCCGGCCCAAAACGCCTGCTCACCGATCTCGCGCCGGAGCATGTGAAAGATCATTGCGGATTTTTGGTAGCCGATGGCGTTGTCCCGCTGGGTCTGCTTGGACCGGAACCGACCAACCGGATAGTCCTCCTCCGGTCTGACATAGACCGCATACCCGACGAGCATCATGCGGCGCTGTTCCCGAGCCTCCTCCGCCCTGCCCGTGAGTTCGTCGTAGTAATAGTTCGCGAGATACGTGGTCAGCCCTTCCACCCAGTTGCCATCCTCGACATCGTTCAGGACCGAGTTGCCGATCCAGGAATGCACGATTTCATGGCCGAGGGCATAGGGCTGCACGTACCGCCGCTTCACAACCCGACTTCCCAGCAGCGTAAACGAAGGCATGCCGAGTCCGCTCGGGAAGAAATTTTCTACGACCGCGAACTTGGGAAACGGATAGGGCCCGAGCAACTTCGTATAAACCCCCAGGTACCGGATTGCCGCCCCCAGATACTCGTCGGCGAGGTGCGCATCCTCAGGAAACAGGTACGTCGCGACTTCAATCCCGTTCCAGGTCCGCTGCTTAGTCACAAAGCGGTTTGCAACCAGCGTGAGCGCCTCGGTCTTCGCCAGGACATCCCAATGCGCCCTCGCATGCCCATCCACGGCGACTCGGCTGACTTCCCTCCCATGGGTGACCCCGTGCCAACCCTCAGGCGTCGTGACTTGCACGCGGAAGGTCGCGCGTGACCGGGGCCGGTCCGGGTACCAATGGGTTTCCCCGCTCAGGTAGACGCCTTCGCTCCCGATATGCCCGTTGGTTTCGCTGGGGCGCACAAACCTAAGCCGGTGAGACTGCCGCGGGGGATCGTTGATCGTGCCTTCGTAGCTCCAATCCAGGGTCAGAACCTCGCCGCGTACGAGCGATCGTCCCAACCGTACAGCGACTTGCTGGCTCTCATCCCCTTCTTCCTTGTCCTGGGGCTTGAGGATCTTAAACGCGAGCGTCCGTGCGATTCCTTCACGTTGCTCTTCAACACGGGTCACATGCAGCATAGGGTGTAGCAAGAACGAGATCTGTTTGAGTTCAGGGTTGAGAACCTTGAGCATCTGCCGGTCCGTGGCGACCAGCCGGTGATGACCAGGAACCAACTGCACCGCGAGATCATGGGAGAGCAGCTCGACCTCACGCTCGGAAGAGATGCCGGACAAACCGGGGGTGGAGCACCCGACGATGCCGGACAGCGAGACCGAGAGAGCAATGAACAGAAGACCTGAGACCGAGACTCCGTTGGAAGTCACTCTCTGCCTGAATCTATAGCAAACGCATTTATCTCGGATACACGGCCACCCCTCACCCCTACCCTCTCCCCACCGTGGAGAGGGCTGCACACTCACCCTTTCCTCTCTCCACTGGGGAGAGGGCTGCACACTCACCCTTTCCTCTCCCCAGTGGGGAGAGGATTAAGGTGAGGGGGAAGCGCGGTTCGCCTACGCACGCGCGAACATTGCATCAACAAACTCGCGGGCGTCGAAATCTTGCAAGTCGTCCGCCGTCTCACCCACCCCGACCAGGCGTACCGGGATCTTTACTTCCTCCGCGATCGCGACCACGATGCCACCGCGGGCCGTCCCATCCAGTTTCATCAAGGCCAGACCTGTCACGCCGACCGCGTCATGAAACTGCCTGGCCTGGCTCAATGCGTTCTGGCCCACCGTGGCATCCAACACCAGCAGCACCTCGTGTGGAGCCCCCGGGAGTTCACGGGCCAGCACCCGCTTGATCTTGCGCAACTCGTCCATGAGATTGGTCTTCGTATGAAGGCGGCCGGCCGTGTCAATCAGTACCACGTCCATCCCGCGTGCCCGAGCCGCAGCCACTCCGTCGAAGACCACCGCGGATGGGTCCGCGCCTTGTTGGAGGCGGATCACCTCGACACCGATGCGATCGGCCCACACAGCGAGCTGCTCGATGGCCGCGGCGCGAAACGTATCCGCGGCAACCAGCAGCGGCTTGAGTCCATTCTGCCGGAACCGTTGCGCTAACTTGGCGATCATCGTCGTCTTGCCGACTCCATTCACGCCGATGACCAAGATGACGTAGGGCCGCGGGCCCCTAGCTGCCATGCGTTCAATCGGCTCGCCCTGGCCCGTGCCGAGTGCGTGGAGGATCGTTTCCTTCAACACACGGAGCAGTTGGGGCTCAGCCGAGGTTGTCGGACCTGGACGAGGCGTCTCTTGCCGAAGGCGATCCAGCAATCGCCCCACCGTCCGCACCCCGATGTCAGCCGCGATGAGGGTTGCCTCCAGTTCTTCCAACACCTCCGGATCCGCGCCGCGGCCAATCAAACGATCCAGAGGCGCGCGAATGGCATCCCGCGTCTTAGCCAATCCCGCGCTGAGACGTTGTAGCCACGCCATACCGTCGTTACTCGTGATGCGTGACGCGTGACGAGTGGTGCAGTGCGGGTGGACGCCTCAAAAAACGGAGGAGTCCAAGAAGCATGCTCCTGACCTGGTCAACTCGATCGAATACATTCCTGTCACGCAAAAATCCAACTCGCGTGGCCAAGATGAGCTGGGATTTCAGCTTGTTTTTCCTCATGACGCATCACCGTCGCGTCACGCTTCACGCATCACGCTTCACGTCTTTAACCAGTCTTGGGATCCGCCCGAGCGATCGGAGGATCGCCTGTTCCTTGCGACGCATCCGGCGGGCTTCGTGTGGGCTTCGCTCATGATCATACCCAACCAGGTGTAGGACACCATGGATCAGTAGCAGCACAACTTCCTGGTCCAAGGAATGTCCGGCAAACGCCGCCTGACGAGCGGCGGTGGGGAGAGCAATGACCACGTCGCCCAAGAGAGAGCAGGCTGGCCCGGAGCCCTCCTGCATCGGAAAGGCCAGCACATCGGTGGGACGGCTAATTCCCCGATAGTGTCGGTTCAACCGTCGCATCCGACGATCGCCGACCAGGACCAGACTCAACTCGGCATGGCGGGCGCCGGCACCCGCGAGGATCTTTTGCGCGAGCTTCCCGAGTCCGGCTTGGAGAACGCACCAGCGACGAAGCCGGCATCGTATCAACACCGGCATTAGTGGGATTCGTGGCCATCATGACCGCCCCCTCTGCCTTCTCCGTAATCACCGTGCGGCCGCTGTCTGAGGCGGCGGCGTCCGGCTGATCGGGGCGGCCTCGCAGCCTGAGGACGGACTGGCCGACCAGGGCCTCGCTGATCATAGGCCTTGATGATTTCCTGCACAAGCTTGTGGCGCACCACATCGCGCTCGTCGAAATACACGAACTGGATACCGGAAATATCTTTCAGGACCTC
>JACZQN010000024.1 GCA_022545705.1 Nitrospirota bacterium | reverse complement strand
TTATCTTTCAAATGCAGACACTTGTGTTTCATATTGGCGCATTGGTATTCCTGCTCGGGTTGCCATATCTGGGGATGGTCCTAGGGGCGCGGTTCGGGGAAGAGAAGATCGCAGGGCCGGCGGCTCACGCCGCATACGCCGCCGGCGTCGTGAATACAAAGATTCTCGATACGAGCGTGATCATCGACGGACGTGTGGCGGATCTGTGCGAGACAGGATTTCTGGAGGGCGCCTTCCTGGTGCCTCAGTTCATCCTGCACGAGCTCCAGCATATCGCTGACTCCTCCGATTCGTTGAAACGCGCACGGGGGCGGCGTGGGCTGGATATTCTGAACAGGATTCAGAAGATGGTGGATGTTGACGTGCGGATCCTGGACGATGACTTCCCCCAGGTGAAGGAGGTGGACTCCAAGATTGTGATGTTGGCCAAGAAGGTCGGCGCCAAGGTCGTCACGAATGACCTCAATTTGAACAAGGTCGCGGAGCTGCAGGGCGTCCGGGTCCTGAATATCAACGAGCTCTGCAACGCCCTGAGACCGGTCGTGCTGCCCGGTGAGACCATTCGGGTCTTTGTGCTCAAGGAAGGGAAAGAAGCGGGGCAAGGCGTCGCCTATCTCGACGATGGCACGATGATTGTCGTGGACAACGCGAAGCGCTGCATTGGAAGAAACGTGGACGTAGTGGTGACCAGCGTGCTGCAGACCACGGCGGGCCGGATGATCTTCACGCGGCTCAAGGAAGAGACAGAAAAGGAGGAACTCAACCTCGCGCGTGGCTAACCGGACCGTCGCCCTTGTGCCAGCCTCCGGGCGGGGGCTGCGCATGGAAAGCCAGATCCCGAAACAGTTTTTGACGTTGGGAGGCCTGCCGCTCCTTGCGCATTCCCTCCGCGTGTTGGAGTCCTCAGAATCTATCGTAGAAATCATCCTCGCTGTACCGGAGACGGAACTGGAACGGTGTCGGCAGGAGATTGTTGCCCGCCACGGCTTCACCAAAGTCCGACAAATAGTGGCAGGTGGTACGCATCGCCAGGACTCTGTCCGGAACGGGCTTTCCGCGGCGGCGTCTGGCGCAGATGTTGTCCTCGTGCATGATGCCGTCAGGCCGTTTCTCACCCTGGTGATGGTCGAGAGGGTGATTGAGCAGGCGGTGAAGCACGGAGCCGCAGTGGTGGCAATCCCGATGCAAGATACCGTGAAGCAGGTCGGAGCAAACGGGTTGATCGAGCGCACGATGGACCGGAGTCCTCTGTGGCTCGCGCAGACTCCTCAGGCCTTTAGATGGTCGCTCTTCCAGGAGGCTCACTCGAAAGCGGAGCAAGACGGCTTTCGGGGCACGGACGATGCGCAACTCGTGGAACGGCTCGGTCATACGGTCGCAGTCGTTGAAGGCAACACGCAAAACATCAAGATTACCCGGCGGGAAGATCTCGCCATCGGCGAGGCCATTCTGGCCGCGCGCAGAGGACGTGAAGCGTAATGCGTAACACGTGAAGCGTTATTCGAGCTTCGGCGTGACATCCGCGTGTGAAGAGTGGCGCGTTACACATCACTCATCACGCGTCACGAATTACGATTAACGTTTCGCGATTAACGAATAACGCGTGAAGGGGCGCGAATGCGGGTTGGGTTCGGATACGATATCCACCCCCTAGGAATAGGGCGAAAGCTGATTCTGGGAGGGGTGGAGATTCCACATACGCAGGGGTTGGAGGGACACTCGGATGCGGATGCGCTCGTCCATGCGGTTTGCGACGCGCTGCTGGGCGCGATGGGCGAGGGGGATATAGGGAGCCTCTACCCGAGTTCCGATCCTCGTTTCAAGAACATCTCCAGCCTGAGCCTCCTTGAGGACATTGCGAGGTTGCTCGAGAAGAAGGGATTTCGACTGGTCAACTTGGACACGGTTCTCATCGCACAAGCGCCCCGGCTGGGTCCCCACATCGCCAGCATGCAGACTCGACTCGCGGAGGTCTTGAAGGTGAGCCGGGAGGACGTGAACGTAAAGGTCAAGAGCGGAGAGGGGTTGGATGCGATTGGGAAGGACCAAGCCATCGCCGCCCACGCAGTTTGTTTGATTGAGTCAGTGGAAAAGTCGTAACGCCTGAACGTCATCAAGACCAAGGCCGAGGACGTATCGAAGGCGGTATCTGGGTTCATAGGTGACTTGGCTGCCAACAATCCGAAGTAATGAGCTCTTAATCCAAGACGTGATGACATTTCGACTTGATGGTGTTCCAAACGAATGTTCAGACTGATTAAACAAGACTTCCGGGTCGTCTTTGAGCGGGACCCGGCGGCAACCAGCCGCCTGGAAGTGATTCTGACCTACTCGGGCTTCCACGCGCTCCTGGCCTACCGGCTGGCGCACTGGCTCTGGACGCATGGAATACCGTTTCTACCGCGGGCCGTGTCGCAGGTTGCGCGTTGGCTCACCGGCATCGAGATCCATCCGGGCGCCAAAATTGGCTGCAGTTTCTTCATCGACCACGGGATGGGGGTCGTGATCGGCGAGACGGCAGAGGTCGGCGATCACGTCACCTTGTTTCAGGGGGTGACCCTGGGCGGCACAGGCAAGGGGCGCGGCAAGCGCCACCCGACAGTAGGGAGCCATGTCGTGGTCGGAGCGGGCGCGAAAATCCTAGGGGCGATCCGCGTCGGGGATAACGTGAAGATTGGCGCAAACTCCGTCCTGCTAAAGTCGGTGCCGGCCAATTCCACGGTCATCGGCGTACCGGCGCGAATTATCAAAATGGAAGGGGAGCGGATGCCTGAAGTGACGATGGACCATACGAACATCCCCGACCCGCTCACCGATCGCTTCGAGGCCCTCGAGCGTGAGCTGATCGAGCTGCGCAAAAAGCTGGAGAGCCGCGACAAAGAGTCCTAGCCGCAACGAGTCGCTGTAGCAGCAGAAAACAGGGCCGCACCCAGCTCGTTGAGCCACATCGGCCTAGTAGATGACCCGGACGAGATAAAGTCCGTGCGGAGGGGCGGTCACGCCGGCGGCCCGGCGATCCTTGGCTTCCAAAATGTCTTTCATGCTTTGGGGAGGCCGCTTCCCCTGACCCACCTCGACCATCGTTCCCACGATCGCCCGGACCATTTGCTTGAGGAACCGATCCGCCTGCACTTCAATCCGGATCAGCGGCTGGTCTTCGATGATCTCTAGCCGCTGTAACTCACACATGGGATTTTGCGTGTCAGTCGGTGAGCCCTGAAAAGAGGAGAAGTCATGACGTCCCACAAGCAGCTTCGCCCCTGCGCGCATCACGTCCACATCAAGCCTGTTGGGTACGTGCCAGGCTCGATTCCGATCGAGAGCTGATCGCTCCTTCCGGTTCAGGATCCGGTATTCGTAGAGCTTTTCACGTGCGGAGTAACGGGCGTGGAAATCATCGGCGACCTGTTCTGCCGAGCGGACGCCGATGTCACCGGGCAGCAAGCCGTTCAGCGCGCGCATCCATTCTCTAGCTGACAGGCTCTTCTCCGATTTGAAGCTGACGACCTGTCCCAACGCATGCACTCCGGCATCAGTCCGCCCGGCTCCGACGGCCGGAACCTCAGTCTGGGTCACGGTCCGGATTGCGTCTTCGACTAGGGCCTGGAGGGTTAACTGGTCTGGCTGTCGTTGCCAGCCGGCGTAGGCGGTGCCGTCATACTCAATGGTGAGCTTGAAGGTGGGCACTTCATTATCCCGCTCATCTCGCTGCAGTCTGAACCGTATTGACGTAGGTCTTGAGGCCCTCGAAAATGGCCAAGGCCATGCGGGCCAGGTAGGTGTTGGTTCGCATCATCCGTTCTTCGGCGGGATTGGAGATAAAGGCGATTTCGGCCAGGATGCCGGGCATGGTGGTGTACTTGAGCACATAGAATGGCGCGGTCTTGACACCATGATCGACCACGTTGTAGTGGCGATTAAGGCGGGCGATCATTGCTTTTCTGGTCGTCCATGCAAGGTCGAGCGAAGCCTCAATTTTCTTGTCCGTTAACATGTCTGCGACCAAGTACTGCCAGCTCACCACAGTGTTCTCGATTGGGGTCCCATTCTCCCGTGCCGCCACTTGCAAGGCTTCCGGATCGCTGGCCTTGCCAAAGTGATACACCTCGAGCCCCCTGGTCGACCGCCTTGGGTGAGAGTTGACGTGAATCGAGACGAACAGATCCCCCCTATGTTTGTTAGCGAAATTGGCGCGCGCCTCCAAATCTACGAAGGTATCGCGATTCCGCGTCAGGAGAACCTTCTTGCCAAGCCGTTGCACGATCAGGTCCCGAAGGCGACGAGCGACCTTGAGCGTGATGTCCTTCTCTCTCGAGCCTCTGCGCCCGATGGCGCCCGGGTCCTTTCCCCCATGGCCTGGATCGAGGATGATCGTCTTGATTGTTCGGAACGACCTTCCAGCCGCCCCAAACGATGTCAATTTTGTCGCTGAGGCCTTCGGTCTTGGTGCATGTTTAGCGCTCGCCCGGGGAACAATGTCCACCACGAGCCGGTCCGGTCGGCGCAGCGGCAGCAGCTTGTAGTCGCTGATCCGCTCCATATCCAGCGAGACAGTGACGGAATGAGCGTTGGGCTGCGTGATGGCAATCTCCCTCGGGAACTCCTTGTCGCGCAGCTTGGCCCTGGCGTTCCTGCCCAGTCTCGCGTTCCGCAGGCTGACGAGGATCCGGTCGGGATTTTTCTTCCGGCTTTTCGTGAAGGCCACGCTCCGCTGGAGGTCAAGCACCAAGCGGGTGTAGCCAGGATAGGCCCTGAAGCGGAGATTCTTTACCAGGACTGGCTTTGTGGCTTTCTTGATGGATGTACGTGCCTTGCGAGAGACGAGATAGACCTTGGCCTGGGTGTCCTGACGCAAGGCAGGTGCGTTGTCGGCAAGCGAGGGCAAGGGACAGAGCACGGCAAGGCTCAGTCCGAAGATGGCTAGAAAGGACAAAATGACCTGGCGCAGGCCTCTCATCATTTCGACGGCGCGCTCCGCTTCATAAAAACCTTTTCTCAGATGTGGGCAGGATTGTCAAGAAGAACCGTACAACATCCGGCAGCTCGCATCACATTGACAGCGCCCTGAGCATCCACTACGCTCTCCGAGTCGTGGCAATGCACCTGATCATTGATGGCTACAACCTCCTCGGCGTTCGAGGCCAGGTGGGGCCCGCTGTCGCTCAGGACGGGGATTCGGCTCGGGAACAACTGCTCCGCGACCTCATGGTCTATCAGCAACGTAAAGCGCATTCCATCACGGTGGTGTTTGACGGCTGGCAGCAGGGGGCCGCTACGGAACGATCCGAGCACAGGGCCGGAGTTCAGGTGATCTACTCGCGGCGTGGCGAGCGAGCCGATCAAGTCATCCAGCGGTTAGTCGAGAAGTTTGGGCGCGACGTTGCTGTTGTCTCCTCGGACCGTGAGATCACGGACTTTGCCAGGGTCCGAGGAGCCTTCGTGATCGAGGCCAGAGAGTTCGAAGTGAGACTACGCGCCAAGCCTCACTCAACCGCCACTGTTCCGCTTCATGGACGTGATCCAAAAGAGGACGATCCTCCGAGGCGCAGTCCTGACAAGAAGGGGAACCCCCGAAAATTACCGAAAGCGCTCCGTAAGCGGACCCGGCAACTCAGGGGATTTTGAAGGCGCGGCGTGCATTCGCGCTCGTGATCTGGCCGACTTCCTCCACGCTCATCGGCTCCCTGGCTGACCTCACGCGAGCGATCTGTTCCGCGACCAGTTTCACATAGGCGGGCTCGTTGCGGTTGCCGCGATGGGGAACGGGGGTCAGATAGGGGCAGTCGGTCTCGATGAGCAGACGGTCCATCGGCACCGTCACTGCGATTTCTCGAAGCATCGTGGCGTTGTGAAAGGTGATCACTCCTGAGAAGGATACGTAAAAGCCAAGGTCCAGTGCGTCCTTGGCGAGCCAGGCATCCCCGGAGAAACAGTGAAAGACCCCACCAAGCTCTGAAGCTCGCTCTTCCTTCAGAATCCCAATGGTATCCTCTTGCGCCTCACGGGTATGGATCACGATTGGGAGGGTGAGTTCGCGCGCGAGGCGAACCTGTTCGCGAAAGCGCGCGCGCTGGATATCCCGAGGAGAGTGATCATAATGATAATCCAACCCGATCTCGCCGTAGGCCAGAACCTTGGGGTGCCGAGCCAGATCACGAAGCTCTGTAAACCAAGCGTCTTTCACATGCCTGACTTCGTGTGGGTGAACACCCACTGTGGCGTACACGAACGGGTAGCGGTCGGCGAGCGCGACGGCTGCCCGGCTGGTGGCCAGGTCGCATCCGATCGTGATAAACGTGTGAACCCCAGCCTCCTGCGCCCTTGCGATGACGGCCTCCCGGTCACGGTCAAATCGGCGGTCATCCAGATGGGAGTGGGTATCAATCAGCATTGGTAATTCACGCTACCAGGTTGGAAGGTTCGCGGCTCATCGTAACACGCTGGTGTCCGACTTGAGAAGCAGGTTCATAATCCTGCTCGTGACAACGGAAAGTTGACAATGATGACAGGCCTTGTTAGAAACGAGACGAGCATGATCATTCGCCTGCCTCATCCGTGTTCCCGGCCGGGTGCCTTTGCCTTGAGCGCCCTCGTTACCGTGTTGGTGCTGTTGGTCCTGGCCCCCTTCGCGGCCGCGGACCATGATGGGCATCAGCACTCTACGTTCGATCTCTGCAATTGGGTGCAGCAGCATGCCAATTACTCAATCGCACCCGAGGTGCCTATGTTGAAACCGCTGATCCGCTTTCTTCTGCCCGTTCGCCGCGTGGCCCTCCTCTCTTCTGATTCTCACAGCTTATAACGCCGAAAGCCTGGAAGCTCCCTTGGAGGAAACCCTGCTTCCCACCGTGGGTTGATCACCAGTCGTCCACGTTCAAGGCCGGGTTTGATGAAGCATTCGTTCGGTTATGAAATCCTTCCAGGGCAAATGTAGTCTCATTTGTGTAGTTGCGAGCTTGTCTATGCTGATAATCTTCTAGCAAGTAGTGTTCGGACACCAAGAGAATGCGAAAGTGTCAGGAGCGATCATCGATCGGTTAATGGTGCATCATGCACATATCGAGGACGAACAGCGGATAATTCTTTCTGTTTTCGGGGGCGTCAGCAATGGGAGCGGCGGCAAACGGGCTGGCTTTAGGAGCTTGTTGGAGCTGGCCTACAACTGGTCTGAGGATCTGCGGTTTGGATCGGAAGTCTTGATTCCGTTTTCGAACACGGGATTTGACAGCAACCATTATGGGATCGGTGATATAGAGCTATGGCCAATCAAGTACGCATTTGTAAGTGAGAAAGAGACCATTTTGACGGGTATTCTCACCCTTGGACTTCCTACCGGTAGTGAATCGAAAGGGGTTAGGCGAGGGTAACACGGCCGTAGGTACAGCCTTTTTCTTCCATCATGCTTACCGAAACTGGGATGGGGGACTAAACAGCGAAGTCGCCTCCAACATCTTGGGTGAAAATGGGACTGAGCTGGAGTGAGGAGCAGTAGGCTCATATTCGTTTATTTGGGAGACTGGAGACACCATGGCGCCCGCTAGCCCCAATCAAATGATTGTCCCTGCGCTGTCATTGGAGATTGTTTCGGGGTCTGTGTTGAGCGGGGAGAGTAAAGGTGAGACCATCCCTGTTGTAATCCCAGGAATCCATTTATGGCATCCTTATTCCGGATGGGCATTTGGATTGGGCACCGAGGTTCCCGTTAGCCAGGACCGACCAAGTGACTATGGCGTGTTGCTTCAGATCGGAAATCACCCGCGTTGGTGACAGATACCAGTACTCTTACGGGGCATGTGTTCGGTTCCAATCGTAGGCTATGGTAAGATACATCGGCGTTTGCTCGATCCTCCCTTCACCTTGTAAGCGAAGAGGTTCACGGGGAGTAGTGACGTGAATTGGGACGTGGCAATCTTCTACGCCGTGAACGGCCTGGCCGGTCAGTCCTCGGTTGCCGACTGGGTCATGCTGATGCTTGCGCGTCCGAGCAGTCTCGTGGTGCCAGGCGCGTTGGTCCTGGTCTATTGGGTCTGGGTCAGTCGCCGGGAAGCCTTCATCGGCGCCACGGCGCTCGCAGGTCTGGTCCCCCTCACAGATCTGTTCGGTGCGCAGATCAAACATGCTCTAGGCCGTGTGAGGCCCTGTCAGATCCTTGAAGGCGTGAACCAGCTCGTCGGCTGCGGCGGTACGTTCAGCTTTCCCTCAAACCACGCCCTCAACACGGCAGCAGCGGCAGCGTTTGCGCAAGTGCTCTATCCGACCACAGGGTGGGTCACGTGGCCCCTCGTAGCTCTCGTCGGCTTTTCGAGAGTCTATTTAGGCGGGCATTACGTCACTGATGTCTTGGGTGGATGGGGCATTGGTGGAGCACTGGGGCTGGCCGCGGCCTTCTTGCTGTTACGGTGGCCTCGTTTCCGATCGCGCTTAGCGGCCCCGTCACGGGGCGACGGAGAACTCTAGAAAGTATTGCCGCGGTAGGAACTCGTGTTCGCGGACCAGCGTGTAGCCTGCCTTGCTCAGTTCCTCAACCACTGTCTCACGGGCCACGAGGTAGCGGCGGGGAAATCCGATCTCTCCCGACCGCGAGTCGTGGTAAAAATCGATGATCGCGACCCGGCCCCCCGGCTTGAGCGCCGACCGAACCTTGGAAAAATACGATGACCGGTCTTCCAAATGGTGGTAGACGTTGCAGACAAAGATCAGGTCCACCAAGCCGGCCGGCAGCTTGGGATCATCCGAGCTGGCCAGGATGAATTCGGCGGAGTAGGGGATGCGCAGGTCTTCAATGCTTCTTCGGGTGTAGTCGAGCATTCCCTGCTCGACGTCAATGGCATAGACCATTCCACTTTCAGTCACTGCCCGCACAAATCGTCGGGTGAAGTATCCTGATCCCGCACCGAGATCGGCGACAGCCATCCCTGGCTTCAAGGCGAGTGTCTCCATGACCTGGGAGGGTTTCTGGTAGTGATCTCGCTCGGGCCTATCGAGTTTCCGGAGATATTCCTGCAGATCAGCCGGGGACCGGTGATGCACCCGACCGTGGAGAGCCGGCATCGCTGCGCAGGAAGCCAGCAGAGCGAGTGCCAGAACGCTCCCTGTGATGTGTTGCCAAGAAGCCAGACGATTCCACATGTGAGCGGATCTCCTGCTAGCCCACATTATTCATGACGGTTCGTCGCGAAATCGTGGAGTCGCGCAGCGAGACGGGCGCGTGGAGCCGCGAAGGACCGAGGCGTACTGGAACAGTACGTTGAGGGACTGAGTGGCGAGCCCGCCCGCCTGCATGCAGCAGTAGCCGCATGCAGGCTTGTCGCAGCCGCGAAATCCGCGATTGCAGCAGAAGTGTTCATGAATAATGTGGGCTGGTGACCATGGCTAGCAGAGATTCTCGTTGCCGCAGAGGCACTCTCGACATACGCACGGATCTTCACCTGGGATCAGGTGGCTTGCCGAGGCTGCATCACATCAGTACAGGACTGATCCCGAAGCTCCACTGCTCAGCCCAGACCGAGGCCAGGGGTGTTCACCAAACCCGGCAACGAGTGTTGACTCATCGCTTCTTTTTAAGGATTGCTTCTTCGGGCAGCACCGGATACTTGGCGTGGCCCATGCCGAAATTGGCGCCCGCTCCATCTGCGACCACGACGCGCAGCGTGATGCCATCCGGCGCCTCTGCAGGCGTCGGCACAAAGAACGGCGCGGCGAAACTGCTCTTCGAGCCGGTATAGAACATTTGCAGCCGTTCGAGGACGCGATCCCCGATGAGCACTTCTCCATAGATGTCCATCTTGCGTGAATCCCAGTCTCCATGCGGTCGAACGAGTGCCCCGGAGAGCATACGGACCGAGGCTTGCAGCGGGACGTCGTCCTTGGCTATCAAGGGCTGGCCCGGCACGGGATGTTCAATCTGGACAATGAATCCGTTGAGTTCCAGCACAATGCCGTCATGCGCGAGATCGCGGCCCGGAATCAGCAGGACGGTTTTGCTCGCGCGCTGGATGGACTGCGGGTACGCGAGGGGCCCTTCCGCAGCAATCTTGACGAGCGTTGGATGTTCCAGGTGGAGGGTGGCGTGGTACGAGCCGGAGGGGAGGGTCGAGTAACGGGCCTCGCCCATCAGGCGCGGGGTCAGCATGATCTCGTTTTGGTCGCCGGGCTCTCCGTGCTGGAGGCCGGTCGCCAGAAGCCGGCCGGTCTCGACGTCAGTGATCGTGACCCGCGCTCCGCCTACAGGATCTCCGAGCACCATGGCCCCGCGTGCGACCACCCGGATCATCACGTGGGTGGCCACGGGACCGTGATTCGGCTTGCTCACAAACGGGTCGGGACGCACCCCTGATCGCGCAGCACCTTGCGCGTCGCTGTTCGCGATGAGCAGCGACACGCCGAGGAGTGATTGCCCGAGCACGCGGAGCAGGATCTCACCGCGCATCGTGTCGAGCCTCACTTGACCTTGGTACCTGGATCCACCTCTTCCAGGATCGTCACCAACCCACCCACTTCATGATCGCCAGCGGCCAGGACCATGCCCTGCGACTCGACGCCCATGAGCTTGGCCGGTTTCAGGTTCGCCACGATGACGACCTGGCGACCAATGAGCTGGTCCGGCTCGTACCGTTTGCCGATTCCGGCGACGATTTGGCGCTGCTCGTTGCCCAAGTCCACCTGCAGCTTTAGGAGCTTCTCAGATTTGGGCACTCGCTCTGCGCTGAGCACTTTCGCCGCCTTGAGCTGGACCTTCAGGAAGTCCTCCATCGAGATCTGTCCCGTGCCGCTCTCGACCTGGGATGCCACGGACTTCGTAGGGTCCTCTTTCGGATCTGAGCTTTGTTGGTCGGGGGTCATCACACGCACCTCTCCTTGCGTCTTGGCAGTGATGTCGATTCGCGGGAAGAGCGCCTTCCCCTTGGCAACTTTTGTTCCGGGAAGCAGGCCGCCCCATTGAAGGTCTCCGGCAAGCAGCGGCTTGGAAAAATTCAACACAAGCCCGAGTTGTCGCTTCATCTCTTCGGACGTCTCCGGCGTAAAGGGGTAGAGCGCAACGCTCAGAAACCTCAAGGCCTCCGTTGCATGATACAGCACAGTGTGGAGGCGTGCCTGATCCTCGGGCCGTTTGGCCAGCGTCCAGGCGGCTGTCTTGTCAATGTACTGGTTGCCGAGTTGGACCAGCCCCCAGATCGCCTCAAGGGCTTGATTCAAGGCGAGCTTGCTCTGTTCGCTTTCGACTGGCGCTTTTGTGCTCAGTTGGAAAGCCAGCCGTAACTTCTCGTTGACGACGCTGAGGGCCGTCCGTTGAAGCTCTTTGTCCAGGTCCGTTTCCGCTGCGGCCACGGGCTCTGGAATGACCCCGTGAGAGAATCGTTCGATCAGGGTGAGCGTCCGATTCAACAGGTTGCCGAGACCGTTCGCCAGATCGCTGTTGATGCGGCCGATCAGCGCCTGCCTCGAAAAGTCCCCATCGTGGCCGAAGGGCACTTCACGGAGGAGGAAGTATCGAAAGGCATCCGCGCCGAACTCATCGACCATCGCGTAGGGGTCCACCACGTTGCCACGGCTCTTGGACATCTTCTCCCCGTTCACGGTCCACCAACCGTGCGCAAAAATCGTTTTGGGGAGTGGAAGCTCCAATGCCATGAGGATCGTGGACCAGTACACCGCGTGCGTGGTCAGAATGTCCTTGCCGACAAGGTGAAGGGTTGCCGGCCAGTACCGGTTCAC
This sequence comes from Nitrospirota bacterium, assembly GCA_022545705.1. Lineage (GTDB taxonomy): Bacteria > Nitrospirota > Nitrospiria > Nitrospirales > Nitrospiraceae > JACZQN01. Next base: position 12,528 of record JACZQN010000024.1, on the reverse strand, counting down.
GGAAGGCGTGGGAAGTAGATACTCCGGGCCCGAGAGATAATTGACCAGGGCGTCGAACCAGACGTAGGTGACGTAGTTCGTGTCGAATGGCAGTTCGATACCCCATGACAAGCGGGACTTCGGGCGGGAGATCGAGAGATCGTTCAGCGGCTTGTCCAGAAACCCCAACACTTCATTGCGTCGGGACGACGGAGCAATGTACTGTGGGTGGCTTGCGATGTGGTTTCGCAAAGCCGTCTGATACTGGCTCATCCGGAAGAAATAGTTGCTCTCACTGAGCTGTTCCACTGGACGCCTGCAGTCGGGGCAGAGGCCATCCACGACATCCTTTTCGGTCCAGAACCGCTCATCGAAGGTACAGTACCACCCCGTGTAGTCAGCCCGGTAAATGAGCTTCTTGTCAGAGAGCGTCTGGAGGGCTCGCTGAACGATCTGTTGGTGCCGCGGATGGGTCGTCCGAATAAAGGCATCGTTGGAAATATTGAGCCGCTTCCATAGATTTTGGAAGCGTGGCGCCATGCCATCGCAGTACGCCTGGGGGTCAATGCCGGCCTTCGCGGCGGCCTCCTGGACCTTCTGACCGTGTTCGTCAAGGCCGGTCAGGAAGAAGACATCGTATCCGGTCAGCCGTCTGTAACGAGCCAGCACGTCGGCCGCCACTGTGGTATACGCATGTCCGATATGCGGAACATCGTTCACGTAATAGATCGGGGTCGTAATGTAGAAGGTGTTGCTCATCGTCGCTCACGGGAAAGATAACAGGTCGTGGGCCGGGAAAGCCAGCCCGGACACGCGCAGGCATTGAGGATTGAGGAATGGGTCAATCCCTCAATTCGGTTGCCGAGACTGCGTCCCGCAGACGCAGCAGGACGTTCTCCAGCGCCATCTGCGGATTCAGATTTCGCGTGGCGGCACGTGCCATCGCATCGAGGTCCTCATGCAGCTCCAGGAGAGCGTCGAGATGAGCTCCGCGAGCCGCCTCCTGTAAAGCGGGGAGCCGGTCGAGGTTCAGCAAGGAATCCGGGTCGGCGCCCACGCGGACGAGGATCAGGTCCCGGACCCACTGTGCAATCCACTCCAATGCCTCCTGCCCGCGATCAGACTTGTGAAGCGCCTCAGCCACTGTCAAGAGTGTGGAGACTGACCGAAGCGTCTTCGGGGACACAAGGGTATTGAATTCATCCTGAAGTGCGCGCGTCGCATTGGCGTCGAGGGTGAGCGCATGACCGATCCGGGACTGGGTGATAACAGCCAGATACCGAGCGTCCTCTGGAGGAATTTCCTTCTTCGTGATGAGGGCCGCTTCCACTTGTGTGCGAGCGGGGGCCGCGAAGCGGATACCCTGGCACCGCGATCGTACGGTAGCGGGTAAGGCAGACGGTCGGCTGGTGATTAGGATAAAGAGGCTATGGGCTGGTGGCTCTTCGAGCGTCTTGAGCAGCGCATTGGCCGCGCCTAAGGTCAGCCGGTCGGCCTCGTCAATGAGACACACTTTCCACTGACCCACCAGCGGCCGGTAGATGATGTGTTGCCCCAGCTCCCGGATCTGCTCAATCTTGATCTGCGGGTTGGCTGCCTCGCGGTCAGGCTCGATTACCCTGAAGTCAGGATGGGTGTGAGCCAGGATCTGGAGGCAGGAGCGGCAGATCCCACAGGCGTCAGGGCCCTCCGGTCCGTGTGGTGTGTCGCAGTTGATGGCTTGCGCGAAGCAAAGGGCGACGAGACGTTTCCCGATGCCTTCGGATCCGTGGAACAGCAGCGCATGAGCCAGACGGTCATGCACCAGAGCCGTCCTCAAAATCGCTTTGGGCTGCTCGTGCCCGATGATTTCGTGGAATGGCATCGTCCGAAGTCGAAGGTCGCAAGTCACACGGATGAACGTCAGCCCGTCGAACGCCAACGGTCTTACCGTCGATGAGCCTTTTGGATGGTTGGCCTTCGACGTGTGACTTTGGACTTACGACGTTTGGCGAGAAAGTGCCTGACGATAGCGTCAACTTCCGCCGCGATAGTCTCCGGATCTGCCCGTGCGTTGATGACCTTAATCTGCTGGGAGTGCCGGGCCGCCAGCTTGAGAAAACCTTGCCGGACCTTCTCGTGAAATCGCTGTGTTTCGTGGTCCAACCGATTTTGCTTCCGTTCCGATCGCCGGCGCCGTGCCAGGCCGAGGGAGACCGGTAGATCGAAGAGTAGTGTCAGATCCGGGGTTACTCTGTGGGTCGCGAACCGGTTCAGCCTGCGGAGCAGGGTGATGCTGAGGCCCCGTCCATAGCCCTGGTAGGCGAAGGTGGAGTCCGAAAACCGATCGCACAGCACTACCGCCCCATCCCGAAGCGCCGGCTGTATGCGCTGCGTCACGTGCTGGCTGCGGCCAGCCAGAATGAGGAGAGCTTCGGAGGCGGGCGCCATCGGTTCTGTACGAGCATTCTCGGCCTTGGCGTCGAGCAGAATATCACGAATACGCTCCGCCCGAGCTGTCCCACCTGGTTCCCGTGTTTCGACAACCCGATGGCCGTCCTCACGGAGTCGCTTGGCCAGCCGAGTCAACTGGGTCGTTTTGCCACTTCCCTCGACCCCCTCGAAGGTGATCAGGATGCCCCTCCGCCACCCCCTGTTGACCCCCATGTTTTGACCTTCAACCGGGCAAAAAAATTCCGGTCATAGTAGTCCAAGTGTTTGAAAATAGCAAGAAAAGGCTTGCGACACCCTGCTGAAGCCTGTATTATGACGGGGTTGTGGAGAGGGCCCGATGAGGACGGTCAGAGCGACGCTCAAACGCTACTTTTTGACCGGGTTGTTGGTGATTACCCCGATTTGGGGGACCTACCTCATCCTGAAAACCCTGTTCACTGCGGTGGACGGAATCCTCGGGAACGTCCTCGCGAAGCTGGTGACCCCCGATTATTACGTGCCCGGGCTCGGCATCCTCACTCTCATCCTGCTGATTTTCGCCGTCGGGCTGCTGGCTGCCAACTACATCGGCGGCCGGGTGGTCAAGCTCTGGGAGGAGCTGCTGGATCGGGTGCCGGTCGTCCGGGGGATTTATTCGACATTGAAATCCGTCATGGACATTCTTTCCTTCAAAGAGCGAGAGAAGTACAACCGGGTGGTGCTCATCCAATTCCCCAAGAACGGGCATTACTGCTTTGCCTTTGTGACCGGGACTACGTTAGGGGAAGTGCAAGCGATCGCCGCGGAATCGCTCGTGAATGTCTATGTCCCGACTTCCCCGAATCCCACGTCCGGTTATTTTCTCCTCGTCCCGGAGAAGGAAGTTGTGCCGCTTGAGATCAGTGTTGAAGAAGCGATGAAGCTCATCGTGTCAGGCGGCCTCTACGTGCCTACGCAGCCCACGGCGCCTGCCGCCGGCGCCAAGCCCTCCGATGCACAATCTCCAAGTCCTCGGGTGGAGGTGCCGATTGCATGATCCGCGATCGCGCAGCTTCCGGACCTGATCGCCTGAGGAAGTCTCTCGCTGCCTCGCAGGTGGTGACCGCGAAAAGCAGCCGGGTGAAGGGCCTGGGTGCAATCGTCTTGGCGGCCGGGCTGGGGAAACGGATGCGGTCCAAGCGCGCCAAGGTGTTGCATTCGGTCGCAGGCCGTCCGATGGTGCTCTATGGAATTGATCTGGCGCGGCGCTATGCGGGTGAGGACGTGGCCGTGATCGTGGGGTATCAGAGTGATCAAGTGCGAGCGGTCATTGACGCCGAGAGGCTCGCATCTCCGGTTCTGATCGTCGAGCAAGCGCAACAACGGGGAACGGGACACGCGGTGCTGCAGGCGCGTGAGGCATTCGCAAGGAGGCGTGCCGGACCCATCGCGACGTACTTGATTCTCAATGGAGACACACCGCTGCTGCGGCAAGAGACTGTTCGCGACCTCGTACGCCTGCATGAAGCCAACCGGGCGACGGTCACGATCTTGACGGCTGTACTTGAAGATCCTCGGGGCTACGGGCGGGTCGTGCGCGATCGGCACGGAGCGGAAGGTGGTCGCGTGCTCAGGATCGTGGAGGACGGGGATGTCACGGAGGCCGAAGCTCGCCTCTGCGAAGCCAATGTCGGGACCTATGTGGTCGACGGGTCCTTCTTGTTCGAAGCCCTGGACAAGCTCCACCCACAGAACGCGCAGAAGGAGTACTACCTGACCGACATCGTTGGATTGGCGGTGGAGCGCGGCCTGCGAGTCTCAGCGCTGAAGGTTCGAGACGCAGCGGAAGGAATGGGCATTAACACCCGCCACCAGTTGGCGGCAGCGGAGCAGCGCATGCGGCAGCAAATCTGCGTGCGCTGGATGGAGGCGGGCGTCACACTGCGCGACCCCGCCAGTACGGTGATCGACGCGAGTGTGCAGATCGGGCGAGACACGGTACTGTATCCAGGCGTGACCCTGGAAGGGCGCACGAAGATTGGCGAGGACTGCCTGGTTCGCTCCCAGACTCGGATTGTCGACAGCATGCTCGGGGCCAGAGTGGTCGTTCAGGATAGCTGTGTGGTTCGGGGGGCTCGTCTTGAAGACGACACAATGGTGGGACCATTCGCCCACCTGCGACCCGGCACGGTCATGCGACGCTCGGCCAAGGTCGGTAACTTTGTCGAGGTGAAACAGGCCGAACTGGGCGAAGGATCCAAGGCAAACCATCTGAGCTACCTAGGCAACGCTCGGATCGGCAAGCAGGTGAACATCGGTGCGGGCACGATCACGTGCAACTATGACGGCGCGCACAAGCACGAGACCGTGATCGAGGACGAAGCGTTCATCGGAAGCAACACGCAGTTGGTCGCGCCAGTGACGGTCGGGCGCGGGGCGGTCGTGGCAGCCGGCTCCACGATCACAGAGAAAGTGCCGCCGGACGCGCTCGCCATTGCCAGGGCCTCGCAAGTGAATCGCGCTGGCTGGGCCGCTCGCCGGCGCGCCATGCTGGATGCGGATCCGTCGCCAAGGGGAAAGCTGACAGGCGGGCAGGCTGACAAGTCAAGGTCTCGTTCGAAGCGCCCCGGCGGCAGGTAGAGTGCAAGTCGTGGTTCTCCAAGTGACCATGACCGTGGTCTTGCTCGTTCCCTCTTGTCAACTTGGACCCTTGTTAGCTTGGAGCTAGGTCGATGTGCGGGATCATCGGATACGTGGGTAGGCAGGACGCGGTTCCCATCCTCATGGATGGCCTGAAGCGCCTGGAGTATCGGGGCTACGATTCGGCCGGCGTGGCGGTGCTGCAGCAGGGCCGGATCGAAGTGCGTCGGAGCGTGGGAAAACTCGCCAATCTCGACCGGGTGCTGGCGGAGCAGCCGCTCAGCGGCAAGATTGGAATCGGCCATACGCGATGGGCCACTCACGGCAAGCCGTCTGAACAGAACGCGCACCCGCACCGTTCCGATCACTGCGTGCTCGTGCACAACGGCATCATCGAAAACTACCTGGCCCTCAAACAGCAACTGCAGGAGGACGGCTTCCGCTTTGAGTCCGAGACCGATACTGAGGTGGTGGCGCATTTGATCGGGCGTCATCTGAAGGAAGGCCGGACGCTGGTGGAGGCGGTACGTGCCGCCACGCAAGCCATTCGCGGTAGCTATGCCATCGTGGCGGTGTGCGAACGGGAGCCGGACACGTTGGTGGCTGCTCGGTCAGGATGTCCGCTGGTGGTCGGTCGGATGAACGCCGCCGCCTTGGTCGCCTCTGACGCGTTGGCGTTGCTCGCACACACGCGGGAGGTGACCTACCTCGAAGAGGGCGATGTGGCCGTGGTCACCGCCTCGGATGTCCGCATCCTGGACGCAAACGGATGCTCGGTGGTGCGGCCCGTCTCGCGGATCACGTGGGACGCGGCTGCGGCGGAGAAGAGCGGATACCCGCATTTCATGTTGAAAGAGATTTACGAGCAGCCGCAGGCGATTCGCGACACCTTGCGCGGCCGCTACACGTTTGAGTCTGGGGAAGCTGATCTGCCGGACATCGGGCTGACTCGCGAGGAATTCGCGGCGGTAGGCCGGATCTGGATTGTGGCATGCGGAACTTCGTGGCACGCCGGGCTTGTGGGCAAATACTTGTTCGAAGAAATGATCAAGACCCCGGTTCAAGTGGACATTGGCTCGGAGTTTCGGTACCGCGATCCCCTGGTGCAGAAAGATGACCTTTTCATCACGATCTCCCAGTCAGGGGAGACTGCTGATACGCTTGCGGCGATGCGGGAGGCGAAGCGCAAGGGGGCTCGGGTGGTCTCCATCGTGAACGTCGTGGGGAGTACGCTGGCGCGCGAATCGGACGGTGTGCTCTACACGCGCTGCGGACCTGAAATCGGGGTGGCCTCGACCAAGGCCTTCAGCGGGCAGCTCACCGCGCTGTATTTGTTGGCGCTGCATCTGGCCCGCGTGCGCGGGGTGCTCAACGAGAATGACGGGCGGGTCTGGCTGGAGCGGTATGTGGCGCTGCCGAGCTGTGTGGAACATATCCTCAAGCGCGAAGCGGAAATTGTGGCGATCGCTAAGCGGTACGCTGGGAAGCGAAACTTTCTCTATCTGGGCCGGGGGATCAACTACCCGATCGCGCTGGAAGGCGCCTTGAAGCTGAAGGAGATCTCCTACGTCCATGCCGAGGGGTACGCGGCCGGCGAGATGAAGCATGGCCCGATCGCGCTGATTGACGAGGACATGCCGGTCGTCGTCCTGGTCCCCCGCGATCGGCTGTATGAAAAGACGGTCAGCAACCTGATGGAGGTCAAGGCCCGGAAGGCGCCGGTGATCGCGTTTGTCAGTGAGGGGGAGCGGGAGCTTGGCAAAGAGGCGGACGCGGTGTTCACGATCCCCGATGTCCCGCCTTTGCTCACGCCCATTTTGTATGCGGTTGCGTTACAATTGCTGGCCTATCACATCGCCGTGATGCGTGGCACGGATGTGGACCAGCCGAGAAACTTGGCGAAAAGCGTGACGGTGGAATAGGGGTTCCGATGCAAATCGGTAAAGAAGAAATCGAGCACGTCGCCAAGTTGGCCCGGCTCGAAATCAGCGAGGCTGAACGAGAGGCCTTCAGTCAGCAGCTCAGCAGTATCCTCACGTACATGGAGAAACTGAAACCCGTGAACACGGACGAGGTGGAGCCGACCGCGACCGTCTTGGAACAGACCAATGTCTTTCGTGAGGACAAGGCAAGGGCTTGCCTTCCGGTTGAGAAAGCGCTGGCCAATGCGCCAGAAAGCGAGGCAGGCCACTTCCAGGTGCCTAGGATTCTTGAAGATCGTTAATCGTTACACGTGACACGTTACACGCGATGTGTGAAGGATGTAGGGGCTTCCGATTTCGCGATGAACGAATAACGATTCACGTGTAACGGGTGAAGAGGAACACTATGTTTCGACAAATGCTACGGGCAAAGATTCATCGCGCAACCGTCACTGATGCCCACCTGGAGTACGAGGGCAGCCTGACTGTAGACGAGGACCTCCTGGACGCGGCCGGGATTCGCCCCTACGAGCTGGTCATGCTGTCAAACCTCAACAACGGCGAACGGTTCACCACGTACGCCATCGCTGGAAAGCGAGGAAGCGGTGAGATCATCCTGAACGGGCCCACAGCGCGCAAGGCCTTGATTGGGGATAAGATCATCATGTTCTGCTACGAGTTCTACGCCGAGGATGAGGCCAAGCACCACCGACCGACGATCATTCAAGTCGATGACCAAAACCGCATTGTGACCAAGCCCTAAGAGGGACATGGTCCTCCATAAGCTGACACTCCGCGAGCTGCAAGATAAACTCACCCAGGGAGAGGTGAGTGCGCGCGAGATCGTGCACGCCTACTACTTACGGATCAGCCAGGTTGAGCCCAAGATCAAGGCCTACATCACGCAGGCTGTGGACTCGGCCAGGGCCCAAGCCGAGGCGCTCGATCAAAAACTCAAGAACTGGCGAAGGACGATGCCGCTGATGGGGATGCCGCTCGCAATCAAAGACAATATCTGCACCGAGGGTGTGTTGACCACCTGTGCCTCCCGGATGCTGGGCACCTTTGTGCCGCCGTATGATGCGACCGTGATCGCACGGCTACGGGGACAGGGCTATTTGCTACTTGGCAAAACGAACCTCGATGAATTTGCCATGGGGTCTTCAACCGAAAACTCGGCCTTTGGTCCGAGTCGGAATCCCTGGAATCTGGGCTATGTCCCCGGCGGATCGAGTGGCGGCTCCGCCGCCGCAGTCGCGGCGGACGAGTGTGTGGCCGCCTTAGGGTCGGATACTGGTGGATCGATCAGACAGCCGGCGGCCTGTTGTGGCGTTGTCGGACTGAAACCCACCTATGGCCGAGTGTCACGGTATGGATTGGTTGCCTTCGCCTCCTCACTCGACCAGATTGGCCCCATCACCAAAGATGTGGCCGACGCGGCGGTGCTGCTGAACGTGATCGCTGGCCACGATCCCCAGGACTCAACTTCCGCCGACGTGTCAGTTCCGGATTACACTCGGGCGCTCAAGAAGAAGGACGTCAAGAAACTGAAAATCGGCGTGCCCCGCGAGTACTTTGCCGAAGGGCTCGATCCCGAGGTCGAGCAGGCGGTCCGGGCGGCGCTGGACCAGCTCAACGAGCTGGGAGGGGAAATCATCGACGTTTCGCTCCCGATGACCGGTGTTGCGATTGCAACCTACTATGTGATCGCGACGGCTGAGGCCAGCTCGAACCTGGCGCGGTACGACGGCGTCAAGTACGGACTCCGCTCGAAGCAGGCCAAGGACCTCCTGGAGATGTATATGAAGACCCGGCAAGAAGGGTTTGGGCCGGAAGTGAAGCGGCGGATCATGCTCGGCACGTATACCCTGAGCGCCGGCTACTACGAGGCCTATTATGGCAAGGCGCAAGCGGTCCGGACCTTGATCCGGCGGGATTTTGATGCGGCCTTCCAGGAGGTGGACCTGATTGTGACCCCCGTGATGCCGACTCCCGCGTTCAAGCTCGGCGAGAAGATCGAAGACCCGCTGCAGATGTATCTGTCGGATATTTACACGATCTCGGTGAACCTGGCGGGGATCCCAGCTATCTCGCTTCCGTGCGGGTTCAGCAAGGTCGGTCTGCCCATCGGTCTGCAAATCCTGGGACGCCCGTTCCAGGAGGAGACGGTCCTGCGTGCCGCCTATGCCTATGAGCAGGCAACCAACTGGCGGACGAGACGACCGACCATACGCTAGCAAAAGAGGTGCTCCTATGATTATTGATGTGGCCGCGGCAATTGTCGCGGTGGCCTTTGTGGTGTTGGTGGGTTATTTGGTTCCCACCTTGAATCAAATTAAAAGGACCGTGATTCAAGCGGAACAATTGCTGGCCCGTTTGAACAGCGAGGTGCCGCCTCTCGTGAAAGAGGTACGGGCCATGACTGAGAAGCTCAACACATTGGCCGATCAATCCCGGGAGGGGGTCGAACATGCCTCTGTGTTTTTGCACGCTGTGGGAGAGTTGGGAGAATCGGTGCAACAGGTGCACAAGGTCGTACGAAGCAAGAGCGGCTCCTTATTTGTTCAGTTGGCGAGTATGGTTGCGGGGGTCAGGGCCGCATCGGCCGTGATCAGAGAACGGATTCTCAACGAAGGAGGGCATTCCAATGGCGGACGATGACCATGGAGTTTCAGCAGGGGCGATTATCGTGGCCTTTCTGGGCGGCGCAACATTGGGAGCGGTTGCAGCGCTGTTACTCGCGCCGCAGCCGGGGAGCGAGACGCGGGAACAGTTGCGCGGTTATGCCCGGCGGACCGAGGAGCAGATGCGGGATTTCGCCGAAAAGGCGGGCGAGACCTTTGACAAGACGGTTGTCAAAAGTCGCGACTTCGTGAAAAGCAAAAAGTCTGTCCTAGGTGAAGCCTTCGAAACCGGCCGCGAGGCCATGCGGCGCGAGCGCAAGCGATTCACCAGTGAGACGAGTGAGTGAATGTGGCGTACGAAGCTGTTATCGGGTTGGAGGTTCATGCGCAACTGCGGACACAGGCGAAGATGTTTTGCGCCTGTGGGACGACGTTCGGCCTATCGGCCAACACCCAGACTTGTCCCATCTGCCTCGGGATGCCGGGCATACTTCCCGTCATCAATAGGCAGGCCGTGGAGATGGCGATCCGGACCGGGCTGGCGCTGAGCTGTACCATCCGCTCGCAGAACCGATTTGCTCGCAAGAACTATTTCTATCCTGACCTCCCCAAGGGCTATCAGATCTCCCAATACGAAGCGCCGATCTGCGAGCATGGCTGGGTGGAGACGTACGTGAACAGGGTGCCGAAGCGGATCCAGATCCGCCGGGCACATTTGGAAGAAGATGCCGGCAAGAACATCCACGTGTCCGGCTCCAGTCATAGCCGGGTTGACCTCAACCGGGCGGGAATACCGCTGCTCGAAATCGTGACCGAGCCCGATATGCGCTCGGCAGATGAAGTCGTGGCCTATCTCAAGTCACTCCGGGATATCCTGATGTATCTGGAAGTGTGTGACGGCAACATGGAGGAAGGCAGCCTGCGCTGCGAGCCAAATCTTTCGCTGCGGCCGGTCGGGCAGCAGGGCCTCGGGACGAAAGTGGAGCTGAAGAACATCAACTCCTTCAAGTTCGTCAGGGAGGCGCTGGAATACGAGATCAAGCGGCAGACGAAGGTGCTCGACGAGGGCAGGAGCGTTCAGCAGGAGACGCGCCTCTGGGATGCGGAGAAGGGTGTGACCGTCACGATGCGCAGCAAGGAAGACGCGCACGACTATCGCTACTTCCCCGATCCAGATTTGGTGCCACTGCATATCGCTCAAGACTGGGTCGAAGAGCTTCGGAAGACCATGCCGGAGTTGCCCTCTGCTCGGCAGAAACGGTTCGTGACGGAACATGGTCTCCCGGACTATGACGCAGGCGTTCTGACGTCCTCCAAGCCCCTCGCGGACTATTTCGAGCACTGCGTCAAGCTGTTTGGCCAACCCAAGACCGTGAGTAACTGGGTCATGGGTGAGCTGCTGCGAGAGTTGAAGAACACCGGCACGTCGGCAGCCAACTCCCCGGTCAGCCCAGAGCGCTTAGTAAGCTTGCTGAGATTGGTCGAGGACAGAACAGTGAGTCTGAAGGTTGCGCGAGAGATCTTCCCCGAATTATACGCCAGCGGGAAAGCGCCGGAGCACATCGTCAAGGAGGGGGGACTCACCCAGGTCTCCGACGAAGCCTCGCTGGAAAAGATGATTGACGACGTGCTCGCGAAGAATCCCGCGCAGCTTGCGCAGTACCGTGGGGGCAAGGAAGAGGTGTTGGGATTTTTCGTGGGCCAAGTGATGAAAGCCTCGGGTGGTAAGGCGAATCCGGGGAAGGTGAATGAGTTGCTCAAAAAGAAGCTGGCGGGCTGAGCGGAGTAGGTGGCGTGCGGTCCTTCGCTTTCGTGCCTCTCGCGGCATCCCTTCCACGGCAGTCCGGAGTGGGTTTCCTGCCGCCTCACCATCTCGGCGGCGCGCACAGACGTGCTGCCGGGTACCCGTTGCTCTTATGGTGCAACGGATGGCAAGTCTACCCCTCAAGCAGAATTTGGAGGTTTAGAGCAGCTTAAAAAGACTCCCGGTACCTTTTCTCCGCCCTGAGAGCTAGTGGGCTAAGGCGGCTTTAGCAGCTGCGCCGATTTCGGCGGGATTCCGCACGACGCGCACGCCAGCCGCTTCCAGCGCGGCCATCTTCTCTGCAGCCGTCCCCTTGCCACCCGTGATGATGGCGCCGGCATGGCCCATGCGGCGTCCGGGCGGAGCAGTAATGCCCGCGATGAAGCCGATCACCGGCTTGCGGATGTTTTCCTTGATGAAGGCGGCAGTTTTCTCCTCGGCATCACCGCCAATCTCGCCGATCATCACGACCGCCTCGGTTTCAGGGTCCTTCTCAAACATCACTAACAGATCAATGTAGCCTGTCCCGATGATCGGATCGCCTCCGACGCCGATGCACGTCGTCTCGCCCAAGCCAAGGTTGGTAAGCTGGTTGACGGCCTCATAGGTTAGGGTACCGCTTCGGGAGATCACGCCCACGCGGCCTTTCTTGTGGATGAACCCCGGCATAATTCCGATCTTGCATTCATCCGCCGTAATGACCCCCGGGCAGTTGGGCCCGATGAGACGGGTCTCTCGTCCCTGCAAGGCGCGTTTTACCTTGACCATGTCATTGATCGGGATGCCCTCAGTGATGCAGACGATCAAGCGAATGCCGGCGTCGGCCGCCTCAAGAATCGCATCGGCGGCGAACGCTGGCGGCACGAAAATCAACGACGTGTCGCACTGGGTTCTCTTCACCGCTTCACGCACGGTGTTGAAGACCGGAATGCCTTCGACCTCCTGGCCGGCTTTCCCAGGGGTCACACCTGCTACAACCTGGGTCCCATAGGCCTTGCACTGGGTCGCATGAAATGACCCCTCCTTGCCCGTAATCCCCTGCACCACCACCCGCGTTGATTTATCCACTAAGATGCTCACATCGCTCCCCTTTAAAAAATTAGTCTGGCAGCCATAAAGCCTGTCCAGCATGATGGCCGAGCCTGTCGTCGCGAATCGCAGAGGCTCG
>JACZQN010000099.1 GCA_022545705.1 Nitrospirota bacterium | reverse complement strand
CTAGCCCACATTATTCATGAACACTTCTGCTGTTCACCCGTTGCATCTCACAGAGCAACGGGTACCCGGGATTCGCGGCTGCGACAAGCCTGCATGCGGCTACTGCTGCATGCAGGCGGGCGGGCTCGCCACTCAGTCCCTCAACGTACTGTTCCAGTACGCCTCGGTCCTTCGCGGGGCTCCACGCGCCCGTCTCGCTGCGCGACTCCGGGATTTCGCGACGAACCGTCATGAATAATGTGGGCTAGGGGGCTATTTGGGAAAAGCGGGCTTACTTGAACAGGATCCTTCGAACGCTGTTCGCAGGGATGTGCATTTCGCCAAAATCAGACTCGCCCTTGAAGCTTCCCGCGATCGCGAGTCGAAACGCGCCGGTCTTGCCGTTGGTGAGCGTGATGGTAACTAGAGGCAGGCTGCTGTCGGGCGCAGGCTCCACTTCGATCTCTTTGATCGTGGCGAATCTGACCTTGACCGTCCCGGCCCCGCGCCTCACTGGGACCTGCTTGAGTTCGTGGGGAACGAAAGCAGTCTCACTGACTTGTTCTTCCCAATAGAATGAAACGTTGGTCAATTCCGTTACGACGCCTTCGGCGTCGGTGATGAGAGCCGTAAAGGACCGGTCGGAGTCCGAGTCCGCCGACGCGGTTCCACCGGCGAGCAATACACAACTCACGAAGACGATCAGGAGTTCGAAGGTGCGTCCTCGTCGCAGGAGCGGGGCGGGGTTCACCTGATTTCCCTCGTTCACACTGGTTACAGTCACGCTTCCCACTGCGCCTTTGTCTGGGCTCTGTGCCGATCGAACCATGGAGGCTTTGGCCATGCGGTCACGGCCCCAATGTGTAACTGATCGGGACGTTAACCACGACCTGTGGCTTTCCTAGGGCGTGCTTCAGCTCCAAAGGAGAGGCCCGCCGCATGATTTCTAGAGCATCCTGATCCAGAACCGGATGTCCCGAGCTTTCGGCGACGTCCAGATCCACAAGCTGGCCATCCGCCCTGACCGCTGCACGTAGCAACACGCGTCCCTCCCACTGGTTCAAGCGGGCGATAGAGGGGTACTGTTTCAAATGGTCGATCTTCCTGTACAGCGCGTCAGCCAACCAGCCGTAATCAGGTTTTGATGCAGGCCTCGAGGTTGCCGGTTGCGTGTTGATAGCCGTCTGCGTGATCACCCGCTTCGCGGCCTCGATCGTACTCGGCTCGCGTGGGACCGGAAGGGCCTGTGCCGACTGCACGACCCGCTGAGCGATCACAGATGCTTCGGACGTGGATCGCATTTGAGTGGTCACCTGCTTCGCGACTGTCTCCGCTAATTTGGCAGTTCGAACGACTGCATTGGCCTGTACCTCCGGAGGCGGCTTGGCGAGAGCACCCGCCTTGGCAAGCGTCCGCACTTTGCGTTGGGGTTTGTCCTGCCCCTGCCGAGAGACCACAGACGATTCCAACGGGGCGACAGTCCGTGGGCTGGCGATTATCTGTTGCGGAACCGCCTGAGCTCCTCGGGCAGGCTCAACGATTTCTGGCTCACGCACCACAGCCTGAGGTTTCACAACGTGGGTCGGCTCAGTGACCGCATGCCCCCTGCGTTGCCGAGCCTCGATGGAGTGGATGGTCCGGGCGACCACCTGGACTTGATGCAAGGTGGACCGAACCGGACGCACGTGGGTTACTTGTCGTTGCACAGGTTGCCGGACGATGGGCTCTCTCCTTTTTATGTGACCCATGGTTTGCGTCTGTACGGTCTGAATACCCGGTTGCGTCTCGACGAGCCGTCTTTCTACCCGCTCGGATGCCGGGGGCACCGGCTGCGGTTTGGAATCGGTCGGGGCGGGAGAGTTGTCCTCGGTCGAACTAGCCAGCTCAACAACTGAGACCTCCCACCGAAATGGCTCCGGCTGGGGATCGAGATCGAGTCCTGAAACCAAGAGGATCCCCACGCCTACAGCGAGACCGTGGAGCAGGATTGAAGCTGTCCAACTCTCCAGATGCCGCCGGAGACGACCGGGGTCCCGCTTCAGCATCGTGTTCACAACCTGGCCACCTCAAGGCTGACCTCGTCGAACCCGAGACCTCGGACCTCATCCACGACGTTCACAAACCGCTCGATCATGGTGACGCGATCGGCGCGGACGACAACCAGTGCATCTCTGCGGTAGGGATTTGACGCCGGTTTCAAGCCTTTCTTGGGAATCGGCTGCTCGTTTTTGAACCCTTCCATGTCTCTTCCTCGCTGAGCCAACCACGCGCATCCCGACCAAGCCGATGGGGAGTATCGTAAAGTACAGGCAGGACTGTCAATCGGTCACTGACTCTAGGTCTGCTTGCTGATCCTAGGTCTGCTTGAAGAGCACCGTGTGCGTCGCGATGACCTGCAATTCAACAGCTGTTCCCACAGGATAGACGCTGGTCGAGGATTCGCTGCTATGCACCACGCGACCGGACGGCAGCGCGATAGTGTAGAGGTTCTCCGACCCGCGGAACTGCCTGGCCTGGATGCGCGCCTCGCAGTTCTCCAAGGGGACGATATGGACGTCATCCGGGCGCACCATCACGACGACTTTCACCCCGCCCGGATAGTTTTCTTGGTTCGGAAACTCTCCGATTTCTGTCAGCACTTTTCCATTCTCAATCATGCCTGGAATGAAATCAGCCTGGCCCACGAAGTCGGCCACGAATGGCGTGGACGGTGTGTGGTAGATGACCTCCGGTGTATCCATCTGCTCCAATCGGCCGTTGTTTAACACCGCGATCCGATCAGCCATCGCAAAGGCTTCTTCGTGGTCGTGGGTGACTAGGATGGCGGTGGTATTCGTGCGCCGCAGCAGATCGTGCAGGTCCGCCCGCATCTTGCTCGCCATGTCCGGATCCAAATTGCTGAACGGTTCATCAAGGAGCAGGACGACCGGGTTCTGCGCCAGGGCTCGGGCCAACGCCACCCGCTGTTGCTGGCCACCGGAGAGCTCATGGGGATAGCGTTGTTCTAGGCCGGTGAGGCCGACCAGCTCGATCATCGACT
Source organism: Nitrospirota bacterium (assembly GCA_022545705.1). Classification (GTDB taxonomy): domain Bacteria; phylum Nitrospirota; class Nitrospiria; order Nitrospirales; family Nitrospiraceae; genus JACZQN01. Next base: position 4,109 of record JACZQN010000099.1, on the reverse strand, counting down.
CGACCTGGGCGGCGCGTCGGGCTGACGGCAGCGCGTGAAGCCCGAAAGCGACATTCTCGACCACACGCAGGTGTGGAAACAGGGCGTACTCCTGGAAGACCATCCCGACGCGGCGGCGTTCCGTCGGCACGAGGAGACCGGGCTCCGACGCCAACTGTCCTTCAAGATACACTTCGCCTGAGGCGACGGCTTCAAATCCGGCAATCGCTCGCAGCGTCGTCGTTTTGCCGCACCCCGACGGACCGAGCAAGCAGAGGATCTCTCCCTTGAACAGGGAGAAGGAGATGTCGGAGATCGCCACTTCTCCGACTTCGTAGGCACAGGTGACGTGACGAAGTTCCAGGACCGGCTTGTGACTCGACCGGTTGGTCCGGCCTCCCGCTGAGGCTTCGCGTCCTTGCGCGCTCTGGTCAATCGATGTCGGGTCAGGCTGTATCATCTCAAATCGTGTCCTTCCAGCTCACGCCGCCCGCCAATCCTTGGAGACCAACAGGAGCAGGGCCGGCAACGTGAGAAGGATAATCAACAGCGCTGACGGGGCCGCGAGCTCGTAGTACTCCTCGCTGGCCTCCAGCCAAACACGGACGGCCAGGGTGTCAAACCCGACCGGGCGGAGCAGGAGCGTCGCCGGCAATTCTTTCATGCATTGGAGAAACATCAACACCCACGCGGCGATGAATCCGCCTCGCACAAGCGGGAGCGTGACCTTCCTGAGGGTCGGCACCATGCCGAACCCCAGGCTGCGGGATGCTTCCTCCAGATTCGGGGCCACTTGCTGCAAGGCCGGTTCCATCGACTGCAAGCCGGCCGGTAAAAAATGGACAATGTAGGCGACGATCAAGACTACGACGGTCCCATACAAAAACGGCGCGATGTGAGAAAACACCACTAACAGCGCCAAGGCTGCGACCGGCCCTGGCAACACGTAGCCCGTATAGGCGGCCTGGACGCAAAGGAGATTCAGCCTGGATGGCCACCGGCTAGCGAGGTAGGCGAGTGGAATGCCGATGAGCAGTGCGAAGGTTGCCGCCGATCCGGACAGTAAGGCGCTGTTCCAGACGAACCCGAAAAAGCGGGCATCCACGGCGCCCTCAGCGACAGCAGACAGGCTCCACTGGATCAACAGCAAAGCCGGCACACCGAACGCGGCGCCAAACACCAGCACGAGATAAGCTGTGATGAGTAGCGTGCCGGTTGGGCCGCAGCGCTTTCGCACGAAGACTTGGTACCGTCCTGTCGTCTGGAAGAAGCGGCTCCGGTGCCGAAACCACCGTTCAGTCACGAGGAAGGTGAGAGCAAACAGCACAAGGAGCAGGCTCAACGCGCTGGCGGCCGCGTGATCATACCGGCCGGTGATCTGTTGATACACCGCATAGGTCAGGGTCTGATAGCGGAGAAGGGAAACAGCCCCGAAATCCGAAACGACGTACAGAATGGCGAGCGACAGACCGGCCACGATCGCCGGACGAATCAAAGGCAACGTGACCCTGAACAGGGTCCGCAGCCGGCTGGCCCCACACGCACGGGCCACCTCCTCGAAGGAGACGTTGAAGTTTAGCAGCGCGGCCCTGGCCATCAGGTACACAAACGGGAATGTCGCCAACGTCATGACCAGCGTTGCGCCGGCGTAACTGTATGGGGAGAAAATGTGGCTTTCAGGTCCCGCCACGGCCTGCCAGGCCTGTTCAATGGGCCCGTCCGCACCGAGCAAATAGGTATAGACGTACGCGAGGACAAACGAAGGCACGGCGAGGGGCAGGACCAGCGCCCATTCCCACACTCGGCGACCGACGAAGTCGAATCGGACGACAATCCAGGCGAGCGAGATACCTAAAACAAGAGTCCCGGCGGCGACGCTGACGGCCAGCCAAGCAGTGTTAGACAGCAGCTCAGGGATGCGTGTGCTCCAGAGCCGGCCCCAGACTAACGACCCGGCGGTCAGGGCTTGGTAGGTGACATACGCCAGCGGGAGGCAAAGGAGGCCGGCGACCAGCAGCGCCACCAGCGAGAGCGAGCGGGGAGCTGCCTGCCTGCCTGCCGACGTCGTAGTCATAAGGAGTCCTACCGCAGGCCGACTGCCTCGATGAGATCCATGGTTGGTTCACGGAGCTCTCCCAGTCGCGCAAGGGGCACCTGCGCTGCACGAAAACTTTTTCGCTCAGGTAAGACGGGATTCGCTTCGACCTCGGGGTGCAGAGGATACTCTTTGTTGAGGTCCGCGAACATCTTTTGGCCCGCCTGGGAGACGAGGAACTGCACCAGTCGCCGAGCGGCGTCCAGGTGCCTCGTGTGTTTGACAACCCCGACACCGGCCACGTTCATGATCGCACCCATGCCTTGCTCGTGCTGGTCCGGCAGGAGTGCGGCAATCGGCGCGCCGGGATTGGCCGTCAGGTGCCGGTATACGTAATAGTGATTGACCAGTCCTAGGGCGACCCGGCCTTTGGCCACCGCCCGAACAATTTGCGAACTCTTGCCGTACACATGAGTGCCCGCATTGACCTTGAGCCCTTCCAGGAAGCGCCGCGTCCGCTCGTCGCCGTGGATGGCCTTGATCACGGAAACCCCGGCCTGGAGATATACGCTGCCCGCGTTGGGGATCGCAATCTTGCCTTTCCATCGCGGGTCCGCAAGATCCAGAATTGACTGAATCTCGGTCGGCTTGATCCGGTCGGTGTTATACACGACGAGCCAAACCCGCCCCGACAAACCTACCCAACTGTTGTCGGGAGACCGGAACGGGGCGGGGACCGCTCGTTCGATTTCGCGCATGTGCAGGGGGCGCAGGAGCCCCAACTCTCTGGCCCGCTCAAGACTGCCGGCGTCATTGGTAATGAACAGGTCGGCCCGGGTCCGTTTCCCTTCCGCGTGGAGGCGGTTCACCAGCTCGGTGGTTCCCGAAGAGAGTAGGGCCACCTGGATCCCGGTTACCTCCTCGAAAGAATCCAAGACGGGTTTGATCAGGCGCTCCGCCCGACCGGAGTACACGACCAATTTGTCAGGAGCTGCGCTGACAGGCGCGGGCGGAGAACTCGCCGCCGCAGCGACTCCCATTGCCACTAGGACCAGGGGATAGAGGAGCTGCGTTAGTGGGCCGGGCCTTCGGGAGAAGGGTTGCATTGAGTGTTCCATGCCAGGGTCCGACAGACGGTTGGTACCAGAATGAAAATGATATTGATTCACCATCTCAAAAAGATACCAAAAAAAAGGGCCGCCGTCAACGCTGGCACCGTGAACACAGGCCGTAGAGCTCGAGCTTGTGAGTCTGGATCACGAATCCGTGTTTGGCTGCCACCTCCTCCTGAAGCCGTTCAATCTCGCAGTTTTCAAATTCCACAATCTTGCCGCAGGTTGTGCAGATCAGGTGGTCATGGTGGCGTTTGTGCGAAACATTGTCATACTGGGTCTGAGCCCCGAAGTGACGTGCCTGCGCCAGTCCGGCATCGCAGAACAGGTTCAGCGTTCGGTAGATCGTGGCGAGGCCGATGTGAGGGTCCCTTTTCGACAGCGAGCGGTACATGTGCTCCGCCGTCACGTGCTCGGTCTTGAGGAACAGGGCGAGGATTCGCTCGCGCTGGCGCGTCAGCTTTAGCTGATGCTTGCCCAGGTGGTCCTTGAGGACGGCGAATTCTTTGAGGTTTCTACTCATGACACCGGATTCCAGAAATTGATATTGAGTATTAAAAACCAAATGGGCGTGCCGGTCAAGCGGTACTTTCTCGAGGCCTGTTCGTCCTAGATAGCAGCAAAAGTCAGTACACCCAGATCCGGAATACGCTCGCCAGAGGGCTTCGCGCTCCCGCGCCTCTCGCGGCATCCCTTCCAGGGCAGTCCGGAGCGGGTTTCCGGCCGCCTCACCATCTCGGCGGCGCGCACACACGTGGTGCCGGGTACCCGTTGCTCTTGTGGTGCAACGGGTGGATCGTCGCACCGTGCGCCCTTCCGGTATTTCCGTCGCCGTGGTCTGCGACCACGGTGCGGTGGTCAGTACCGGCTTTCCTTCTCCGGATGCCGGGTGGGGTGCGCGACACGAGGAATAACTCGTGTCATGTTTGCGCACGCCGCCGAGTCGGTGAGGCGGCCGAGTCTTTCTGCCGCTCCGGCAAAGT
>JACZQN010000098.1 GCA_022545705.1 Nitrospirota bacterium | reverse complement strand
CGGCCAGCGTTGAGAACGGGATGCGACGCGGAAGCAGGTAATTGTCATGACATCCGTAACTGTGGCCGTGAAAGTCGGTGTTGTTCTTGTAGAGCTGGACGTGGGGACCCCCCAGCACACGGTTGCGCCGCTCCGCCGCTCGTTGCAGGATACGTTCGCCGGCCCGGTCGTGGGCCACGAGGTCGTGCAAGGTCCGACATTCCGGCGTTGAATACTCCGGATGCGTGTGGTCGTTGTAGAAGCGTGCGCCATTCGGGAGAACGAGGTCGCTTTTCATTTCATGGAAGGAGAAGGGACGGTGGGCATCCAGCTTGGCGAAGTCTGTTTCCTCTTGATCCTGCTGCAGGCTGGCCACCCGGAAGCCTCGTGCATCTTCATGCGGATCTTCACCTGCATAGTCCCAGGTTCGCTGAAAGGCCTCTGTCAGATGCGCCCGCACGAGTTCCATCGACTCGACCACCACGTCCATGGTCTCGAGATCCTCGCGGGCGATGCCGTACTCAGTTTCTAGTCCAAACAACCTCATAAGAATTTATTCATGTGCCCATGTACTCATGTGATCAGTGAGGAAGCGATCAATCAGCTAAGAAGTGGACTCTCCCCACGGCAAGTCGCCGACTTGCCAACGCTGCTATATGGTCAAATGATCTGCCCTATGGTTTTCTCCTCCGCGAGCCGGCCCTTGCGAAACGAGGAGATCCCGATCACTTGCTCCGGGTCGTGGTCCAGCAGCTTCAACCATTCCTGCGCCGCGTCGTCCGGCGGCAGCAGTTCCCCTTCACGGAACTCCGCATCAATCGACGAAAGGAGGTCTTCCAGGGACACCCCCTGCTGGGTCGGCATCTCACCCGACGCCTGAATGGTCCGTTCGATGGCACGCTCCTTCGCGCGCTGGACAATGGAAGCCAGAATCGCGCCGTTCACAAGATCGGCCCGGTAGAGCACCTTGCTCTGTCCGCTGCGAAGCCGTATCGACAGCAGGCGGTTCTTCTCGGACCGTTGGAAAATGGCCTCGACGACCTGGTTGGTCAGCTCTCCGCAGACGGCTGCCTCATCACCCGCACGCGCAGCGAGCAGGGAGGGGTCTAAGGGCAACCCAGGCCTGAGGTAAATCCGAAGGATGTCGGCCGCTCCTTCGCGTCCTGGGCGCCCAACCTTGATCTTCCGATCAATGCGGCCGGGCCGCAGGACCGCCGGGTCGATCAGGTCTGGTCGGTTCGAGGCGAGGATAATGACCACATCCCGGAGCGAGTCCACCCCGTCCAATTCTGCGCAAAACATGGGGACCAAGGTATTGGAGATGTTAAAGGACCGCATGGCCCGGCGCGTCCCCAGGATAGACTCGGCCTCATCGATAAAAATAAACGGAAGCACGCCTTCCTTGCGGCGGGCGCGAGCTTGGGCGAAGAGGTCCCGCACCATCCGCTCGGACTCGCCCAACCACATGTTCAGAATCTCCGGGCCCTTCACGTGCAGGAACGACCCACGCGTGACCTTGGGCCGATCGGGCGACTCCACGCCCGTATCGTGGAGCTGCTTGGCTAGACTGGATGCTGTGGCCTGACCGATGAGGGTCTTGCCGCAGCCCGGCGGGCCGTGCAGCAAGAAACCCTTTGGCTGGGTGAACTGATACCTGGCAAAGGTCTCCGCGTGGAGGAGTGGATACTCGATGGCTTTGCGAATGGCGGTGATCGCGGCCTTCTGCCCGCCGATCTGCTCCCAGCTGACGCGGGGCACCTCGTCCAGGACATGCCAGGCGGCTCGCCGGTCCTCCAGGCGCTCGATTGCGACCCGGTGGCTGGGGTCAATTCGGACCTCATCGCCTGGCTTGAGCTCCACCTCCGCCAGGTCGCTCGAACGCTGAAGAATCAAGCCCTGCCGGCCCGGCTCCTGCTCAAACCGCAGCCGGCCATCGGGTAACGCCTCAGCCACCTTCAGCACCGGGCCATTGCGATCATACCCCAGGGTCTCGACCAAGGCGTAGGCCTCGTTCACCAGGACTTGGGTTCCGATCTTGAGGTCGACCTTGGGGACGCGCGGATCGACCTTGGTGTAGTACTCGGCTCCACCGACTACGATATGAGCCAGCCCCTCAACCGGGAGGTCCAGGAGTGTTCCAATACGGTTGGCGGGCGCGGTGAGCTTCTCAACGACGTCGCGCAGCTTCTTGACTTCTGCCTCCCGCTGCTGAAAGACCACGGAGTCCTGCAAGACCGCATGGCGGAGCTTGTAGAGAAGCTTCTGACGTGGATCCTCGTCTGGGAGGGAGGCCAGACACTCATCGATCAGAACCAGCGGATCGTCTTGCTCCTGATTGGCTCCTCTTGTCTCACCCGTCCCACGACCCGCTTCTGGATCACGACGGCCCTCCCGCTCTGCTTTCCGATGATCGCTCATGTCACTGCTCCGCGGAGCACCAGCCAACGCGCCGCCACCATACGGCCCCTTCAAGACGGGCTCATCTTACCATATTCGCCTTCCCCAGGGCTCTTCTTCCTTCAAACCCCTCACGCAGTCCCCGTGCCGTCCCCATTCTCGTCTCAGCGCCTACGTCGGCGGATCGGTCCACGTCGTGCGCGTTCCAGCGTTGTCGCTTCGGGGTACCGCTGCCGGAGGGCAGACAAGGGGAGAAGTCCCAGTATTGACGCAGGCACTCACATAGAGCCGTGAGGTTTCCAGGCGGACATTGTACATCGAAGCGCCAGGAGCGGCACGAAACTGGTGATGTCGTCTGAGACGGTTACCATGACCTTCTCGGCAAGTGCTTGGTCTTGAAAGCAGTCATACGCATCGTCCAGAAACCCTCCACGTAAGAGGGGATGATGAAGGAAAGCAGGCCCAGGTCCGGTTTTGACCTCGAGTGGGTCTTCCGCTACCACAATCTGTTCCAGTTTCAAATCTTCGAGCCATTGCGTAACGTGTTCAGCGGAGGGGCGCTCAGCGACATAGTCTGCGAGGGCCTGACGCTCATGCACAAGGTGCCGATGGGCCATTTCTCGATCAATTCGCTCCCAGAGGGAGTCGAAGGTCCCCAACGATGGAAAGGTGAACACAACCTGTCCCCCAGGCTTCAGGTGTGAGACGAGGCCTTGGAGCGCTTCGAATCGGTTCGGTCGAAAAAACATAAAGGAAATGTTCCCCGTGATTCGATCGAAAGATGGGAGTGTGGACGGAAGCGCTCGCAAATCCATACACACGAATTCAAGCCATGGGAGGGCAGGGCCTTGTTGGAATCGGGCCCGTCTTATTTGGGCCTGGCTCAGGTCAATGGCCAGTACGCGACCAGTCGGCCCAACTTGCTCAGCCAGATAGAAGGCCGGAATCCCATCCCCAGAGGCGACGTCTAAAATCGTTAATCCGGGGTGCAACTTAAGCTGAGCAAGCAGGGACTCAGCAAAAGGGGTTGACCAAGGGTCCTCTTGGGGAAGGGGCCAGGAAGGGTTCATTGATAAAGAGGTTGAGAAAGCTCTTCGATGGCATCCATTTTGTTGGGATAAAAGGCGACATGATCCTTGATTGCCGCCACAGCCGGATCGGGTGCTTCATAGGTCCAGACGGCATTCTCTGCCGTTCTGTCCCCTGCACTGACGTGACAGTAAGACGCGTCACCTTTAAAGGGACAGTGAGTTGCGTGGTCGGTGTGTCGAAGATAGGACATATTCACATCTTCACGTGGGATGTATTGCACCGGTGGCAGGGTTCCCTCGTGAAGCACAAGAGCCCGTGTGGTATCCGCAATGACCGTACCGTTAAACGTCACCTTCACGCGATTCGGATTCTTCTCAATTGTAATAGAATGGGCGGGGCTGGGCGGTTTCATGAAGGTCGCTCCTTTCGTTACTCAACGGATAGGGGTCGCAGACTGGGGAGCCGCGCCTTGATTCTTGAATGGAGACTTAGGGCCTAGCCCTCACCCCGCGGACAACTCGCGTTGTAGACGACCAAACCTCCTACCCTGAATAGCTCAAGAAATCAACTACTCCACTTAGGAGGATTTGGTAGAGGCGCTGAACGGCGAGGGAATTTGGGGGACACGTCAACTGGATCGGTTATTACCTGTCGGTTGTTCAGGGAGACTTTCCGGATTCAACCGACGTTCCCGCAGAAGGCTGGTAAGCCCAAGTACGAGCCCAGCGACGAAGCTTTCTTCGTCGAAGACTTTGTCGGGGACTGGGACCAGATAGTAGGCAGGTCAGCAAATCAGGTTCTTCGCAGAGTCGAGCAGAGAATCACGAGTATGTTTCGGGACGACAGCAGATAAGAAGTCCTACTTCTCCTCGCCACGATCGTCTGGAGGGGTCGGCGTGCTCGCGCTTTAGCGGCGTCGCCGCTTCCGCGGCCTGCGCGCGGCGCGCCGATTCATTGAGGTAGCCCGGCCCGCTCACCGACTCGCGGACATGTCAAGTCTCACCTTCTCCCTTTCCTTTCGGCCGTGCGAGCCACATTTCGAAGAGCGAAACACCAATCTGTATCGCCAGCGCCACCCCCATCAAGACCCCGCCGCCGATCACCGTGTAGGCGAACGCCGGTTCGTACTTGGTGAACCACCACGATCCAATGTCCACCCAAATGGCGATGAATGGGATGCCGATCAGTGCCGACCTGATGGGGCTTGAAATCTCGCTGAAGGCGAAGATGAAGCTCGTGAGTAGGAAAATAAAACTCATCCCGAACAGATGAATGTGAGAGACCCGAACCAGGCTCTTGATGGATTGCCCCAGGTCGACAGCCGTGTACGGAGAGACCTCGCGGTAGGTGGTGAGAGGTGGAATGGGCATCCCAGTTTCGCGACTATGGCACGTCGCGCAGGCCTGATTCAGGATTGGCTGGACGTTCACAAACTCCGCTTCACCCGCCCCCTCTTTGATCCACTGCGCGATCTGCTTCTTTTCGGCCTGGGTGACGTATTCGCCCATAGCCCCCGCCAATGCTGCCTCCAGCCTGCTCCCTCCCCGTTTGCCGTAGTACTTGCTGATGACCGCTTCGACTAGGGATAGTCTCTGATCGGCGTGGGGTTCCAGATCAACGAGGTAGAGGTACGCGAGGCCAAACAGGTAGCCAATACCCATGGTCAGTAGAAAACAGGTCGCCAAGACCTTCAACGGGAATGGCAGCGTCCGCAGGTTCAGCCGGCTCTTCTCGCCCGGGTTGCTCAAGTGCAAAAAGCTCTGCTCCTTTCTTGGAACCTAGGCCTCGCCCGTGGGGGTTGCACGCCGATCACCAGGTTCCACCAGACAGTTAGAAACTTGATTGGTAAAAGTCCGGTATGTTTCGATTAACTAGGTCATCAAGGTAGTCATGGAACCTTTCATGAGATCGTTTAGGTTGTGCCCTCTTAGAGCTCGTCAAGCAAGCTCTGACGCTTGAGCTGGTACTCTTCCTGAGTAGTCAGCCCTTTGTCATAGAGTCGCTGTAGTCTTTCCATTCTCTCTTCGAGAGGCGCGGTAGGTCCAGGCTCAGGGACAGTTTCATCGGGGGAAGAGAGTGAAAGCTGGTAGTCGAAAACCAGCTCCAGGCTCTGAGCCCGTATCGGTTGTGTCAGGTCCCAGATCTTCACTCGCCGCACCGTTTGGTGCTCGCCTGGAACCAGATCATAGAAACCATCGCCGGCGGGACGCAGAGGGTCATGGCGGATCTGCTTCTGAAACGACTCTATGGAGACAGCATAGCGGAAATTGGCCAATAAGAGATGGAGCTGGCCACCCTCCACAAACAATCCCCCTGACGTGACTTCCGTAACCGCTGACTTACCATGATCGCCTCGTGGATGGCTCAGGTAGAACACCACCCACTCGTCAGGCCTGGCCATCGCAAAGGCCTGTGCGAGATGCTGGGACAAGTACCCTAGCTCCGATTCAGTAAACGCCTCTGTGGGCCCGCTCTCCTTCATCCCTATGGTGAGGAGCCGTTTTCGGGGCTGGATGCGGATCTGTTTGAGGATTCGAGCCCACTCCGTCTCAGTCAGGGAAACCGGATGGGCGAAGGACATGGCCGCACTGTCGTACTGGTGCTGCTGGCCGTACCCGTACCGTGCCTCGAGCTTGACGTACCGTGCTGTGCTCTCGTGGACGGTTCGTGTGTATCGGACCGGGCCTGCACATCCTACCGTCAGCACGGAGGCCGCGACCAGGGCAGCCAGGCATGCCAGAGGGGTTGACACTGTATTTCCCCTCTTACCAGTTGGCCATGAGTTCAAGCCGGGCAAGGTGATCGGATAGGCCTGTAGCCCTGTTGTCTGTGTACGTGTACTCCGCCGCGACCCGGAGCCAGGTTTGGACTGGCAACACGACGCCGGCTGTCAGGTCATGCCGCCGCGAATTATTAAGGGCGGCATTCTGCTCGATGAGGGAGTACCGCTCTAAGAACGTAATTTCCGGTCCAGTGAGAAATTGTTGGGACTCAACGTAGAACGCATGACCCTCGACGTCTTTCCCTCCCGCCTCTGAAGGGATATTATCATAGCTGCGGATGTAGCCACCTTGAAGCTCGGCGTTGACAGGGCCCCACGGGACAACTTTGCTCAGATTGGCTCCAAGTCGAGAAAAATCAAACCGCCCCGCGAGCGTCTGAGGGAGTGTCGAGGTAAATGTGGCGTGGCGCGTTCCCTGGTAATAGAAGGCGGTGAATCCGGACGCAAGGTCATCCAGAATCCGTTCGTAGGCGACCAGGTAATCTTTATCCGGATCTTCGTCGAAATTCTTATTCCTACCTTTTGCGCCCTCGTCGAGTCCGTTGAGGACTAGGACCAAGAACCTGTTCGATCCATGCACGTAGGCCAGCTCCAGCCCTTTTTGGTCCTCACTGATTTTGAGCCCCGCGTCTTCACCAAGTGGATTAAACGTCAGAGTGGTCGAGTAAACCGGCGTGGTACTGATTCCCGTCGGACGATCCAACCCGCCAACGCCTACTCGCTGAAGGACATGCATCTGTCCCGTTCTGAAGCTGAAGAAGCCGTCTGCCGTTCCAAAGACCCCCTGCAATTGCCCGATCAGAGAAATCTCTGTGCTCCCGTCTTCCGGCTCGAACTCAGCCTCGACAAACCCAGAGTAATTCTTCGTGAAAGCGCCGGCATAAAAAAGGGTCGCGTCGTGAAGGGTAAATTCAGTGCGCTCAATCTTTGCTTCTGGGTTCTCGTACTCGAACCGTGCCCGAA